>JBMOGN010000045.1:0-19229 GCA_049318345.1 Rubrivivax sp. | reverse complement strand
ACATGCCGGCCGAGTACTACCTGGACACCATCAAGACCGTGTTCCAGGACTTCGCCCTGGTCAATGGAACCTGGCGGGTGGCAGACGAGCTCGTGCGGCCGCAGGACATTCGCACCACCGCCCTGCTCACCGTGGAGGGCGAGCTCGACGACATCTCCGGCGCCGGCCAGACCCGTGCAGCCCATGGCCTGTGCACGGGCGTGGACGCCTCGCACCAGTTCCACTACGACGTCGAGGGCGCCGGCCACTACGGCATCTTCTCCGGGCGCCGCTGGCGCGACCTGGCCTACCCGCGCGTGCGCGACTTCATCGGCCGGTACGACGGCGCCCCACTGACCTCGGCGCGCCCGCGTCGGCGTCGGGCCTGAGCCGGCGACCCGCGCCGCCACCTGCGCAGGAACCCGCCTTGACCGGCGTCTCGCCGCAGGAGGTCGATGCGCTGCTGCCGCAGACGCAGTGCACGCGCTGCGGCTACCCCGACTGCCGGAGCTACGCCCAGGCCATCGCCCTGCAGGGGGTGCCCATCAACCGCTGCCCACCGGGCGGGGCCGAGGGCATCCGGCGCCTGGCCGCTCTGACCGGCCAGCCCGAGCAGCCGCTGGACCCCGCGCACGGCCACGAAGGTCCGCGGCTGCTGGCCGTGATCGACGAGGCCTGGTGCATCGGCTGCACCCTGTGCATCAAGGCCTGCCCGGTGGACTGCATCGTCGGCGCCCCGAAGGCCATGCACAGCATCATCGACGACGACTGCACCGGCTGCGAGCTGTGCGTGCCGGCCTGCCCGGTGGACTGCATCGCGCTGGTGCCCGTCACGGGCGAGGCCACCGGCTGGAACGCCTGGAGCGCGCGCCAGGCCCAGGACGCGCGCGGGCGCCACGACTGGCGGGCGACCCGGCTGCAGCGCGAGCGGGTCGAGCACGACGAGCGCCTGGCCGCGCGCGCCGCCGCCAAGCTGGCCGACCTGCAGGCCGCCTCCACGCTCACCGACCCGCTCGCCCTGGAACGCAAGCGCGCCGTGGTGGAGGCTGCGCTGGCGCGCGCACGCGAGCGCCGCGACAATCCGCCCCGATGAAGCCCGCCGCCATCGAACCCTTGTTTGCCACGCTGCGCGCGGCCAACCCGGCTCCGGCCACCGAACTCGTCTACAGCAGCGTGTTCGAGCTCCTCGCGGCGGTGCTGCTGTCGGCGCAGGCCACCGACGTGAGCGTCAACAAGGCCACCCGCACCCTCTTCGCCCAGGCGCCGACGCCCGCGAGCATGCTGGCGCTCGGGGTGGCCGGCATCGAAGCGCACATCCGCACCATCGGCCTGTACCGCACCAAGGCGAGGCACCTGCACGAGACCTGCCGCATCCTGGTGACGCAGCACGCCGGCCAGGTGCCCCGCGACCGTGAGGCGCTGCAGGCGCTGCCCGGCGTGGGACGCAAGACGGCCAATGTCGTGCTGAACTGCGCCTTCGGGGAGGAGACGATGGCGGTGGACACGCACATCTTCCGCGTGGCCAACCGCACCGGCCTGGCCCCGGGGCGCAGCCCGCTGGAGGTGGAGCAGGGGCTGCTGCGGCGGGTGCCTGCGCCCTATCGGGTCGACGCCCACCACTGGCTCATCCTGCACGGGCGCTACGTGTGCCAGGCCCGGCGCCCGCGCTGCGAGGTCTGTGCCATCAGCCGCTGGTGCGACTCGGCGCCTCGCCGCTGAACGCCCGGACCGGCGCCAGCCCTACAATGTCCGACCGGTACGGCCAAGCACGACACGATGTCCAAGCTGCATGACCTCGCGGACCGCGTCGACAGGCTCCTGTTGCGTCACGAGGAACTGACGCGCACGAACGACCTGCTGGCGCAGCAGGTCGCCACGCTCACCGCCGAGCGCGACAGCCTGCGCTCGCGGCTGCAGGCGGCGCGGGCGCGGGTCGACACCCTTCTGGAACGCCTGCCGGCCGAAGGCAGCGCCGCGGAGGGCGGGCCGTGAAGCAGATCGAGGTGACGATCCTCGGCCAGGGTTATGTCCTGGGCTGTCCGGAGGGCGGCGAGGCCCCGTTGCGCGCCGCGGTGGAGGCCGTCGACCGCGAGATGAGCGCCATCCGTGACGGCGGCCGGGTGAAGGCACGCGAGCGCATCGCGGTACTGGCCGCACTCAATGTCGCCTACCAGCATGCCCAGCAGCGCCCCGCTTCGGCGTCCGCTTCTGCGCCGGCACCGGCCGCGGCGCCGACCGAGCCGGCAGGCGAGACCGTGCAGCGCTCCGACGAACCCGATCTGGACGCGCTGATCCGGCGCCTGGACGCCGCGCTCGGCGCCGACGGGCACCTGCTCTGAGGCCGTGCCACGGCGGCGCGCGGCGGCCTACAATGGTCGCGTCCGTCGCGGTGGCGGGGGTTTTATTTCCTTGAACCGATGCTCATTGAGCAAGGGCTTGGAACATTGCGGAGCTGGTGCGATCGTCTCGCGTCAGATGAACCCGAAGCCTTGCTGACCTCGCCCACCTGAACTTCGCTGAGGGTTCAGGAATGCGGCCTCCGTGCCGCGGCGGACACTACTGCGGTGCGGGCGTCAGCGGTATGGGGGCCAGCGAGACCTGGTTGCCGCCGCGCTGGCGCGCCCGCTCCAGCGCCGCCTGGGCCGCTGCCAGCAGCAGGTCGGGCGATTCGGCACTCAGTGGATAGCTCGCCACCCCCATGCTCACCGCGTAAGGCTGCCGCCCCTGCTCGCCCGGCTGCAGCGGCGCGGGCGCCGGGCGGGCCGCACGAAGCGCCTCGGCGCGGCGTGACGCGATGGCCAGCCCCGCCCCGGACACGAGGATGGCGTAGCGCCCGGCGTCCAGGCGCGCCGTGGCGTCCATCGCCCGGGTGCTGGCACGCAGCCAGGTGCCCATCTCGCGCGCGGCTTCCTCCAGCGCCGCGTGCTCCATCGGCAGATCGGGCGAACTGGCGGAGTCGACCTGCAGCAGGATGAGCGACATCTCGCGCGACTCCCGCGCCGAGAGGTCGAACTCGCGGCGCAGCTGCTCGTGGAAGGTCACGGGCCCGGGCAGCCCGGAGACGGCATCGGTGAGCGCGGAGCCGGCTGCCGCCTGCCGGCGCAGCGCATCCACCGTCTGGCGCTCACGCTCAAGTTGCGCCAGGGCTTCGCGCAGGCGCTCGGCCTGCAGGCGCGGCTCACGCACATCCACCCAGTGGCTCAGCAGCAGGCGCGCGTTCGAGTCGCCAGGCTGCCAGGCCAGGCGCGTGACGCAGAACTCGCGCCGCTGTCCCTGCCACTCGAAGGCGTGGTCGCTGATGAGCGGCTGGCCACGGTCGAGTGCGGCCTGGTCGGCCGCTCGCCAGGCGGCGGCCAGGACCGGCCCGAAGACTTCGGCGTCGGTGCGCCCCAGCGCAGTTGCCTCGTCCACGCCGAGCATCGCGCCCAGCGCCGGGCCGAGGGCCAGGTAGCGCCCCGATCGGGCGTCCTTCACGGCCAGCAGGTGCCCCCCCGCCGCCAGGGCCAGGGGCCAGGCGGCGGCCGCATGCTGCCAGGCCGGCCCGGGGTCTGAGGGCAGCGCACCCTTGTGGGAGGAGTCGTCCATGTCCAAGGCAGGAAAGCCCCTATTCTGCGCCGCGCGGGCGGTTGTCGGCGCGCTGCCTTCCGTGACGAACTCCTAGAATCCGGCGCCCGCCATGAACGAGACCCCTGACCCCGCTCCCGCCGACGACTCCTGCGCCACCCCGCAGGTCGTCGAGGGCCCGTCGTTCCCGCTGGCGCTGCGGGTGCTGGCCACGGTCATGGTGGCTCTGGTGGCACTCACCATGGGACAGTGGGCGCTGCAGGGCTCCTGGCGCGGCTTCGGTGCGGGCGGGCTCTTCTTCATGGGCGCGGTGCTGCTGGTGGTGGCCTGTGGCTACGTGGGCATCCTGCGCAGCCGCACGAGCTTCGACGGGCGCCACATCCGCCAGTCCTGGCTGTGGCCCAAGGAGGTGGCCGTGGAGCAGATCACCCAGGTCAAGCTCATCCACCTGCCGGGGCTGTCCTGGCTCATCTGCCCGCGCCTGGTGGTGCGCACCGGGGGGCTGAACGTGACCACTTTCCAGTGCGGGGACCGCTCGGTGCTCGCCGCCTGGCGGCTTTTCGTCTACGGAGGCCCTTGAACTTGTCAATGCTGACGATTTCGCAGTAGAATCGCGGTCTTTGCACCTTTTTCAGAGCTTTCGCACTCATGACCACGATCCGCGTCAAGGAAAACGAGCCCTTCGATGTCGCGCTGCGCCGCTTCAAGCGGACCATCGAGAAACTGGGCCTGCTGACCGAGCTGCGCGCGCGGGAGTTCTACGAGAAGCCCACGGCCGAGCGCAAGCGCAAGAAGGCCGCCGCCGTGAAGCGTCACTACAAGCGCGTGCGCAGCATGCAGCTTCCGAAGAAGCTGTACTGAGCACCGACGAATCGGTTTGAATCCGAAGCCCGCGCGGGGGACCGCCGCGGGCTTCTTCGTTTCGGGGAGCCCGACAGGATGTCGCTGAAGGAACGGATCCAGGAAGACATGAAGGCCGCCATGCGGGCGCGGGAGGCAGACCGCCTGTCGACGATCCGCATGCTGCTGGCCGCGTGCAAGCAGCGCGAGGTGGACGAACGCATCGTCCTGGACGATGCCGCGGTGGTGGCCATCGTCGACAAGCTGATCAAGCAGCGCAAGGACTCCATCGCCGCCTTCGAGCAGGCCGGGCGCACCGACCTCGTCGACAAGGAAGCCGCCGAGGTGCGCGTGCTGCAGCAGTACCTGCCCGAGCGGCTGAGTGCCGAGGAGATCGCGGCCCAGGTCGGCGCCCTGGTGGCCGCGCTCGGCGCCGCGGGGCCGGGAGACATGGGCCGGGTGATGGCAGCGGCCCGTCAGCAGCTCGCCGGGCGGGCCGAGATGGGACTGGTGTCCGCAGCGGTCAAGCAGGCGCTGACCCGGTGAATTGCAGGAGGTGACCCCGATGAACTCTCCCCTGACCCCCAGCGCCATCGCCCCGGACATCTTCGTGGCCGGGCAGCTGGACGAGGCCGCCATGATCGAGGCCGCCCGCGCGGGCTTCCGCGCCGTCGTCAACAACCGCCCCGACTTCGAGGGCGGTCCCGACCAGCCCACGAACGAACGCATCGAGGCCGCTGCCCTCGCAGCGGGGCTGGCCTACCGGTTCCTCCCGGTTTCCGGCGCCTACCAGTCCCCCGAAGAGGCGGCGCAGATGGCCGTGCTGCTGCGGGAGCTGCCCCGGCCGCTGCTGATGTTCTGCCGCTCGGGCGCGCGTTCGGCCCGGCTGTACATGCTGGCGATGCAGAGCTGAGGCCCGCCCGGCACGGCAGGCGTGTCCGTGCGACACTTCCGCCTTGCGCGCGCGTCGGGCGGATCGGTCCGTTTCCGCCAGACCGCAGGAGACTCCCATGAATGCTTTGCTGGCCTTCTCCCGGGCCATCGACTACCTCACCGATCGCTTCGGCGACATTGCCAAGTGGGCGGTGTTTCTGTCGTGCTTCATCAGCGCGGGCAACGCGGTGGTGCGCTATGCCTTCGACAAGAGCTCCAACGGGATGCTCGAGATCCAGTGGTACATGTTCGCGGTGTGCGTGATGCTGGGCGCCTCCCAGGTGCTGCGCGTCAACGAGCACGTGCGGGTGGACCTGCTGTACGGGCGCCTGAGCGGCCGCGGCCAGGCCATCCTGGACCTCATCGGGATGTGCGTGTTCCTGATCCCGGTGATGGCGGTGATGGTGTACTACTCGTTCCCGCTGTTCCTGCGCATGTACGCCACGGGCGAGATGTCGAGCAACGCCGGCGGCCTGATCCGCTGGCCGGCCATGCTCATGCTGCCTCTGGGCTTCTCGCTGCTCATCCTGCAGGGCCTCTCCGAGATCATCAAGCGCGTGGCGTGGCTGGCCCACAAGTACGAGGCTGACTTTCACTACGAGAGGCCGCTGCAATGAACATGGAGAGCTTCGCCCCGCTGATGTTCGCGGGGCTGATCATCATCCTGCTCATCGGCTTTCCGGTGGCGTTCTCGCTGGCCGCGCTCGGGCTGGCCTGCGGCTTCTTCGCCGTGAACATGGGGTGGTTCCCGGCCACCTTCATGACGGCGCTGCCGCTGAACGTCTTCGGCATCCTGTCCAACGACCTGCTGCTGGCGATCCCCTTCTTCACGATGATGGGGACCATCCTGGAGAAATGCGGCCTGGCCGAGGACATGCTCGACTCCATGGGCCAGCTCTTCGGGCCGGTGCGCGGCGGGCTGGGCTACTCGGTCATCATCGTGGGCTTCATCCTGGGCGCGATCACCGGCACGGTGGCCGGGCAGGTGATCGCGATGGCCATGATCTCGCTGCCTGTGATGATGCGCTGGGGCTACAACATGCGCTACGCCACGGGCGTGCTGGCGGCCTCGGGCACCATCACGCAGCTGGTGCCGCCCTCGCTCGTGCTGGTGGTGCTGGCCGACCAGCTCGGCAAGTCGGTGGGCGACATGTACAAGGGCGCGTGGGGTCCGTCGATCCTGCAGATCCTGATCTTCGCGCTGTACACCTTCCTGCTTTCACGCATCCGGCCCGACTACGTGCCCGGTGTGCCCAAGGAGGCGCGCACGCTGTCGGGCTGGGCCCTGTGGGCCAAGTGCCTGCGCGGGATCATCCCCTCGGCGGTGCTGATCTTCCTGGTGCTGGGCAGCATGGGCGGCCTGCCGGGCATCAACACGGCGGTGTGCACGCCCACCGAGGCGGGTGCCATGGGGGCGGTGGGCGCCTTCGTGCTGGCGGCCATCCACAAGCGCCTGAGCTGGGCGCTGACCAAGGAGGCGATGCTCGGCACGATGCGGCTCACGGCGATGGTGGTGTTCATCCTCATCGGCTCGCGCGTGTTCTCCCTGGTGTTCCAGGGGGTGGACGGCGGGCGCTGGATCGAGCACATGCTGTCGAACCTGCCGGGCGGCCAGACGGGCTTCCTGATCGTCGTCAACATCTTCATCTTCTTCCTGGCGTTCTTCCTGGACTTCTTCGAGATCGCCTTCATCATCCTGCCGCTTCTCGGGCCGGTGGCCGACAAGCTGGGCATCGACCTGATCTGGTTCGGGGTGCTCATCTGCGTGAACATGCAGACGAGCTTCATGCACCCGCCCTTCGGCTTTGCGCTGTTCTACCTGCGGGGCATCGCCGATACGCTGTTCAAGAACGGCGGGCTGCCGCGCAAGGTCGAGTCCAAGGACATCTACCTGGGTGCGATCCCGTGGGTGGTGATGCAGCTGATCCTGGTGGTGATCGTGATCTTCGTGCCGCAGACCGTCACGGTGTTCCTGGACAAGCCGCAGGTGCTCGACCTGAAGAAGGCCGATGAGGACCTGAAGAAGATGGGTGGCGGCCGCGGCGACGAGCAGGCCGACCCGCTCAAGGCGCTGGAACAGGCAGCCCCCCAGCCGGCTGCCGACGGCGCGCGCAAGGAAGAGGATCCGATGGACGTCTTCAAGCGTGCCGCCGAGCGCGATGCGGCGGCCTCGGGCGCAAAGAAATAGCGCGCTCGACTCCACACCGTCAACGAAAAAGGGCCCGCTTTCGCGGGCCCTTCGTCTTGCGCCGGGGTGGCGCCTGAAGGCGCCACCCGGCAGACTCGATCAGAGCTTCTGCGCCTGCATGAAGTCGTCGAAGCCCGCCTCGGCGAAGCGGAACCACAGGTTCTGCTCGGAACGGAACTTGGAATAGTCCTCGTAGACCTTCTTCCAGTTCGGGTTCTTTGCCGACAGCTCGGAGTACAGCGCCATGCCTTCCTTGAAGGCGGTCTCCATCACGTCCTTCGGGAAGCGATGCAGCTTGGTGCCGCCAGCCACCAGCTGGCGCAGCGCCGCCGGGTTGCGGGCGTCGTACTTGGCCTGCATGTCCACGTGGGCGTAGGCCGCGGCGTTCTCGATGATCGCCTTGTACTCGGCCGAGAGGGTGTCGTAGGCCTTCGTGTTGACGTAGAAGTCCAGCTGCGGGCCGCCTTCCCAGAACCCGGGGTAGTAGTAGTTCGGCGCAACCTTGTTGAAGCCCAGCTTCTGGTCGTCGTACGGGCCGACCCACTCGGCAGCGTCCACGGTGCCCTTTTCCAGAGCCTGGTAGATCTCGCCGCCGGGGATGTTCTGCGGCACCACGCCCAGGCGCTCCATCACCCGGCCGGCGAAGCCGCCGATGCGGAACTTCAGGCCCTTCAGGTCAGCGACAGTCTTGATCTCCTTGCGGAACCAGCCACCCATCTGCGCGCCGGTGTTGCCGCCGGGGAAGCTCATGATGTTGTAGGTGCGGTAGAACTCGCGCATCAGCTTCAGGCCGTTGCCCTCGTACACCCAGGCGCTCATCTGGCGGCTGTTCAGGCCGAAGGGGATGGCGCAGCCCAGGGCGAAGGTCTCGTCCTTGCCGAAGTAGTAGTAGGGCGCGGTGTGGCCCATCTCCACGGTGCCGGCCTGCACGGCATCGACCAGGCCCGGCATGGGCACGATCTCGCCGGCGGCGTGCACGGAGATCTGGAACTTGCCACCCGTCATCTCCGACACCTTCTTGGCGAAGACCTCGGCCGCGCCGTAGATCGTGTCGAGCGGCTTGGGGAAGCCCGAGGTCAGGCGCCAGCGGATGTTGGCTTGCGCATGCACGACGGCGGGGGCCACGCCTGCGGCCAGCACACCGGCCAGGCCTGCGCCTTGGACGAATGAACGACGTTCCATCGAAGAACTCCTGAAGTTGGAAGGAACCGGATACACAAGCGTGCACGCCCGGGCGGGCACCGGGGCGCGATTCTAGTGGTTCGCGCCTCGACAGGGGAGCGGGACTATCCCCCGCGCAGACAGGGGCAAATGCTCGGGTATACCCTTATCCGCCGGCGAGTTTCATGCGCGCCACCAGTACCGAGCCGACACTCTTGGCGCCCATGGCGTAGGTGTCCGCGCCGATTGCGGTGATGTCGGCAAACATCTGGCGCAGGTTGCCGGCGATGGTGATCTCCTCCACCGGATGCGCGATGCGCCCGCGCTCGACCCAGAAGCCGCTGGCCCCGCGCGAATAGTCGCCGGTGACGGGGTTGACGCCCTGCCCCATGAGCTCAGTCACGAACAGCCCGCGGTGCAGCTTGCGCAGCATGGCGTCCAGGTCGTCGCCGGCAGCGGTCTGGCGGCTGGTCATCGACAGGTTGTGCGAGCCGCCGGCGTTGCCGGTGGTGCGCATGCCGAGCTTGCGGGCGGAGTAGCTGCCCAGGAAGTAGCCCTGCACGCGCCCGGCGCCGACGACCTGTCGCGCATGGGTGCGCACGCCCTCGTCGTCGAACGGCGCGCTGCCCTTGCCTTTGAGGGCGTGCGGATCCTCGCTGATGTCCACGTGGTCGGGGAAGACCTGCTGGCCGAGCGAATCCAGCAGGAAACTCGCGCGGCGGTATAGCGCTCCCCCCGAGACCGCCTGCACGAAACCGCCCAGCAACCCCGCGGCCACCGGCGCCTCGAAGAGCACGGGCACCTGCGCCGTGGGCACGCGGGCGGCGCCCAGGCGCGACAGCGCACGCTGCGCCGCATAGCGCCCGATGACCTCGGGGCCGGACAGCTCGGCGGGGTCGCGCATGGAGCTGTACCAGGCGTCGCGCTGCATCCGGCGCCCGCGCCCGGCGATCGGGGCCACCGAGATCGCGTGCCGCGAGCTCGGGTAGCCGCCCCGGAACCCGCGCGAGTTGCCGGCCCAGAAGTGCGACTGCTGCGCCGACACGGCCGCGCCTTCGGAGTTGGTGATGCGCCGGTCGGTGTCGAAGGCGGCCTGCTCGCAGCGGCGCGCGAGCTCGGCGGCGGCGGCGGCGTCCAGCTCCCAGGGGTGGAAGAGATCGAGGTCGACGCCGGCTTCACGGACATCGACGAGGTCCTGCGCATCGGGCAAGCCGGCGGCCGGGTCCTCGGCCGTGACGCGGGCAATGTCGAAGGCGGCATGCACGGTCTGACGCAGCGCTGCAGCGGAGAAGTCGGAGGTGCTCGCGCTGCCACGGCGCTGCCCGACGAAGACGGTCACGCCCACCGACTTGTCGCGGTTGCGCTCGACGTTCTCCAGCTCGCCCTTTCGCACCGACACCGACAGCCCCGAGCCCTCTGACACTTCCGCTGCGGCGTCGGTGGCCCCGGCCTCTCGGGCCATGCGCAGCACGTCCTCCACGATCTGCCGGAAGGTGTCGCGGGAGTAGGCGAATCCGGCCTCGGCCCTGGCGGCGTCCGGGTGGGGGGTGCGGGTAGAGGGCATGTGCGGTGGCGCGGAAGGGTCGATCCCGGGGCGCCGATTATCATCCCCGGCATGCCTCGACGCGCTGCCCCAGGAAGGACCCCCGCCCGGGAGGCCGACGCCCCCTTCGACGAGGCCGGCCGGCCCAGCAAGACGCAGCGCAAGAAGGAGTCGGCAGACCTGCAGACCCTCGGCGCGGAGCTCGTGGCGCTGCCCGACGGCGCCTTCGCCGCGCTGCCGGTGTCCGAGGCGCTGCGCGAGGCGATGGTCGAGTACCGGCGCACCCGCTCGCACGAGGGCCGGCGCCGGCAGATGCAGTACATCGGCCGGCTCATGCGTGGGGTGGACGACGCCCCGCTGCGCGAGGCCGTGGCGCAGGCCCGCCTCGGCGGCGCCCGCGACGCGCTGCAACTGCACCAGGCCGAAGCCTGGCGCGCGCAGCTGCTGGCCGGCGACGATGCGCTCACCCTCTGGGCCCGCGAACATCCCGACAGCGACCTGCAGCAGCTTCGCACCCTCGTGCGCGCGGCCCGGGTGCAGGCCAAGCCTGAGGAAGGCAGCGGCGCGGCTGCCCGCCAGGCACGCAGCTTCCGCGAACTCTTCCGCTTCATCCGTTCGAGTCTCCAGGCATGAATACACCCGATACTGCCCGCGTGGGCGTGGTGTCGGTCAGCGACCGCGCTTCCACCGGCGTCTACGAGGACAAGGGCATTCCTGCCCTGAAGGACTGGCTCACCCGGGCGCTGCGCAACCCGGTGCAGTGGCACGCCCGGCTCGTGCCCGACGAGCAGCCGCAGATCGAGGCCGCGTTGCGGGCGCTGGTCGACGACGAGGGCTGCCACCTCGTGATGACCACTGGCGGGACCGGGCCGGCCCCGCGGGACGTGACGCCCGAGGCCACGCTGGCCGTGGCGCACCGGGTGATGCCGGGCTTCGGCGAACAGATGCGCCAGATCAGCCTGGCCTTCGTGCCCACGGCGATCCTCTCGCGCCAGGTCGCGGTGATCCGCGGCTCGAGCCTGATCATCAACCTGCCCGGGCAGCCGAAGTCCATCGCCGAAACGCTGCAGGGCCTGCCCGAAGCGAACCCGCCGGTGCACGGGATCTTCGCCGCCGTGCCGTACTGCATCGACCTCATCGGTGGGCCCTACCTGGAGACCGACGAGACGGTGTGCCGGGCCTTCCGGCCGAAGTCGGCCCAGCGTCCGCCCCGGGCCTGAGGACAGGACGAGGGGGCTACTTCACCAGCCGGGAAAGCCGGTCGGCGTCGAAGCGCTCGCGTGTCTTGGCCTCCTCGGGCACACAGTCGCCCGCGGGCAGTTCGCGCGAGCCCGCAGAGAGCTTCTCGATTGCCTGCCACAACAGGGCGATCTGCTGCTCGTGGCCGGCGGCGTTGTCGATGAGCCCCTTCATGGCCAGGGACACCGGGTCGTCGCCCTGCGTCACCCCATAGGCCGAGAAGCCCATGCGGGCCGCCGCCACCTCGCGCTGGGCATCGGCCGAGGCCTGCACGATGCGCGCGGGGATGCCCACGGCCGTGGCGCCCGGCGGCACCGCCTGCAGCAGCACGGCATTGCTGCCGACGCGCGCACCATCGCCCACCGTGAAACTCCCCAGCACCTTGGCGCCGGCGCTGACGATGACGCCGCGCCCGAGCGTGGGATGGCGCTTGGCGCCCGCGGCCAGGCTCGTGCCGCCAAGCGTCACGCCCTGGTAGATGGTGCACTCGTCGCCGACCTCGGCGGTCTCGCCGATCACCACGCCCATGCCATGGTCGATGAAGACGCGCCGGCCGATGCGGGCACCCGGATGGATCTCGATGCCGGTGAGCATGCGCCCCAGGTGCGAGATGAAGCGGCCCAGCCAGCGAAAACCGCGCGTCCAGGCGGCATGCGCCCAGCGGTGCAGGACGAGCGCGTGCAGGCCAGGGTAGCAGGTCAGCACCTCCCAGGTCGAGCGCGCGGCCGGGTCGCGCTCGCGGATGCAGGCGATGTCTTCACGCAGGCGGCTGAACATGGGGCGGGGGCGGAAATGAGCGAGAAAGGGCTGGAGCACAGAGTGTAGGTTGCACCCGTCACCCGGCGCGGTCCCGGCGCGGAGCGACCCGCCGTGCGCTCAAGGTTTTCGCGAGGCGGCGCGGGCGATCCCGCGCAGGATGTGCACCTCCTCGCGCGTGAGCTCCAGGCGGTTGACGAGCTGGTTCAGGCGCGGGATGAGCTTGCGCGGGGCGCGCGGGTCGAGGAAGCCGATGTCCTGCAGCGTCTGCTCCCAGTGTGCGAGCGCGCCCTGCACGGCCTGCGCGTCGGCCCAATCGGCAGCCGGGGTCGCGGGCACCACCGGGTAGCCGCCCAGGGCCTGGCGCCACTCGTAGGCCACGAGCTGCACCGCCTGCGCGAGGTTGAGCGACCCGTAGTCGGGGTGCGTCGGAATGCTCAGGACGCTGTGGCAGCGCCAGACATCCTCGTTGGCCAGGCCAAAGCGCTCCGAGCCGAAGACGAAGGCCAGGCGGTGGCCCTGCGCGGCCAGCAGCGGCAGGCCCTCCCGCGGCGCCCAGGTGGGCGGGCCGAAGTCGCGCGGCGTCATGGCGGTGGCGCAGGCGTGCGTGATGCCGTCCAGCGCCTGTGCCAGGGTGGGCACGATGCGCGCGGCCTGCAGCACATCGGTGGCGCCACTGGCAAAGGCCAGCGTCTCCTCGCGCGCGAGCACATCCTCGAAGCGCGGGGCCACGAGAACGAGGTCGGTGAAGCCCATGACCTTCATCGCGCGCGCGGCAGCACCCACGTTACCGCCCTGGCTGGTGTGAAGGAGAACGAAGCGGGTCGGATCGGGTGCGGTCATCGGGGCACAGGCGGGCGGCGCCCGGTAAAATGCCGGGTTCGGGCTGCCTGCATTGTGGCCCCCCGCTCCTTGTCACCGTCGCCCGGGAACCCCGCAGTCCGTCCGGCTGCGCCTGCCGCAGCCACGGTGCGACCGCATCGACGCGCATCCGCCAGAAAGCCCGCATGTCCCAGACCCTGCACCCCATGCTCAACATCGCCGTGCGAGCCGCACGGGCAGCCGGGGCGATCATCAACCGGGCCGCGCTGGACATCGATGTCCTGAAGGTCACCTCCAAGGGCACCAACGACTTCGTCACCGAGGTCGACCGAGCGGCCGAGGAGGCCATCATCTCCACGCTGCTGGAGGCCTACCCGGGCCACGCCATCCTGGCCGAGGAGTCCGGGCGCGAGCGCGGCGCCCGCCACAGCGACTTCCTGTGGATCATCGACCCGCTGGACGGCACCACGAACTTCATCCACGGGCTGCCGGTGTACGCCGTGTCCATCGCCCTGTCCTTCCGCGGCAAGGTCGAGCAGGCCGTCGTCTACGACCCCGCCCGCAACGACCTCTTCTACGCCAGCAAGGGGCGAGGTGCCTACCTCAACGACCGCCGGCTGCGGGTGTCCAAACGGGTGCGCATGGCCGACGCACTCATCGGCACGGGCTTTCCCTTCCGCAAGGGCGACAACTTCAAGCGCTACCTGAAGATGTTCGAGGAGGTCATGCAGCACTGCGCGGGCGTGCGTCGGCCCGGCGCCGCTGCACTGGACCTGTGCTACGTGGCCGCCGGCTGGTACGACGGCTTCTTCGAGACCGGGCTGCAGCCCTGGGACGTGGCAGCGGGCTCGCTGCTGGTGACGGAAGCCGGCGGCCTGGTGGGCAACTTCACCGGCGAAGCGGACTTCCTCCACCAGCGCGAGGTGATCGCCGGCAATCCGAAGATCTACGCGCAGCTCGTGCAGACGCTGTCGCCCTACACCCGCGTGATCGGTCAGCAGGCCGGTGCGGAAGACGAGGCGGCGGCTGCCACGCCGGCCCCCGAGGCGGCAGCCGGCGCCGAGCTCGGGCCTGCGCCCGAGGGCGGGGCCGAGCCCAAGCCGGTGCGCCGGCGCCGCATCACGGCCCATTGACAGTGAGCGGCTGGATGCCTCCCCTGGCCCCCGGGCTGCGCCGCGGCGTGGCGGGCCCCACGCGCCGCCAGGTGCTCGGCGCCGCGGCGGCGTTACCGTGCAGCGGTTACGCCGCCCTGGGCGGCCTCGTGTCGATGGTCCCGGCAGGTGCGGCAGCCGCGCCGATGCCCGCGGGTGCCGCCACGCGCTGGCTCACGAGCAGCGACGGCGTGCGGCTGCACTACCTCGAGGCCGGGCGCTCTGCGCCCGGTCAGCCCACCGTGGTGCTGGTGCCGGGTTGGACCATGCCCGCCTGGATCTGGGCGCGGCAGGTCGAGCACCTGGCCGGCCGCCTGCGCGTGCTGGCCTTCGACCCGCGCGGCCAGGGAAGCTCGGCGGTAGCGGCAGGCGGCTACGACTACGCCCGCCGCGCCACCGACGTGGCCGAGCTGCTGGCAGCGGCCTCCTGCGAGCGCGTGGTGCTCGTGGGCTGGTCGCTGGGCGTGCTGGAGTCGCTGCGCATGATGCACGACGTGCGCGGCACGGCAGCCTGCGACCGCATCGCCGGCCTCGTGCTCGTGGACAACTCCGTGGGAGAAGGCACGCCGCCCGCCGGCCCGTCGACCTTCCTGCCGCGCCTGCGCGCCCGCCGGCGCGAGACCGTGAGCACCTTCGTGCAGGGCATGTTCCGCCGGCCCCAGCCCCGAGCCTGGCTGGACGAGCTCACCGAGGCGGCGCTGCGCATGCCGCTGCAGGCCAGCGTGGCGCTGCTGAGCCAGCCCACGCCGCGCGAGTTCTGGCGCGAGACGCTCTATGCGGTGGAGCAGCCGGTGCTGTACGCCCACACGCCCCGCTTCTCGCGCCAGGCCGAGCTCGTGCGCGCGCGCAAGCCCGGCATCGAAACCGCGGCCTTCGACGAGGCCGGCCACGCGCTCTTCGTCGACGAGCCGGAGCGCTTCAACCAGCTGCTGGACGGCTTCATCGCCCGGCTGCCGGCGCCGGGAGTGCCGACGCGATGACACAGGCTGCCGTTCCTCCCCTGGCCCGGCCCGAGGCCGTCGCCCGGCTGCTGCCGCTGTTCCTCGTCTCGCTGGTCTCGGTGGGCTACGAGATCGCGCTGACGCGCTGGTTCTCCATCGTCAGCTGGTCGGAATACGGCTACTGGGTGATCTCGATCACGATGGTGGGCATCGCCGCCAGCGGCGTGGCCCTGAACCTGACCAAGGACTGGATGGTGACGCGGGCCGACGCGGTGCTCGCGGTGCTGCCCTTCCTGCTCGTCATCAGCCTGGCCGGCGGCTACATGGCCACCACGCTCATCGAGTTCAACCCGCTGGCGCTGCAGAACCGCGCCACGGCAGAGGCGCAGCTGTGGAACATCGCCGCCTACTACGGCGCGCTGTTCCCCTTCTTCTTCCTCGGCGGGCTGTTCATCGGCCTGTACTTCCTCGCCTACGAGTCGCAGATCCCGAGGATCTACGCCGCCGACCTCGTCGGCGCCGGGGTGGCCGGGCTGCTGGCCATCGGCCTCATGCACCTCGTGCATCCCTTCGAGCTCCCGCGCGTGCTGCTGGCGATCCTCGCGGTGGCGGGCTGGCCGCTGCTGCGACGGCTGCGCACACGCATGCTGCTGGTGGCCCTGACGGTGGCGGCCATCGTCGCCCTGCCCAGGCTGACCCAGCCTGGCTACAACGAGTACAAGGCCATTTCGGCGCCGCTGCGCGTGCCCGACAGCAAGGTCGTAGAGCGCCTCATCTCACCGCGCGGCGTCTTCGAGGTGCTGGACAACTTCACCGAGCGCCTGGACATCGACCTGTCCAACAACGACGCCATGCTCGCCGGCGCGGAGCCTGTGGCCACCTACGGCCTGTACGGAGACGGCAACCGGCTGACCTCCCTGCCCCGCCAGGCACCGGGCGAGCTGCGCTACCTGGGCGCCTCGCTGGACGCCCTGCCCTATCGGCTGGCCCGTGAACGGCCGCGCGTGCTGCTGGTGGGCACGCGCGGGGGCTTTCGCCTGGACGAGGCCCGGCAACTGGGCGCCGGCGAGGTGGTGGCCCTCGAGCCGGACCCCACCGTGCGCGAGTTCATCGTGCGCTACCGCCCCGATCTGCCGCCGCAGGCGCGACCGCTGGGCGACGCGCCCTCGGCCTTCGTGCGCGCGGGCGGGCGCTTCGATCTCATCGACCTGGCGTCGGACTTCCAGGACACCAGCAACATCAGCAAGTACTCCTTCACCGCCGAGGGCCTGGCCGACTACCTGGGCGCGCTGGAGCCCGGCGGCATCGTGTCGGTGCCGGTGTCGATCCGCGAGTTCACGGTCTACGCGGTGCGCCTGGTCAACACGGCACGCGAGGCGCTCAGGCGCGCGGGGGTGGCCGACCCGGCAGCCCACGTGGTGGTGTACCGCTCGGCTTGGAACGCTCGCATCCTGCTGTCGCCGCAGCCCTTCACGCCGCAGCGGCTGGACAGCCTGCGGCGGCTGTGCGACGAGCGCTCCTTCGACGTGGCCTACCTGGCCGGCCGCGAACTCAAGGGCGCGCGCATCTGGAACGACCTGCCCCCGGTGTCCTTCGAGGAGGTCCGCCCGAGCGCGGCGGGCCAGGAACAGGATGCCCTGGCCGAGGAGATCCGGGCCTACGTGCTGCCGGGCGGGGAGCCCTGGCCGCGGACGGTGGACCTGTCGCCCGCCACCTCGGACCGCCCCCACCCTAACGCCGTGCTGCGGCTCGCGGCACTGGACCGCCTGCTGGCACGCGTGGACCTCATCCCGCGCGAGGAAATCGCCTCCATGGTGAGCCTGGCGGTGCTGGCGCAGTCGGTGGTGATCGCCCTGCTGGTGCTGTCGCTGCCGCTGTTCAGGCCCCGCACGATGGGCACGCACTGGCGCATCGCCGGCCGCTCGATCCTGTACTTCGCGGGCCTGGGGCTCGGGTTCCTGTTCATCGAGATCTACCTCATCGAGAAGGCCACCTACTTCCTGAACGACCGCACGCTGGGCTTCTCGCTCACCCTGGCCGGGCTGCTGTGTTTCTCGGGTGCGGGCAGCTACCTCAGTGCCCGCTTCCAGGACGACGCGTCGGCCCTTCGCCACGGCCTGCGCGGCGCCTGCCTCACGATCCTGGCCTTCTGCGGCATCGCCTGGCTGGCGGGCGGCGAGGCGCTGCAGGCCGCGCTGGTCTGGCCGCAGTGGCTGAAGGCAGCCTGCCTGCTGCTGGCCATCGCGCCGGTGGGCGTGGCACTGGGCTTCCCCTTCGCCCTGGGCATGGCCGCGCTGCGGCCGAATCCGCAGTTCCTGCCCTGGGCCTGGAGCCTGAACGGCGCGTTCTCGGTGGTGGCCTCACCCCTGGCCTACCTGCTGGCGCTGGGCCAGGGCAACCGCATCCTGCTGCTGCTGTCGATGCTGCTGTACCTGATGGTGTGGCGCAGCCTGCCGCTGGACGGCAGGGCCCGCCCCTCGACCGCCTGATTCCCCCATCCCGAATCCCCCTCGCATTCCCGACTGGAGAGACGATGACCCCCAAGCTCCTGACCTGGCTGGCCTCGGCCACTGCCTGTTGTGCCGCGCTGGCGCAGGCGCCCGCCCCCACCCCGGCGCCGGCTGCCGCCTGGAACCGCGATGCCTATGTCGCGGCCATGAAGGCCAGCGGTCGGCCGCACGACATCACGCCGGCGGCCTTCGACGCGATCCAGAAGCGCAAGGACAGCGCGATGAAGAGCATCCGCCGCTACCTCGACGAGCGCTTCGGCAAGGCTGACCCGGCCGTGCTCAAGGCCTTCTCCGAACTGCCGCGCGAGTACTTCCACTACCACTACGCCGAGCGCACCCCGATGGCGGCCGGCGCCTACGAGGCCGAGGCCAAGCCCTGGGCTATCGGCTACGGCTCGGCGCTGTCCGACTACCTCGGCCAGGCCTACATGACGCAGGCCGCGCAGCCCAAGCCCACCGACGTGGTGCTGGAGATCGGTACCGGCTCGGGCTACCAGGCCTCGGCGCTGTCGCGCATCGTGCGCAAGGTGTACTCCATCGAGATCATCGAGCCCCTGGGCAAGGCAGTGGGCGACATCTTCAAGCCCATCGGCATCGACAACGTGAGCTCCCGCGTGGGCGACGGCTTCTTCGGCTGGCCGGAGGTCGAGGGCGGCTTCGACATCATCATCGTGACCTGCGCGGCGCAGTACGTGCCCCCGGCGCTGTTCAAGCAGCTGCGCCCGGGCGGCCGCATGCTGATCCCGATCGGCCAGCCCTTCAAGCGCGGCCAGTTCCTGTTCATCTACACGAAGGACGCCGACGGCAAGGTCAGCTCGCGCAAGGACGTGGGCGTGTTCTTCATCCCGATGACCGGCACGATGATGAAGACGCCCAAGCCGGCCGAAGGTGCACCGGCGGCGACGCCGGGCAAGGGCTGACAGCGCGCGGCTGCCAGCCGCTCAGTTACCTGCCGGGCGGTCCGCGAGCAGCGGACCGATGTCCCGGGAGGCCAGGGTCGAGCGCGGCAACCCGGGCAGGAGTGCGGCGCGCAGCATGCCCTGTTCGCGGCTCGCCTCGACCCACAGCAGCCGCGACAGGAAGGCCTGGCGCTCCTCGGGCTTGAGGCCCCAGACCGGCAGGCTCTGCTGGGGGTCGGCCGGGTTGATGTACTGGCCGGCCTTGCGGATCTCGAAGTGCAGGTGGGGGCCGGTGGAGTGCCCGGTGGAGCCCACCAGGCCGATCTCCTGTCCACGGCGCACCCGCGTGCCTTCCTCGACGCCGGGGGTGAACGCGGACAGGTGGGCGTAGTAGGTGGTCAGCTCGGTGCCGTGCTGGACGATGAGCAGATTGCCGTAGCCCCCTTTGGTGCCGGCAAAGACGATCTCGCCGTCTGCCACCGAGACGACCGGGGTGCCCATCGGCGCGGCGAAATCGATGCCGATGTGCGGCCCGCGCAGGCGGAAGGCCCGCACCGCCACGCGCGGCTTGCCGCCGGGCTTGGCCTTGGCCGTCACGCGCTGGCGCACCACCACGGGCGAGCCTCGGCCGACCCCGCGCGAGATGCGCCGGTATTCCACGGCCGCCTGCCAGATCATCTGTTCGTATTCGATGCCGCGGGCA
>JBMOGN010000044.1:0-19455 GCA_049318345.1 Rubrivivax sp. | reverse complement strand
CCCAGCGGCCGATCAGCGGGTCGGCCACGGCGTCCAGCAGCCGCGCGCCCAGCAGCAGCGCGCCGAGCACGCCCAGGGGCACACCGAACTCGCGGGCGTAGTGGTTGGGCAGCTGCACGTACAGCGGCAGCGCCACGAAGGCCAGTGGCAGCCCCAGGGCGCCATAGCGCACGCCCTGCCGCCAGCCGCCCTGCCAGGCGGCCGCGCTCACCGCGCGCTCCCTGGCGCGGGCAGCCGGGCGAGGAGGAGCCGAGGGTGGCCGGGCGCGCTCATGGCCGGCCGAGCAGCGCCTCGCGCAGGCGCGGCTCGGAGGTCTCGGGCGCGAGCCAGATGCCGAAGAAGCGGCGCGCGAACTCCGCATCGCGCTTTTCCCCGCGCAGCCGGCCGTTGACGAAGAAGCGCACGAGCCCGTCGGGGCGGTTCACCCCCACGATGCGGTCGCCCGGCTTCACATCGGGGAAGAACTGCAGCATGGCCTCCAGCCAGCGCTGCGCGGCGTCGGCCGGGATCGGGCCGGCGCGCTTCATCTCCTCAAGCGAGCGCTCGGCGATCAGCCGCCCCACGAGCTCGCGCGCGTACTCGATCTCCAGCGCGATGGGCCGCGTGGCCCAGTCCTGCGGCCCGACGCCGGGCTGCGGCGTCCACAGCCGGATGTCGTAGATGTGCAGCCCCAGGAAGCGCAGCCGGCCCTGACCCTGCACGCGGGCCTGCGGCCACTCGGCCGAGAGCTCGGGCAGCGCGGCACCCTGCGCCCACGCGGGCGCCGTCCACGCGGGTGCCAGCAGGCAGCCGGCCGCTCCCAGCCAGGCCAGGGCGTGTCGTCGGCGGGGGGCGGGGGCGGTCATCGCAGTCTGGCGGGGGGCAAGCAAGGGCAGGGAGCCGAGCAGGCTCAGGCGTGGCGCAGGGTGAACTGCACCACGTCGGTGTTGCCGGTGTCGAAGGCTGCCTCGCAGTAGGCGAGGTAGAACTCCCAGATGCGCATGAAGCGGGTGTCGAAGCCGAGCCGGCGCACCTGCGCGTCCTGCGCGAGGAACTGTGCGCGCCAGCGGCGCAGCGTCTCGGCGTAGTCGGTGCCGAAGGCCAGTTCGCGCTCCACCACCAGCCCGGCGCGCGCCGCCTCCAGGCGGAAGGCCTGCGCGCTGGGCAGCATGCCGCCGGGGAAGATGTACTGCTGGATGAAGTCGGTGGAGCGCGTGTAGCGCTCGAAGAGGTCGTCGCGGATGGTGATGGTCTGGATGCAGGCGCGCCCGCCGGGCTTCAGCCGCTGCGCCACCGTCTCGAAGAAGCTGCCCCAGTACTCGCGCCCGACGGCCTCGAACATCTCGATGGAGACCACCGCGTCGAAGGGCGCGTCGGCCACATCGCGGTAGTCCTGCAGGCGCAGCTCGGCGCGTTCGGCCAGGCCCGCGGTGACCAGGCGTGCGCGTGCGAAGTCCAGCTGCTCGGTGGACAGCGTGATGCCCGTGACCTGCGCGCCCAGGCCGCAGGCCTGCTCGGCCAGCGCGCCCCAGCCGCAGCCGATTTCCAGCACGCGCGGGCCGGCGGCGGCGCCGTTCTCCCCGGTCACGCCGCATTCGGCCAGTGCGCGAGCGATCTTCGCCTGCTGCGCCGCGGCCATGGGCTGCGAGCGGTCGGCACCGAACAGCGCGCTGGAGTAGTTCATCGTCGGGTCCAGCCACAGGCGGTAGAACGCGTTGCCGATGTCGTAGTGCGCGTGGATGTTGCGCCGGCTGCCGCGGCGCGAGTTGCGCTGCAGCAAGTGGCGCATGCGGTACAGCAGCCCGCCCCACCACGAGCCGTAGATCACCTGCTCTACGGCCTGGCGGTTGGCAATGAACAGGCGCAGCAGCGCGGGCAGGTCGGGCGTGCTCCAGCCGCCGTCGATGAAGGTCTCGGCAAAGCCGATGTCGCCGCTGCGCAGCGCCGCGGTGCACACACGCCAGTCGTGCAGCCGCAGTGCGGCCTGTGGCTCGCCGCCGCTGCCGAAGCGCGCCTGCGAACCGTCGGGCAGCTGCATGTGCAGCGTGCCGGTGCCGAGCTGGCGCAGCAGCGCGAAGACCGGGCGCGCGCTCGCGGGAGCACCGGCGGGCAGCGACAGGGACGGGGCGGTGGTGGTCGTCATGGGAGCTCCGGAGAGGGACCCGTGCAGGGTGGAGGCAGGGCGGGCGCGCTCAGCGCGTGACCAGGCCCTCGGGGGCCTGGGGCTTGCGGAAGAACGGCACCTTCTTCAGCCACAGGTGCAAAGCCTGCCAGTGGATGCGCACGATCACGGCGAGCGTCATCATCGGCATGCCGAAGAAGGCCTGCCGCGCGCGGGCGGCCGTCAGCGGCGCCAGGCGCCCCGACACGCTCGTCTGCAGCAGCGGACCGTGGTCATCGTCGTGGTCCACGCGGGCCACCACGCGGCCGGCCTCGGCCGCGCTGCCGGCCGCCTCCCCCGGCCGTGGGCGCGGGGTGCGCATGAAGCGGAAGCGGTAGTGCCCGCCCACCGCGCAGAAGGGCGAGACATGGAAGACCTTGCGCGCGCTCACCTCGCGGCCCCAGCCCAGCTCCTCGCCGGTCAGCAGGTAGCAGTGGCGCTCGCCAAAGGTGTTGTTCACCTCGGCCACCACGGCGGCCAGGCTGCCGTCGTCGCGGTGGGCGTACCAGAAGCTCACGGGCTTGAAGGTGTAGCCCAGCACGCGCGGGTAGGTCTGCAGCCAGACCTCGCCGCGGGCGTCGTCGATGCCCTCGCGCGCGAGCAGCGCTTCCAGCCAGGCCAGCGCGTCCGCGCCGCCCTCGCCGTGGTCGGCGTCGTGGAAGGCCAGCAGCCCGAAGCGGTTGCGCGCGAGTGCGCCCACGCCGTGCGCGCGCATCGCGCGCATGGGCAGCAGCAGGAAGAAGGTGGGGTAGCTGAAGGCGTGGCGCACCGGGCGCAGGCGAGCGTGCCTCACCTCGCCCACGGCCAGGAGCGGGCCGGCTGGCGCGCTCATGCCGCGCGCGCCGTGGCGTCCTGGTGGGCCCAGCGCTGGCGCAGCGCCTGCACCACCGCGAGCCCCGACTTCAGACCGTCCTCGTGGAAGCCGTAGCGCGTCCAGGCGCCACAGAACCAGATGTGCGAGTGGCCCTGGAAGGCGGCCAGCTCGCGCTGGGCCTGGATGGCGGCCAGGTCGAAGATGGGGTGGTCGTAGTCGAAGCGCGCGATCACGCGCTCGGGGTTGATCGGGCGCGCCGGATTCAGCGACACGATCACGGGTGTCTTCCACGGCAGCGGCTGCAGCCGGTTGATCCAGTAGTGCAGGCACACGGCGGCCTGCTCCTGGCCGGCCGCCGGCGCGCGCTCGTAGTTCCAGGCCGCCCAGGCCAGCTGCCGCGAGGGCATGACCGTGGCGTCGGTGTGCAGCACGGCGTGGTTGCGCTGGTAGCGCACCGCGCCGAGCCAGCGGCGCTCCTCGGCCGAGGCGTCGGCCAAGAGCGCCAGGCTGACATCGGTGTGGGTGGCCAGCACCACCTCGTCGAAGCGCTCCTCGCCGCGGTCGGTGGCCACCATCACGCCGGCGGCGCCGCTGGAGGCGGGCAGGCGGCGCACGGCGCGCACCGGGGTGGCCAGCCGCGCATCGGGGATCGAGGCGAGCATGCGCCGGACGTACTCGCGCGAGCCGCCGCGCACCGTGTGCCACTGCGGCCGGTCGCTGACCTGGATGAGCCCGTGGTTGTGGCAGAAACGGATCATCGTGGCCACGGGGAATCGCAGCATCTGGTCGGTCGGGCACGACCAGATGCAGCCGATCATCGGCAGGAAGTACCAGTCGCGGAAGGCCGCACCGAAGCCCTGGCGGTCCAGGAAGTCGCCGATCGACTCCGACAGCTCTTCCTCGACGCCCCGCTCGGCGATGTCGGTGCACACGCGGTTGAAGCGCATGAGCTCGCGCAGCATCCCCAGGAACGCCGGGCGCAGCAGGTTGCGGCGCTGCGCGAAGACCGAGTTCAGGTTCGTGCCGCTCCACTCCACGCCGCTGGCGCGGTGCTGCACCGAGAACGACATGTCCGAGGGCGCCGTGTCCACGGCCAGGTCCTCGAAGAGCTTCTTCAGCAGCGGGTAGGTGCGGTGGTTGAAGACCAGAAAACCGGTGTCCACCCCATGGCGCACGCCCTCCAGGCGGATGTCCACCGTGTGGGCGTGGCCGCCGAAGTGCTGGTCGGCCTCGTAGAGGGTGACCTCGGCCTCGCCCGCGAGCGACCAGGCCACCGACAGCCCGGAGATGCCCGAGCCGACGACCGCGACGCGGCGCTTCATGGGCGGGCGCCGGCGGCGGGCCGGCCCGGTTGAAGAAAAGCTGCCGCGTGGCGCCCCTGAGCGAATGAGGGAGGGAGGGAGGAGGAGACGCGCTCCGGGATTGCGGCCGTCGCCGGCCGACCACGCGACAGGAAAAGCAGGCAGCGCGCCGGGCGGCTGCGCACACGCGCGTGCCCCCGGGCGCGAGGGCGCGGGAGGCTGCACGGGCGAAGGCAGAGAGCACGCATGGGAGGAAATACTAACCGGTTCACAATTTGAACTCAAGAGTCTACATTTGCTCGTTCACCCTTGTATTCGGGGGGGTCGGGCGCGCGAACATAGAATTCCGCCGTCGGCCTGTCCGGTGGTACCCATGCTCTATCCCGAACTCTTCAAGCAGCTCGAGTCCGTCCGCTGGAACATGGACACCGACATCCCGTGGGCGAGCTTCGACGCGAGCCTGCTCAGCGACGAGCAGGCGCGCACCATCAAGATGAACGCCATCACCGAGTGGGCGGCGCTGCCGGCCACCGAGATGTTCCTGCGCGACAACCGCGAGGACAGCGACTTCTCCGCCTTCATGAGCGTGTGGTTCTTCGAGGAGCAGAAGCACTCGCTCGTGCTGATGGAGTACCTGCGGCGTTTCCGCCCCGATCTCGTGCCCACCGAGGCCGAGCTGCACGAGGTGCGCTTCGAGTTCGACCCGGCCCCGGCGCTGGAGACGCTGATGCTGCACTTCTGCGGCGAGATCCGGCTGAACCACTGGTACCGGCGCGCCGCGGAGTGGCACACCGAGCCGGTGATCAAGGCGATCTACGAGACCCTGGCCCGCGACGAGGCGCGCCACGGCGGGGCCTACCTGCGCTACATGAAGCGCGCCATGACCCGCTTCGGCGACGAGGCCCGCTCGGCCTTCGCCAAGGTGGGCGTGCTCATGGCCAGTGCCCGGCGCACCGCGCAGGCCCTGCACCCGACCAACCTGCACGTGAGCGAGAAGCTCTTCCCGCGCGACACCATCCAGAGCCGCCTGCCCGACCCCGCCTGGCTCGAGCGCTGGCTGGACAAGCAGATCCAGTTCGACGCCGCCTGGGAGGGCAAGGTGGTGGAGCGCATCCTGCACAACCTGTCGCTGCTGTTCGAGCGCAGCTTTGCCAGCGTGCAGGAGCTCAACCGGTATCGCAAGGAGTTGTCGGTGGCGCTGGCCCGTCAGGCTCCGGCTGCACTGAAGCCCGGCGCGGCCTGACCGCGCCCTTCGGCCCGGCCTCGGCCTGCCGGTCCCACGGTCTGAGTCAGGCCCCCGGCAGCGGCGCCGCCTTGCGGTCGGCGATCACGCGCGCGGCCGAGGGCCGCTCGCCCACGAGCTTCACGTAGCCCTTCCAGTCCACCCCGTGGGCGGCCAGCAGGTCCTCGCCCAGCACCGACTTCGTGGCCATGCCCACCAGGGGCAGGCTCACGAAGGCCGAGCAGTCGGCCAGGGTGAAGGTGTCGCCGGCCACATAGGGCGCGAACTTCGCCAGGCGCTTGAAGCCCTCGATGTGCTTGTCCAGCAGCTTCCTCACGCGCTGCTGCGTGGCCTCGCTGGCCGTGCCGCCAAAGAAGGCCTGGCCGTAGAGCTCGCGTGCGACGAGCTCCAGGTGCAGGTCGATGAAGGTGGCGAGCTCGCGCACCTTCGCCGCGGCGAAGGGCTCGGCCGGCACGAGCGCGGGCTCGGGGTAGGCCGCCTCCAGCCAGTCCACGATCACCTGGCTCTCGCACAGCGCGCCCTGCGGCGTGCGGATGAAGGGGATCTTGCCCAGCGGCGAGGCGGCGAGCACGGCCTCGTCCTTCGAGCCGGTCGGCACCCGCTCTTCCTCGAAGGGCAGGCCCTTTTCAAGCAGCACGAGCTTGACCTTGTTGTAGTAGTTCGAGATAGGAAAGCCGCACAGGGTGATCATGGGTGTCTTTCTTCTGAGGTGGAGGGGGGTGGAAGGGGTGGAGAGGATGGGGGCAGGGTGCCGACTGAGGCTCAGCGCCGGTTCACGAGCCAGATGCCCACCGCCACCGAGGCGGCCGCGCCCAGCAGCCGCGCCGTGAGCGGCTCGCCCAGAAGGATGACGCCGAAGGCCAGCCCGGCGATGGGCGTGAGCAGCGTGAAGGAGGCCACCTGCGTGGCCGGGTAGTGGCGCACGAGCCAGAACCACACGAGGAAGGTGCCGAAGGAGATCACCACCACCTGGAAGGCGAAGGCGCCTGCGGCCAGCGCGCCGAGTCGCGCGGGCCAGCTCTCCCCGGCCAGCGCCCCGGCGCCGGCCAGCAGCACGGCGCTGACGGCGAGCTGCCACGCGAGAGTCTTCTCCGGTGCCAGGCTCGACAGCCGGCTGCCCCGCACCACCAGGGTGGTGGCGCCCCACAGCACGGCCGCAGCCAGCCCGAGCGCGTCGCCCAGCCACTGCAGCGGGCCGGCCGTGGCGCGCTGAAAACCTTCGGCGTAGGCCAGCGCCACGCCCGAGAACGCCACCACGAGGCCCACCGCCTGCAGCGGGCGCAGCCGCTCGCCGCGCGCCACGAAGGGCATGCCCAGCGCCACCACGAAGGGGGCGGTGTAGAGGAACACCGTCAGCCGCGAGGCCGAGGTGTGCTGCAGGCCCAGGAAGATGCAGGCGAATTCGCCGGCGAAGAGCACGCCGGCCAGCACCCCCGCGGCGAGCGAGCCGTCGCGCTCGAACAGGCGCACGCCGCGCGCCTGCGACCACGCCAGCAGCAGCAGCACCGACAGCGCCGAGCGCAGCCCGGCCTGCAGCAGCGGCGGGATGCTGCCCAGCGCCACCTTGGCCGCCACCTGCCCGAGCCCCCACATCAGGCAGCAGCCGACGAGCAGCGTCACAGCCGGGGCGTCCAGCGCCGTTCGGCGCTGCAGGGGCAGGGGGCTCATCCCGCCATTGTCGTCCCGGGCCTGCGGCGCCGGGCCAGGCCCTCGGCCAGCAGCGCCACGATCAGGCCCGCCAGCGCGCCCGTGGCGTGAGCCAGCGGCACTACCCCCACCTCCCAGCCCGGCAGCGGCCGCACGGCCGGCCCGAGCGGCTCCTCCAGGACGATCTTGGCCGCCAGCCCGGCGAGCACCAAGGCGCCCACCAGGCGCGGCCAGCGCGTGCGGGCGTTGACGAGCAGCCCCACGCACACCACGCCCACCCCCGCGTGCAGCACCCCCGACAGCCCGCCGTAGTGGGCAAGCGGGTCGAGCTGCGGCCAGGCCAGCAGCCCCAGGTGCGTGAGCGGCCAGGCCAGCAGCCAGCATCCCGCCCAGCGCCGCGCCAGCCGCGCGGCGGCGGCCTTGTCCTCGTCCTTGTCCTCGCCGCAGGCCTGCGCCGCCCGGTGTCCGAACAGGCCCGTCACCACGCAGGCCGCGATGTTCATCCACAGGTGCGCGGGGCCGTGGTGGACGAAGCCCGCCGTCCACCAGCGCCACGGCTCGATCCAGGCCCGCGCGCGTTCCCACTGCAGCAGCTCGCGCGGCAGCAGCTGGGCCAACAGGCTCAGCGCCACGGCCGACAGCGCCAGCAGCGCCCAGTCGAGCCGGCCGCGATCAGGTGAAGACATGCTGCCAGACACGCAGCACCGCCTCGCGCGCCGGCGCGAGCGTGAGCCCGCCAGACTCGGCTTGCGCGCCGAGCTCGAACTGCGTGGGCCGCTCGTCCAGCCGGGCGCGGTGCTGCGCGCGGCGCAGCTCGCGGTAGGCGTCAGCGGCGGCCTGCCCTGCGCCGGGTGGCAGCAGCCCGCAGGCCTGCGCGCGCTGCAGCAGCGCGATGTTGCCCGCGTTGTCCAGCAGCTGCCGGTGCTGCGCGCCGTGGGCCAGCACGAGCAGCTGCACCGCGAATTCCGCGTCCATCATCCCGCCCGGGCTGTGCTTGACATCGAAGAGCCCGGCCGGCACCGGGCGCGCGGCACGCACCTTCTCGCGCATGGCCCGTACCTCTTCGCGCAAGGCGCCGGGCTCGCGCGGCGCGGTGAGCACGCGCTCGCGCGCGGCGTCGAAGCGCTGCGCGATGCGCCGGTCGCCCGCGCAGAAGCGCGCGCGGGTCAGCGCCTGGTGCTCCCAGGTCCAGGCGGTGTTGCTGCCGCGGCCGTCCTGGTAGCGCTCGAAGGACTCCAGCGAGGTCACGAGCAGCCCGGAATTGCCGTTCGGGCGCAGCGCGGTGTCGATGTCGAAGAGCTCGCCCGCGGCGGTGCGCAGGGTCAGCCAGGTGATGAGCTTGCGCACGAAGCCGCCGTAGACCTCCTGCGCGCGGTCGCGGTCGGGCTCGTCGGCGTCGTCGTAGAGGAAGACAAGGTCCAGGTCGCTGCCGTAGCCGAGCTCCTTGCCGCCGAGCTTGCCGTAGGCGATGACGGCGAAGACCGGCAGGTGCCGGTGGCGCTGGCGGTACAGGCCCCAGCACCACTGCAGCGCCGACTCCAGCGTCGCGTCGGCCAGCGCCGAGAGATCGTCGGCCACCTCCTCCACCGTGAGCCGGCCCTCGAGGTCGCGCACGAGCGTGCGGAACACCTCGGCGTGGTGGGCGTGGCGCAGCGTGTCCAGCAGCGCCTCCTCGTCGGCCTCGCCGGCGCGTGTCCAGGCCGCGTGGCGCGCGTCCAGGTCGCGCAGGAATTCCTCGCGGTCGAAGCGGTCGTGCAGCAGCCGCTCGTCGGCGAGCTCGTCGATCACGCCCGGGTGGCGCATGAGGTACTGCATCGGCCAGCGCGCCAGGCCCAGCAGCCGCAGCAGCCGTTTCTGCACCGCCGGGCGCTCCACGAGCAGCGCCAGGTAGCTCTCGCGGCGCAGCAGCGGCTCGAGCCAGTCGATGAAGCGCAGCGCCGCCTCGGTGCTGCACTCCAGCTCGGTGATGGCGAGTTCGGCGCGCTGCACCAGCCGCCCCAGGCGCACCTTGGTCTCGTCGCGCAGGCCGGCCACGCGCGGCTGCGCGCACCAGCTGCGCACGCGCTCGGCCAGCGGCTCGGGCAGGTGTTCGATGAGCAGCTCGCTGTCCAGCGGCAGCGGCCCCAGGCCGCAGGTGCGGCACACGCCCGAGGCCGAGGGCGGCGGGGGTGCCTGGCCGTCGTGCAGCAGCGCGTCGAACTCCCCGGCCACGAGCTCGCGCACCTCGGCCAGGCGCGCCAGCAGCGCGCCCACCCGCTCCTCGGGCCGGCTGCCCGGCAGGTCCAGCGAGCGTGCGATCCAGTCCAGGTCCTCGTCGGCGCCGGGCACCAGGTGCGTCTGCTGGTCGTCGAGGAACTGGATGCGGTGCTCCAGGCGGCGCAGGAAGACATAGGCCTCGTCCAGCCGCGTGGCGGTGGCCGGCTTCATGAGCGAGCGCGCCACCAGGCGTTGCAGCCCGCGTCGCGTGGAGCGCGTGCGCACCTCGGGAAACTGCCCGCCGCGGGCCACGAGCATGAGCTGCACGATGAACTCGATCTCGCGGATGCCCCCGCGCGAGAGCTTCACGTCGTTGGCCCGCTCCGGGCGCCCGGCGGCGCGGCGCTGCGCCTCCTCGCGGATCTTGCGGTGCAGCTGGCGCAGCCCCTCGAAGACCCCGTAGTCGAGGTAGCGCCGGTAGACGAAGGAGGCCACGAGCGAACGCAGCGCCAGTGCGCGGCCGCTCTCGACAGCCGCGCGCGGGGCCACCACGCGGCTCTTCAGCCACGCGAAGCGCTCCCACTCGCGGCCCTGCACGAGGAAGTACTCCTCGAGCATCGGCAGGCTCACCACCGGCGGGCCGGAGCGCCCGTTGGGCCGCAGCTCCAGGTCCACGCGGAAGACGAAGCCGTCGTCGGTGACGTCGCCGATGAGCGCGTACAGCTGCCGCGCCACGAGCGAGAAGTATTCGTGCGCCGAGACCTTCACCGCCCCGTCGGTCTCGCCGGCGTCCTCGTAGACGTAGATGAGGTCGATGTCGGAGGACACGTTGAGCTCGCGCGCGCCGAGCTTGCCCATGCCCACGATCCAGAAGTCGATGAGCCGGCCCTGCGCGTCGCGCGGCACGCCGTGGCGCGCGTCGGCTTCGGCGCGGGCGTGCGCGAGTGCGGCCTCCAGCGTGACCTCGGCCAGGGTGGTCATCACCGCGGTCACGGCCTCGAGCTCGGCGTGCTGCTCCACGTCCAGCACCACCAGCCGCTCCAGCACGAGCTGGCGCGTCAGGCGCAGCGCCGCCGGCAGGTCGCGCCCGCTTTCGCGCAGCGCCTGCAGCGTGCGCACCATGGCCGCCGTATCCGGCAGCCCGGGCTCGAGCAGCGGCAACTCGGCGGCGTAGCGCCGGCGGATGCGCTGCACGAAGCGGCTGTGGCCGGCTTCGGCGGCGGGTGTCTCGGCCACCGCGCGGGGCGCGGTGCTGGACTCGGTGGTCATCGGGTATCCCTCGTGTCGCCGTGGGTCGGGCGGGGCGGGCTGCACCTGCGGCCCGCGCCCTGTCCGCCTCGGGCTGTTGTGGGATCCAGCGTAGCCACAAGCCGTGGTTGAGCGGCGGACAGGGACTCTCGCGCCGTGCGGCGGCACAATGCGGGCATGAAGATCGCCGCGGTGCAGATGGTCTCGACCCCCGAGGTCGCGCGCAACCTGGAGGCGGCGGGCCGCCTCGTTGCCGAGGCCGCCGCCGCAGGCGCGCGGCTGGTCGTGCTACCCGAGTACTTCTGCCTCATGGGCCGGCGCGACACCGACAAGCTGGAGGTGGCCGAGGATGACGCCGCGGGCGCGGTGGCCGGCCCCATCCAGCGTTTCCTGGAGCAGGCGGCGCGGCGCCACGGCCTGTGGTTGGTGGGCGGCACGCTGCCGTTGCGTGTGCCCGGCCGCAGCGACCGGGTGCGCAACAGCTGCCTCGTCTACGGCCCGGCAGGCGAGCGCGTGGCGCGCTACGACAAGATCCACCTCTTTGCCTTCGACAACGGGCGCGAGTCCTACGACGAGGGCCGCGTGCTGGAGGCCGGCGCGCAGCCGGTGAGCTTCGCCGCCGGGGGCCACCGCGTGGGCTTGAGCGTGTGCTACGACGTGCGCTTCCCCGAGCTGTACCGGGCCCTGGCGGGCGCGCCGGGCCAGGCGCCGTGCGACCTGATGTGCGTGCCCGCGGCCTTCACCCACACCACCGGCCAGGCGCACTGGGAGCTGCTGCTGCGTGCACGCGCCGTGGAAAACCAGTGCCTGGTGGTGGCCAGCGCGCAGGGCGGGCTGCACGAGAACGGCCGCCGCACCTGGGGCCACAGCATGATCGTCGACGCCTGGGGCCGCGTGCTCGCGCAGCGCGAGGAAGAGGGCGAAGGCGTGGTACTGGCCGAGCTCGACGCGGCGCAGCTGCAGCAGGTGCGCACGCAGCTGCCTGCGCTGGCCCACCGGCGCCTGTAGGCGCGGGCCCCGCGGCATCGTGCTGTCGGAGTGAGCCGCCGGCTCAGCCGGCCTCGATCTGGCGCTGGCGCAGCAGCCGGTGCTGGATCTTGCCGGTGGCCGTGCGCGGCATGTCGTGCGCCGGGATGAAGGCCCAGGAGCGCGGGCGCTTGAAGCCGGCCATGCGGGCGCGGCACCAGGCGTCCAGGTCGGCGGGGTCCGGCGTGTGGCCGGCACGCGGCACGATCACCGCCCGCACCGACTCGCCCCAGCGTGCATCGGGCATGCCCACCACCGCCACCTCCTGCACGCCCGGGTGGGCGGCCAGCACCGTCTCGACTTCTGAGGGGTAGATGTTCTCCCCGCCGCTGATGATCATGTTGCTCTTGCGGTCCACGAGGTGGATGAAGCCCTCGGCGTCGCGCCGCGCGAGGTCGCCCACCGAGCACCAGGCCCCGCGCATGGCCTCGCGCGTCTTGTCCGGGTCGCGCCAGTAGCCGTCGAAGACGTAGGAGGTCAGCGAGTGCAGCTCGCCCACCTCGCCGTCTGGCACTTCCCGGCCCTGCGGGTCCAGCAGCCGGATGGGGCCGCTGCCGGCCCACTCCCGGCCCACCGAGCCCAGGTGGGTGAGCTGCTCGTCGGGCCGCAGCACCGTGACCCAGCCGGCCTCGGTGGAGCCATAGAGCTCGAACAGGCGCCCGTTCGGGAAGAGCTCCATGATCGCCAGCTTGGTCTCGCGCCGCGCCGGTGCCGAGGAGATGAGCAGCTTGCCCACCGCGGCCAGGTCGTGCGCGGCCTTCACCGCCTCGGGCAGCTCCAGCATCATCACGTAGTGCGTGGGCACGAGCGAGGTGAAGGTGATGCGCTCGCGCGCGAGTTGCCCCAGCACCGCGGCCGGGTCGAAGCTCGGGCGGTCGTCCACCACGATGGTGGCGCCCAGCATGGCGAAGGTGACGCCGAAGTACAGCGAGTTGGCGTGGCACAGCGGCATCACGAGCAGCCCCGTGTCCTGCCGCGACAGCCCGAACTCCAGCGCCGTGGCCAGCGCGATGAGCGCGTTGCCGGCGTGACTGCGCATGGCGCCCTTGGGCCGCCCGGTGGTGCCGGAGGTGTACATCAGGGCGAAGAGGTCGCCCGGCCGCACCTCGGGCATCGGCTCTGCCCCCGTTCCTGGGCCCGGTGCCTGCGCGAGCAGGCTCTCGTAGTCGAGCCAGCCCTCGGGCGCGGGCTGCGGCGAGTCGGCCAGCCGCACGAAGCGGCCGGCCTCGATGGGCAGGGCCTCTCGCACGGCGCCGACGGCGCCCACCGCGCCCAGGAGGGCATCCTGGGCGATGAGCGCCCGGGCCTCGCAGTGCTGCACGATGTACAGGATCTCGGCGCTGGCCAGCCGGAAGTTCAGCGGCACGGCCACCAGCCCGGCGCGCGCCAGCGCGGTGTAGATCTCCAGCCACTCGCTGCGGTTGTAGGCCAGCAGCGCCACCCGGTCGCCCGGGCGCAGCCCCAGGCCCAGCAACGCCTGCGCCAGGCGCGTGGCGCGCTCGTCCCACTGGCCGTAGTCCAGGGTGCGGCGCGAGTCGCGCAGCGCCGTCTTGCGCGGCTGCAGCCGCGCGTGGGTGGCCACGGCCTGCGACAGCGTCAGCAGCGGCGGGGTCGGGGAAGGTCCCATAGGCGTGCCTCCTGTGGGGGTGGGGTTCAGGCGCGGCGCCTGGCCTCGGCCTCGTCCCAGGCGGTCAGCGCCTGGCGGTCGGGCACCCAGCCCAGGCCCTTGCCGGCGTCCGAGCTCAGCGCCTGGCGTGTCGTGACCACGTCGATGAGCGCCGGCGCGTGGGCCAGGGCGTCGCGGATGGCGCCTTCCAGGCGCGCGGGGTCGGTCACGCGCTCGGCGTGCAGCCCGAAGGCGCGGGCCATGCCGGCGTAGTCGCTCCAGTCCAGCGTGGTGCCCACCACGCGGCCCCCGTAGTTCATCTCCTGGTCCAGGCGCTCGATGTTCCAGGCGGCGTTGTTGGAGACGATGAAGACAGCGCGCGCGCCGTGACGCTGGGCGGTGTCGATCTCCATGGCGTGCAGCCCGAAGGCACCATCGCCGGTGACGGCCACCACCTGGCGGCCGGGGTGCAGCAGCGCTGCGGCCACCGCGCAGGGCGTGCCCACGCCCAGGCAGCCGAAGGCCCCGGCGTCCAGGTAGTGGCGCGACTCCAGCCCCATGCGCGCAAAGCTCAGCAAGTCGCCGCCGTCGGCCACCGTGATGGCGTCGGGCTCGAGCACGCGGCGCAGCGCGTCGAAGATGCGGTTGGGGTGCATGTGGCCGTCCTCGCCGGCCGGCGCGGTGGCCATCGCCTGCGCGTGGCGCTCGGCGCGGCGCAGGTGCTCGGCGCGCAGCGCGGCTGCCCAGGCCTGGTCCTGCGCCGCAGGCGCGCCCGCGGCGGCCTCAAGCGCATCGGCCAGCGCGGCCAGCGCGAGAGCCGGGTCGGCCAGCAGCTCCACCTCGCCGCGGCGGTTGTCGCGCAGCTCGTCGGCGTGGTCGGCGATGCGCACGAAGCGCGCCTGACCGAAGACGGCGGGCGAGCCGTAGGCGAGCTGGTAGTCGAGCTTGCGCCCGACCACGAGCACGAGGTCGGCCTCCTGCATGGCGCGCGATCGCACCGCGCCCACCACGGCGGGGTGGGCCGGGTCCACGAGGCCGCGGCTTTCCTGGGTGTCCAGCACCACCGCGCCGCTGACCTGCAGCAGCCGCTCCAGCGCCGGGCCCGCGCCGGCCGAGGCCGCCGCCCCGCGCCCGGTGAGCACCAGCGGCCGGCGCGCGGCGCGCAGCAGCGCGGCGGCCTGCTGCACCAGGCCGGCGTCCGGCGCCTGGGGTGGGCGCACGCTGGGGCGCATGTGCTCCTCGAGCGCGCAGGCCGGGTGCACCGTCTCGCGCAGCACGTCGGTGGGGATCTCCACGTACACCGGCCCGGGCGGGCCGCCGTCGCCCTGCGCCAGCGCCCAGGCCTTGTCCAGGTCGCGGGCGACCTGCTCGGCCACGCGCAGCGTGCGCGCCTGGCGCGTCACCGGCGCCAGCAGCGCCACGTGGTCGATGCCCTGCAGCGGGCCGAGGTCGTCCTGCGGGCGCGGCGGGCAGCCGCCGATGAGCAGCAGCGGCGCGCGCTCCAGGTGCGCGTGCGCGAGCGAGGTGACGCAGTTGGTCACGCCGGGGCCGGCCGTGACCATCGCCACGCCGGGGGTGCGGCGCGGGCAGGGCGAGAGGTTGGCCTGCGCGTGCGCCATGTGCACTGCCGCGCCCTCGTGGCGCACGTCCACGATGCGCACGCCCAGGCGTGCGAGCCAGTCCCAGATCGGCTGGATGTGGCCGCCCTGCAGCCCGTAGACGGTGCTCACGCCGCGCGCAACGAGGAAGCGCGCCACGATCTCGGCGACGCTGCGATGGGGTTCGGCCATGGGATGCTCCGCAGTGGAGCCAGGAATGTAGCACTCTGAATACAGAATGCATAGACCCGGCATGGATGTCAGGCAATGGCCCGGTGCCGGCAATCCCTGGGCTAGACTGGTTCGCATGAAGGCTCTGGTTGCGCAACCCAATCTCGTGGAACAGGTGCGCGATGCCGTGCTCGGCGAGATCGCCGCCGGGCGCCTCGTGGCCGGTCAGCGGGTGATCCAGGAGCAGCTCGCCCAGGCGCTGGGCGTCTCGCGCCAGCCGGTGCAGCAGGCGCTGCTGCTGCTGCGCAACCTGGGCGTGCTGCGCGACGCCCCGGGCCGCGGCCTGGAGGTGGCGCCGCTGGACGCGCACGAGGTGCAGCACATGTACGACATGCGCGCCGTGGTGGAGGCGCTGGCCGCCCGCCGCGCCGCCGAGACGAACCCCGCGCGCGCCGCGGCCGATGGGCCCGCGCTCATCGAGGCCGGGCGTCGCGCCGTGGCTGGCGGGTCGGTCGCGCGCATGGCAGCCGCAGACCTGCGCCTGCATGAGTTCGTCTACGAGCTCTCGGGCAACCCCTTCATCGCCGATGCCCTGCGCCCGCACTGGACGCTCACCCAGCGCGTGATGGGTGCCGTGCTCGCGCGCGGCCGCGAGACCCCGCACGACATCTGGGACCAGCACGACGAGCTCATGCAGGCCATCGCCGCGGGCGATGCGCGCCGCGCCGAGACGCTGGCGCGTACCCACATCACGCAGGCCTCGCGCTTCCTCGTGGAGCGGCTGCGCGCCGAGCAGGGCTGAGGGCGGCGGCCCTCGGCGTGGTCAGCGTGATCAGCGTGTTCAGCGCGGCGGGTGCTGCGCAGCGGGCTCGCGCAGGTGGCGGTAGACCGTGGTGCGCGAGATGCCCAGGCGGCGCGCCGTCAGGCTCACGCTGCCGCCGCTGCGCGCGAACTCCTGGCGCACCGCGTCGGCCGCGATGTGCCGCAGGGTGGGGGCGCCGGGCGCGCGGGCGGGTTCGGTTTCGGGTGCGGATGCGGGTACGGCTGTGGAAGCGCGCGCCGGGTGCGCCGCGGCGATGCCCCCGAGCGCCCCGAGCGCCCCGAGCGCTTCGTCGATCTCCAGGGGCCCGAGCACCGGGGCGCCGCCGGCCTGCCGCCGCGCCAGGAGCGCGCGCGTGAGCACCGAGCGCAGCTCGCGGAAGTTGCCCGGCCAGGTGTGGCCGGCCAGCCGCTGCACCGCCGCGTCGTCCAGCCGCGCCTGACTGTCCAGCGTGGCCAGCACGCCGTGGGCCGCCTGCGCGAAGTCCTCGCGTGCGCGCAGCGGCGTCAGGCTCACCTTCACCACGTTCAGCCGGTACAGCAGGTCGGCCCGGAAGCGCCGCTGCGCCACTTCCTCCTCCAGCGAGGCGTGGGTGGCGGCCAGCAACTGCACATCCACGTGGCGTGCGGCGGTGCCACCCACCGGGCGCACCATGCCGTCGTCCAGGAAGCGCAGCAGCGCGGCCTGCAGCGGCAGGGGCAGCTCGCGCACCTCGTCCAGCAGCAGCGTGCCGCCGTCGGCGCTGGCGATGAGCCCCGGCCCTCCCTCGCGCCGCGCACCCGTGTAGGCGCCCGGCACATGGCCGAAGAGCTCGGCCTCGAAGAGCTCCTCGGTGAGCGCGCCGCAGTTCACGGCCACGAAGGCCCCGCGCCGGCCGCTGGCCTCATGCGCATAGCGGGCCATCATCTCCTTGCCGCAGCCCGTCTCGCCCGACAGCAGCACGGGCGCCTTCATGCGCACGGCCTCGCGCACCAGGGCGCAGGCCCGGCGCAGCGCGGCGTCCTCGCAGACGAAGCCCGGCTCGGGCCCGGCAGGCGCGGGCACCCTCGCGGCGGGCACCTGGGAGGGCGCAGCGGCCACCGCCTGCGAGGCGCCGCGCAGCAGCCGCGCTGGCGGGCGCACGACCACGCGCGCCACGAGCGAGCTGCCCAGGTTGTCGCGCATGCGCACCTCCTGGCCCACGACGAGCCGCGCCACCGCCAGCTCGTAGGGCTCGCCGAAGAGGTCCTCGAAGGGCGTGCCGTGGCTGGCCTGCAGCCCCGCCAGCAGGGTGCGCGCGCGGGCGTTGGCCGCCACCAGCCGCGCCGCGCCGTCGAAGGCCAGCAGGCCCGCCGACAGGGTGCCCAGGTACTCCGCCCGCGGGTGGATGGCCAGCACCGTGTGGCCGCTCATCTGATGCAGCAGCAGCCCGTTCTCGATGTGCGTGGCGGCCATCTGCACCAGCGCCTGGGTGTGGCGCTGGCGCGACTCGAAGTACGAGGACGCGTCCAGCACCCCGACCACCGCACCGTGCGCGTCGCGCACCGGGGTGGCCGTGCAGGAGATGTCGCCCAGCCCGAGGAAGTAGTGCTCCAGCCCCGTCACCGCCACCGAGTGCCCGGTGGCCAGAGCGGTGCCCAGCCCGTTGGTGCCGCACAGCGCCTCCGTCCAGCGGCTGCCTGCGACGATGCCCGCGCCCGAGCCGCTCATCTGGAAGCGGTTGTCGGCGTACAGGTCCAGGATCACGCCTTCCTGGTCGGCGAAGGCCAGCAGGAAGTTCGAGCCCGCGATCTGCTGCGACAGCGTCTCGAGCTCGGCCTGCGCCAGGCGACGCACGATCGCCGCGCGCTCCTGGCGCGCGCGCAGGTCGCCGGCTTCCACCACCTCCAGCCGCGGCTGAGCCGCCGGATCCAGACCCGCCTGCACGCAACGCGCCCAGCTGTCCAGGATCACGCTCGCAGGCAGGCCTTCGGGGGGCAGCGTGGCGCCACGCGCCTGCAGCACGCTGGCCACCGCGTGGCGCTGGCGTTCGTCGGTTGCGTTCATGTCCCGGGTGTCTCCTGCCCGTGGTGCGGCGCCGGACGGGGCGGATTCGACCTTCCGGCTGCCGTCTGTTTTCTGTTTGAGCCGCACGGTATCAGGATTCTGAATTCCGAGCGCAAGGCAATGCCCCTGTAGCGATATGGGACATCGCCCTGTCCAGCCGCGACACCCATGTAGCGTTTCTGGACACGACGCGCCACGCGGTCGCGGGCCTGTCCACCTGTGGGCCCCTGCGCGGCGCAGGGTGGCTCCTCAGGGTGTACCCGGGGTGGTACGGCCCTTGCGGAAACACAGCCGGCCTGGTGCGGCCACGCGCCGGCGCCCGCTTCCACGAACCACAACCCTGGAGATGAACCCCATGTCCCTGACTCGCCTGCTTCCCGCCCGCCTGGCCGCTGCTGCGGCCCTGGCCTGCGCGGTCGCGCTGCCAGCCGCGGCCCAGCAGAACCTGGAAAAGCTCAAGCAGTTCAAGGTCGCCACCACAGACCTGAACATCCCGGTGGTGCCGCAGACCGGCCGCAACGCCGACGCGATCCGCGCCAACCTGAAGAACATCAAGCTGCCCCCGGGCTTCAAGATCGACCTGTACGCCGTCGTGCCCGATGCGCGTCACATGGCCGTGGCCCCGAACACCAACATGCTCTTCGTGGGCACGCGCAAGACCTCCGTGTGGGCCGTCACCGATCGCAACAGCGATGGCGTGGCCGACGAGGTCAAGAGCTTCGCGCCCTCGCTGAAGTTCACCAACCCGAACGCGGTGTGCTGGACGAAGGACGGCTTCCTGATCGTCGTGGAGCACAACCGGGTGCTGAACTTCCCGGCCGCCGAGTTCTTCTATGAAGGCCCGGACGTCGCCGTGATCGAGGTCGTGCCCCAGGGCAAGCTCATCCCGGTGGAGGAGGAGAGCTTCAACCACGGCGCGCGCACCTGCCGCGTCGGCCCGGACAAGAAGCTGTACGTCACGCTCGGCCAGCCCTTCAACGTGCAGCCCAAGGAGAAGATCGCCCTGTACGAGAACCTGGGCATCGGCGGCATCATCCGCCTGGATCCCTTCGACGGCAGCGGCCGCGAGGTCTTCGCCAAGGGCGCGCGCAACTCCGTGGGCCAGGACTTCAACCCCAAGGACGGCTCGCTGTGGTGGACCGACAACCAGGTCGACGGCCTGGGCGACGACGTACCCCCGGGCGAACTGAACCGCTCCACCAAGGCCGGCGAGCACTTTGGCTTCCCGTACTGGAACGGGAAGTTCAAGGTCGCCGGCACCGGCGCGGCGCCCGACCTGAAGGACATGCCCGCTCCGGCCAACGCGATCTTCCCGCAGGTGGAGTTCCCGGCGCACCAGGCGCAGCTGGGCATGAACTTCTACTCGGGCAGCATGTTCCCGGCGAAGTACCGCGGCGGCATCTTCGTGGCCTCGCACGGCTCGTGGAACCGCACCCAGGCCACCGGCGCGCTGATCAACTTCGTGTCGCTGAAGGCTGACGGCACCGCCGACAAGAGCGAGGTCTTCGCCGAGGGCTGGCTCGACGGCAACGGCGTGTACCGTGGCCGCCCGGTGGATACGGCGATGATGAAGGACGGCTCGCTGCTCATCAGCGACGACTTCGCCGGCGCGATCTACCG
>JBMOGN010000043.1:0-19652 GCA_049318345.1 Rubrivivax sp. | reverse complement strand
GAACTTCTCGCGCGAGCGCATGCCCTCGGGGTCCTTGTGCACGACCTTGCGCCAGTCGTCGACCCAGCCGATGGCACCGAAGCCGAAGGTGACGAGCACCACCACCCACACGAAGCGGTTGCTCCAGTCGAACCACAGGATGGTGGAGGCACCGATGCCGATGAGCACCAGCACACCGCCCATCGTGGGCGTGCCGCGCTTGCCCAGGTGCGTCTGCACGCCGTACTCGCGGATGGGCTGGCCGATCTTCATCTCGGTGAGCTTGCGGATGACCCACGGGCCGAAGGCCAGGCCGATGAGCAGCGCCGTCATGGCCGCCAGCACGGCACGGAAGGTGAGGTACTGCACGACGCGCAGGAAGCTCAGGTCCTCCGGATACAGGGCCATCAGCCACTGGCTCAGGCTAAGCAGCATCGGGAGTCTCCGAAGGAGCCAGGGAAACGGCGTGCGCGGACGACTCGGCCTGCAAGGCGCGCACCACCTGCTCCATCTGCATGAAGCGCGAACCCTTGACGAGGACGGAAGCCGCGGCCGGCGCCTGCGCCAGGCAGCGGGCCAGTGCCGGCGCATCGGCAAAGCGCTGCGCGGACGGGCCAAAGGCGCGCGCGGCGTGCTCGCCCAGCGCGCCCGCACACCACAGGTGCTCGATGCCGCGCTCGCGCGCCCGTGCCCCCACCTCGGCGTGGAAGGCCGGGCCCTGGTCGCCCACCTCCCCCATGTCGCCCAGGACAAGCCAGTGCGGGCCAGGCAGCCCGGCGAGCAGCTCGATGGCGGCCAGCACCGAGTCGGGGTTCGCGTTGTAGCTGTCGTCCACGAGCGTCGCGGCGCCGGTGCGCAGGTTCACGGGCAGCACGCGGGAACGCCCGGCCACCGGCTCGAAGGCGGCCAGGCCCTCGCACACGGCTGCCAGCGGGGCGTCCGCGGCCAGCGCGCAGGCCGCCGCGGCCAATGCGTTGTGCAGGTTGTGCACGCCGGGCGCGGCCAGCGTCGTGGCGGCCACGCCGCGTGGGGTGTGCAGCTCGAGCATCCAGCGGCCGTTCTCCCAGCGTGCATGGCCCCGGATGTCGGCCGGGGCATCGCAGGCAAAGGTCCAGACCCGACGCGCACCGGCTATCTCGCGCCACAGCGGCAGGTAGGGGTCCTGGGCCGGCAGCACCGCCGTGCCCGAGGCGGGTAGCGCCTGCAGCACCGCCCCGTTCTCGTGCGCCACGGCCTGCAGCCCGTGCAGGAACTCCTGGTGTTCGCGCTGCGCGTTGTTCACGAGGGCGATCGTCGGTGCGGCCAGCCGCGCCAGCGTGGCGATCTCGCCAACCTGGTTGGTGCCAAGCTCGAACACCGCCACCCGGTGCCAGGCCGTGTCGTCCTGACGCAGGCGCAGCAGCATCAGCGGCAGGCCGATGTGGTTGTTCAGGTTGCCTTGCGTCGAGCACGCGCCCGGGCCCACCCAGGCGTGCAGGATCGAGGCCACCATCTGCGTGACGGTGGTCTTGCCGTTGCTGCCGGTCACGGCGATCAGCGGCAGGTGAAAGCGTCGCCGCCAGGCCGCTGCCAGCGTCTGCAGGGCCTGCAGGGCGTCGGACACCTGCAGGCCCGGCAGGCCGGCCTCCGCCAGCCCGCGCTCGGCCAGCGCGGCCGCCGCGCCGGCCTGGCGCGCGGCCACCAGGAAGTCGTGGGCGTCGAAGCGCTCGCCTCGAAGCGCCACGAAGAGGTCGCCCGGCTGCAGCGAGCGGGTGTCGCTGTGCACGCGGGACACGACCGTGGCGGCCGGGCCGACGAGGTGGGAGCCCGGCAACATCTGCTGCATCTGCGCCAGGGTCATCATGCCGGCACCTCCGTGCGGGCGTGGGCGAGCCTGGACTGCAGCGCGCGGGCGGCCTCGGTGGCGTCGCAGAAGGCGTGCAGCCGCGTGCCGATCTCCTGGGTGGTCTCGTGGCCCTTGCCGGCCACCAGCACAACATCGGCCGCAGCGGCGTGCGTGACGGCAAGCTCGATAGCCTCGCGCCGGTCCTCCACCGCCTGCACGGTGGTGTGAGGGTGCTGAAGCGGGTCGATGCCGGCCAGCACCTCACCGATGATCGCGGCTGGCGGCTCGCGGCGCGGGTTGTCGCTCGTGACGACCACCCGGCGTGCCAGCCGCGCCGCGATCTCGCCCATGATCGGGCGCTTGGTGGTGTCGCGCTCGCCGCCGCAGCCGAAGACGCACCACAGGTCGCCCCCGCGCGAGGCCGCCAGCGGGCGCAGCGACAGCAGCACCTTCTCCAGGGCATCGGGGGTATGGGCGTAGTCGACCACCACCTGCGGACCGGGGGCGCCGGCGGGCAGCTCGACGCGCTGCATGCGGCCGGGCACCGGCTGCAGCTGCGGCACGATCGCGGCGGCTTCGGCCAGCGGCACGCCCAGCGCGCGCAACACGGCGAGCACGCCCAGGAGGTTCTGCACGTTGTAGTCGCCAATGAGCCGGCTGCGCACGGCCGCGCGCGCCTGGCCTTCCGTCACCTCGAAGGCCAGGCCGTCGTCGACGATCCGCGCCTGGCGCGCCTGCAGCGTCGCGGGCGCACGCGCGCCCACGGTCCACAGCGCCAGCGGCCCGCCCTGCAGCTCGGCAGCCAGCCGCTCTCCGGCCGGGTCGTCCACGTTCACCACCGCCGCGCGCAGTCCGGGCCAGGAAAAGAGCATCCGCTTGGCTGCCCAGTACTGCTCCATCGTGCCGTGGTAGTCGAGGTGGTCGCGGGTGAGGTTGGTGAACACCGCCACCTCGATGGGCGTGCCGGCGAGGCGGTGTTCAACCAGACCGATGGAAGACGCCTCCAGTGCGCAGGCCTGGCAGCCGGCGTCGGCAAAGCGGCGCAGCGCCTGCTGCATGAGGACCGGGTCGGGGGTGGTCAGCCCCGTGGGCTGGAAGGACGCCTCGCCCGGCTCTCCCACGCCGAGGGTGCCCACCACGCCACAGCGGCGGCCGATCAGGCCCAGGGCCTGGGCCACCCACCACACGGTGGAGGTCTTGCCATTGGTGCCCGTGGCGGCCACCACCTGCAGGCGCCGACCCGGGTCGCCGAGGAAGGCAGCCGCCACCTCGCCTACGGCGGCCTTCAGGCCGGGCAGCGCGGCCACCCGGGGGTCTTCGAGCGCGAAGTCTTCCATGCCCTGCGCCTCGACGAGGCAGGCGGCCGCCCCGGCGGCCAGGGCCGGGGCGACGAAGGCGCGCGCGTCGTGCGTGCGGCCGGGCCAGGCAATGAAGACATCCCCGGGCCGCACGGCGCGGCTGTCGGTGCGCAGCACCCCGGCGCAGCGTGCGGCCAGCCAGTGCGCGGCCTCGCGGCTGTCGTGCAGGACAGTGGGCATGGTCAGAAGCTCTCCGGCTCGGCTGAACCTGGCTTGACCACGATCTGCGGCTTGACCTCGATGTCCGGCGGGACGTTCATCATCCGCAGCGTCTGCTGCACCACCTGCGAGAACACCGGGGCCGCCACATCCCCACCGTAGAACACGCCCTTGCTCGGTTCGTCCACCATCACGGCCACCACGATGCGCGGGGAACTCACCGGCGCCAGACCGACGAACCAGGCCCGGTACTTCCCGACCGCGTAGTTCTTGCCATCCTGCTTGCGGGCCGTGCCGGTCTTGCCGCCCACCGAGTAGCCGATGGCCTGCGCCTTGGGAGCGGTGCCGCCCGGCGCGGCGGCCATCTGCAGCATCTGGCGCACCTGCTGCGCGGTCCGCGGCGACAGCACGCGCACGCCGGCTGCCGGTGTCGGCCCGGGGCCCTTGGCCTGCGGTGCGCCGAGGCGCGGATCGCGCTTGAGCATCGACACCGGCACGAGCTCGCCGTCGCGGGCAAAGACGGTGTAGGCGTGCGCCAGCTGGAACAGCGAGGCCGACAGGCCATAGCCGTAGCTCATCGTCGCCTGCTCGATCGGACGCCACGTCTTGTAGGGTCGCAGCCGCCCCGTGACGGCGCCCGGGAACTCCAGCTGGGGCTTCTGGCCGAAGCCCACCTGCGAATACAGCTCCCACATCTCGCGCGCGCTCATCGACATCGCAAGCTTGACGGTGCCCACGTTGCTGGACTTCTGCACCACCTGCGCCACGGACAGCGCGCCGTGGGGATGCGCGTCCTTGATCGTGGAGCCGGTGATGGTGATCTGGCCCGGTGCGGTCTGGATCACGGTGTCGGGCGTGACGCGGCCGGACTCCAGCGCCCAGCCGATGACGAAGGGCTTCATCGTCGAGCCGGGCTCGAAGATGTCGGTCAGGGCACGGTTGCGCAGCTGCGCACCGCTCAGGTGCTGCCGCTGCGAGGGGTTGAAGCTCGGGTAGTTGGCCAGGGCCAGCACCTCGCCGGTCTGCACGTCCAGCACCACGCAGCTGCCGCCCTTGGCGTTGTGCTCGACCACCGCGTCGCGCACGCGCTGCCAGGCGAAGAACTGAACCTTGCTGTCCAGCGACAGCGTGATGTCGCGCCCGTGCACGGGGTCGAGCCGCTCGCCGAGGTCCTCCACGACGCGGCCCAGGCGGTCGCTGATGACGGTGCGCGAGCCCGGCTTGCCGTCGAGCTGCTGCTGGAAGGCCAGCTCGATGCCCTCCTGCCCGTTCTCCTCGATGTCGGTGAAGCCCACCACGTGGGCAGCGGCCTCGCCCTCGGGGTAGCTGCGGCGGAACTCGGGCACCTGGTGCACGCCCTTGATGCCCAGCGCCTTGACGCGCTCCCACACCGACTCGTCGACCTGCCGGCGCAGCCAGGCGAACTCGCCTTCGCCGTCGGTGCGTGCCTGCAACTCGGCCGCGGACAGGCCGAGCAGCCCCGACAGCGCCTTGCGCTGTTCCACGTCGGCCTCGAAGGTGCGCGGGATCGCCCACACCGAGGGCGTGGGCACGCTGGTGGCCAGCACGATGCCTTGGCGGTCGAGGATGCGGCCGCGGCTGGCCGGCAGCTTCAGCGTGCGGGTGTAGCGCTTCTCGCCCTGCTTCAGGTAGAAGTCGGACTTCAGCACCTGGATCCATACCGCGCGGCCGATGAGCGCGAGGAAACCCAGGGCGATCATCGCCACCACGAAGCGCGAGCGCCAGGGCGGGGTCTTGCTGGCCAGCAACGGGCTGGTGGCGTAGTTCACGCCGCGTGCGCTGACGGCGGGTCGCTTCATGGGCGCACCCCCGAGGCGACGGTGTCGGGCACATAGTGCGTGACGGCGGCGGTGGCGTTGCGCATCTGCAGCTTCTCACGTGCCACGCGTTCCACGCGCAGGTGCGTGGCCTGGGCGCGGCGGTCGGCGTCCAGACGCTGGAACTCCACCTCCAGGCCGCGCTCCTCGCTGCGCGCGCGGTCGATCTCGGCGAACAGGCGCCGCGCGTCGTAGGTGGTGCGCACGAGCACGATGCAGCTGCCCAGCACGAGCACGAACAGCAGCACGTTCAGCCGCGTCACGCCGGCACCTCCGTGCGCTCGGCCACGCGCAGGATCGCCGAGCGCGCGCGTGCGTTCGCCGCCACCTCGGCCGGCCCAGGGCGGATGCGGCTCAGCGCACGCAGCCGCAGCGGCCGCGGCGGGGCGAAGGGTGCGCGGCGGTCGACCTCGTCGCGGCTCTCGCGCGCGATGAAGGCCTTCACGATCCGATCTTCCAGCGAATGGAAGCTGATCACGGCCAGGCGTCCCCCGGGAACCAGCAGCGACAGCGCCGCCTGCAGGCCCTGCTGCAGCGCGTCGAGCTCGCCGTTGACCTCGATGCGCAGCGCCTGGAAGGTGCGCGTGGCGGGGTCCTGCCCGGGCTCGCGCGTGCGCACCGCACGCGCCACCACGTCGGCGAGCTCGCGCGTGGTGGCCACCGGCTGCCCCGCCGCGCGGCGTACCACGATCGCCCGGGCCACCGGCCCGGCGAAGCGTTCCTCGCCGTAGTCGCGGATCACGGTGGCGATCTCACGCTCGTCGGCCCGTAACAGGAACTGCGCGGCCGTCTCCCCGCGCGTGGTGTCCATCCGCATGTCCAGCGGCGCATCGAAGCGGAAGCTGAAGCCGCGCGCCGGGTTGTCGATCTGCGGGCTGCTGACACCCAGGTCCAGCAGCACGCCGTCGAGTTGCGTCACGCCGCGGGCCGCCAGCTCGGGCTGCATCTGCGCGAAGCTCGCGTGGCAGATGCTCAGGCGCGCGTCGTCCAGCGCTCGCGCCGCAGCCACCGCCTGCGGGTCGCGGTCGAAGGCGATCAACCGGCCCTGGGGCGCCAGGCGCAACAGGATGGCCCGCGCATGCCCGCCGCGCCCGAATGTGCCATCCACGTAGGTGCCCGAAGGCTGTGTCACGAGCGCCTCCACGGCCTCGGTCAGCAGGACAGGGGTGTGCTGCCATGCGCCCGCCGTGGCGTTCATCCGATGAACAGGCCATCGAGCTGCGCGCTCATGTCCTGCGCCAGCACCTGGGCCTCGTGGGCGTCGTAGCGGGCCTTGTCCCAGAGCTCGAAGCGGTTACCCATGCCCATGAAGACCACCTCGCGCTCCAGGGCCGCCCACTCGCGCAGCTCAGGGGGCAGCAGCACGCGCGAGCCGGAATCGATCGCCACCTCGGTGGCGCTGCCCACGTACAGGCGGCGCAGGCCGTCAGCCGACGCTGGTAACGCGTTGAGGCGGGCTTCGAACTGGTCCCACACCGGGCGGGGGAACAGCGACAGGCAGCGCACATGGCTCTTGCTGACCATCATCTGCCCGTCCACGGCCGACATCAGGAGCTCCCGGTAGCGCGCGGGCACGGTCAGGCGACCCTTGCCATCCAGCGTCAGAACCGGGCCACCCTTGAACGCAAAGACCGACACAAAAACCCACTTTCCTGCACGAACCGACACTTTAGCCGAGGACTTCGCCCAGGGTCAATGCAAGCAACGGTAAAAAATTACGGCAAATCAATCACTTAGAAGCGATTTGCGAAGCCCGCCGGACCGGAAATCCGTTCATAACCAAGCACTTGCGGACCGGTCTGCAACTCGTTTGTGAGAACACGGATCGTCGACCTGCGGGATTCCCCCGAGTCCGGCCTCGCCCTGCGCCAGCCACCACCGGGCCCGGCTGCTAGATTCGCCTCCTGCTGCCGCCCGCGCCCGAAATGCTGGACAACGATCCCCTCTGGAAACTCCGCCACGCCCTGGCAGGCGTGGGCCTGGCGCTGCTGTTGTCGGTGCCGGCCGCGGCGCTGCTTGGGCGCTGGCTCGGTGACGCCGTCGGCGGCACCTATGCCTGGCGCGCCGGGATCTACGGCCTGCTGCTGCTGCATGTGGTGGTCGGCGCAGGCGTGCTGTTCGCCAAGGTGGCCCGCCACGAGACCCGCCCCGTTTCGGCCGCGCGGGTGCTGCGCTGGTTCGCTAGCCTGTGGCTGTGGCCGCTGCTGCTGGCGCTGGCCCGCCGACGCTGAGGGGCAGAGTCGGCAGGCCCCTCAGTGCAGCGGCACGGGCAGCCGGGGGCGCACCCAGACCCAGGCGACGAGCCCGGCTGCCATCAGCGCAGCCGACCCCCACGCCAGGGCCATCGGCGAGTGCATGAGCAGCGGCGCCACGACCCCGGCCACCAGACCATTGGCCACGGCACCGAGGAAGGACTGCACGGAGGAGGCCATGCCGCGGCGGTGCGGCACGAGGTCGATGAGGGTGAGGGAGACGGCCGGCACCATCAGCGCCCAGCCGAAGGAATACAGCCCCACCGGGAGGAGTGCCCACGACACGTGCGGCACGAGCACCGCGTTCAGCGCGAGGTTGGCCGCCGTGGCGGCGGCCATGATGGCAAAGCCGATGCCCACCTGACGCGTGCGCGTCACGCGGCCGGCCACGCGCCCGCTGAAGAAGGCCCCGGTCATGATGCCGGCCACCGAGATGCAGAAGAACCAGAAGAAGCTCGTCGGAGCGAGCTTCAGGTGCTCGCCCAGCCACACCGGCGAGGCCAGCACATACAGGAACATGCCGTTGAAGGGCACCCCGCTGGCAAGCGCCAGGGCCAGGAAGCGCGCGCTGGAGCCGATCTCCCAGTAGCCGCGCATCAGGTGCGCCGGATGAACGGGCTGACGCTGGCTGGGGTGCAGCGACTCCGGCAGGCGCCACCACATCAGCGCCAGCAGCGCCGCGCCCACGAGGGCGAGGAACCAGAAGATCGCATGCCAGCCCAGGCCCACGAAGAGCCAGCCGCCCACCAGCGGTGCCACCGCCGGCGCGATGCCGAAGTAGATCGTCACCTGGGCCATCACGCGCTGGGCGTCTGCGGGCGGGAAGAGGTCGCGGATGATGGCGCGGCCTACCACCATGCCGCCGCCGGCCGACAGGCCCTGCAGGGTGCGAAAGGCGACGAGCCAGGCGATGTCGTTCGACAGCGCGCAGCCCACGCTGGCGAGGGTGAACACCCCGATGGCGGCCAGCACGACAGGGCGGCGTCCGAGGCTGTCGGACAGCGCGCCGTGGAACAGGTTCATCAGCGCGAAGGCAAAGAGATAGGCCGACAGCGTCTGCTGCATCTGCACCGGAGTGGCCCCGATGTCCGCGGCGATGCCGGAGAAGGCCGGCAGGTAGGTGTCGATGGAAAACGGCCCGAGCATGCTGAGCGTGGCCAGCAGCAGCGCCAGCGTCCAGCGCGGTCCGCGCCAGAGCTTGTCGGCTTCGGGGTGCATCGTGGGTGTGTGGTCCGTGAAAAGTGTGAAGCAAGCCGTTAGGCCGGATTCTGTGCAGCCCGGCACCTTGCAGTGCCCGGCCGTGACCGCCATTCCTCTGGGCCGGGGGTCGCCCGCCCGGCTCGTTGCCACCTACCCGCCGACTCCGCGGGCCGCATCGACGTCGGCCTACTTGGTGTTGCTGCGCGCAGAGATTGCCCGTTTCACCCGGGCCTTGCGGCCCGACTCGTCTCTGTTGCTCTGATCCTCACCTCGCGGTGGAGAGCCGTTAGCTCCTGCGCTGCCCTGTGCAGTCCGGACCTTCCTCCAGCGCCGGGTTTCCCCGATCGCGCCAGCGGCGGTCTGGCTTGCTTCACGCAGTCATTGTCCCACGCCCGCCTCCGCACACGAGGAGACAGGTGAGGATCGGGAAGGCCGGCTTCGCAGGCAGGCGCCAGCCCGGCGCCGGGACGCTCCCCGGGCACCGGGCCAGCCACAGGGGCTTCACTGGCCCTGCTGCAGCGCGCGGATGCGGTCTTCGATGGGCGGGTGGCTGGAGAACAGCGCCATCAGGCCGCTTGGCTTGCTGGAGATGCCCATGTTCTGCACCGTCTTGGGCAGTTCGCCCGGCTCCAGGCCGCCCAGGCGGGCCAGGGCGTTGATCATCGGCTGGCGCCGGCCCATCAGTTGCGCGGCGCCGGCGTCGGCGCGGAATTCGCGCTGACGCGAGAACCAGGCCACGACCACGGCCGCCAGCACACCCAGCACGATGTCCAGCACGATGGTGGTGACGATGTAGCCGATACCGGGGCCTTCGCGGTCGTTCTTCAGGATCACGCGGTCGACGACATAGCCCACCACGCGCGACACGAAGACGACGAAGGTGTTCATCACGCCCTGGATGAGCGTCATCGTCACCATGTCGCCGTTGGCCACGTGCGCGACCTCGTGCCCGATGACGGCCTCGACCTCCTCGCGGGTCATGTTCTGCAGCAGCCCGGTGGAGACGGCCACGAGCGCAGAGTTCTTGAAGGCCCCGGTGGCGAAGGCATTGGGCTCGCCCTCGTACAGCGCCACGTCGGGCATGCCGATGCCGGCCTTCTCGGAGAAGGTGCGCACGGTGCCGACGATCCAGCGGTGCGTGGGATCGGTGGACTCGTTGATGATCTGCGCGCCCGTGGACCACTTGGCCATGGGCTTGCTCATCAGCAGCGAGATGATCGCGCCGCCGAAACCCATGAGCAGCGCAAAGCCCAGCAGCGTGCCCAGCTGCAGGCCGTTGGCCGTGAGGTAGCGGTTCACCCCGAGCACGCTCGCAGTGATGCCCAGCACCACCATCACGGCCAGATTGGTCAGCACGAACAGGACGATTCGCTTCATGGCGGGGCCGCTCCTTTGCGGCAGCGCGTGGTTGAGGACAGGAAGGGATGTTAGGGCCTCGGGCCGGATTTCAAGCCCTGGAAGGACCCCAATTCCCCTTGAATCGAAGGGTGGCGTCTGCCGGCAGGTAGCAGTGGGCGGCCTTCCGGGCCGCGCCTCAGCCCGGCTCCCGCAGCTTCCACTCCAGCGTCTCGCCGGCACGCAGCGGCTTGATGAGGGCGTCGCCGAAGGGGAGCTCCTGCGGCAGCGTCCACGACCGGCGCTCCAGCGTCACCGTGCCCGCATTGCGCGGCAGGCCGTAGAAGTCGGCGCCGTGCAGGCTCGCGAAGCCCTCCAGACGCGGCAGCGCACCGGCCTCCTCGAAGGCCTGCGCGTACAGCTCCAGCGCCGCCGGGGCGGTGAAGCAGCCTGCCCCGCACACCGACTGCTCCTTCAGCGCCGCGGCATGCGGGGCGCTGTCGGTGCCGAGGAAGAAGCGGGTGCTGCCGCCCGTGGCCGCGCGCACCAGCGCCTGACGATGTACCTCGCGCTTGAGTACCGGCAGGCAGTAGTAGTGCGGGCGCAGCCCGCCCAGGAACAGCGCATTGCGGTTGTACAGCAGGTGGTGCGCGGTGATGGTGGCCGCGGTGAGTGCATCGGCCTGCTCCACGTACTGCGCCGCCTCGCGCGTGGTGATGTGCTCGAAGACGATCTTCAGCCCGGGGAAGTCGCGGCGCAGCGGCTGCATCACCCGGTCGATGAAGACGGCCTCGCGGTCGAAGAGGTCGATCTCGGGGTCGGTGACCTCGCCGTGCACGAGCAGCAGCAGGCCCTCGCGCTGCATCGCCTCCAGCGTCGGGTAGGTGTGGCGGATGTCGGTGACGCCGGCATCGCTGTGCGTGGTGGCCCCGGCCGGGTACAGCTTCAGCGCGACCACGCCCGCTTCGCGCGCGCGCCGCATCTCCTCGGGCGGCGTGTGGTCGGTCAGGTACAGCGTCATGAGCGGCTCGAAATCCGAGCCCGCAGGCCGGGCGGCCAGGATCCGCTGCCGGTAGGCCAGCGCCTGCGCCGTCGTCGTCACCGGCGGCTTCAGGTTGGGCATGACGATGGCGCGTGCGAACTGGCGCGCGGTATGGGGCAGCACGGCCTCCAGCGCCACGCCGTCGCGCAGGTGCAGGTGCCAGTCGTCGGGGCGCGTGAGGGTCAGGCTCTGGGCGTTCATGGGCGTTGCATCCGGTCCGGCATTCTCGCCCACCGCCCGCGCGCCGGGCTCATCGCATCAGGCACATCCCCGGGAAGAGCCGCGAGCGCTCGAGCTCGCGGTCGCGCTCCATGTAGTCGGGCGAGGCCGGCAGCAGCCGCGGCATGAAGGTGGGCAGCAAGGGCGAGAACGCACCCTGCCCGGGGCCCACGAGGAGCTCGCCCAGCGGGTTGGACACCGAGACCAGCCCCTCGAAGACCGCCACGTAGGTGCCCAGCGCAGGCTGCTCGGTGACGCTGGCGGGCCGGGCAGCCTCGGGCGCCACCTCCAGCGGGTCGATGAGCGAGGCGGCCTCGGAGACCCCTCCAGCCGGCGCGGCAGACACGGCTGCCGCAGCAGCCGCTGAGGCAGCGGCCAGCCGCCGGGGCTGGTCCGGCTGCAGGGGCTGCGCGTCGCCGTCCCCGAGCACCGCCGCTGTGCCGCGGCGCAACAGCACCTGCGCGTCCTCGCAGGCCAGCGCCGCGGCCGGCGCGGGCGCGGCGCAGCTCGCGTCCAGCGCGGAGTCGGGCGCCACGCCCACCGTGCCGCCGGCCTGCACGAGCAACCCGAACACCTGTGCACCCGGCTGGCGCAGCGTGGCCACGCGCAGCGAGCCCTGCAGCAGGTCCACCCTGGGCGCGCGCCTGCCGCTGGCGTCCTCCTCCGCCCGCAAGGCGATGACCGTCCGCGGGGCGAGCACGAGACGCGCACCATCGTTGAAGCCCACCAGCGCAGGCGTGTCGGTGGTCTCCAGCACGTCACCCAGGAACACGGCCTCACCGGCCGCCAGCGTCCGGGGGGGCTGCCCGTCGCGCAGGCGCCGCACCGGCGCGGCGCTGGTCAGCAGCTGCCCGAGCCGGCCCGACTGCGGCAGCACACCCTCGGCGGGCTCGGTACGGTCGGCTACGCACAGCGGGTCGCACAGGCGCACCGCGTAGTCGGTGCCGCGGATGCCGATGGTCGTGTCGCGTACCTTCATCTCGAAGGCCGCCTGGTCGCCGCGGCGGCCGATCTGGCCCGAGACATGCCGCAGCCAGCCCTTGAGGAGTTCCACCGACATGCGGTCGGCCGCGGCTTCCTCGGGCCGGTAGGTGAAGGACTTGATGGCAAGGGCCGACTCCGGTCGCAGCGCCACGCGGGCCCCGTCGGCGAAGACCAGCAGCGCAAACGCGCCCTTCTGCGTGCCGATGATGTCGCCCACGGCCAGCTGCGCGCCGGCCTGCAGCACACGCACGGTGCCCCCGCCCTGCTGCGCGAAGACGATGCCGGTGGCCGTGCGCAGCTCCGCGGCCGCCTGCTGGGCCCAGGCCGCCATCGCCGGCAGCAGCAGCGCCACGGCCAGCACACCGCGCAGCAGCTGCCGCCACACGCGGCTCATGCGTCCCTCCGGTCGCCTGCGGCGCTCATGGCACGCCCGCGGCACGCCGCAGGTCCAGGCTGACGGGGGCGGCGTCGCTGCGGCCGGCGCCCGGCAAGGCCAGCGAGGAGACGCCTCGGCGCAACAGGGGCTGCTCGGTGGCACGCCCGGCGCCTTGGCCGCGCGGCGCGGTTCGCCGCCCGTCGTCCTGCGCCAGGTTGATGTCGGTGGTGGCCCGGTCCCGCACGGGATCACGCAGCAAGCCCGGCACGGGCGCGGACACCCTCAGGCCGCGCGCCTCCTCGTCCAGGCAGGGATCGGGCGCGGCCCAGACATACAGCGGCGGCACCAGCATCGGCATGCCCGACAGCCAGGCCGCCAGGTTCACCGCCGGCGCATTGCCCGCCAGGCTCGACTGCACGGGCGGCTGCTCGCCGGCAACCGGCACGCTCACCCTCAGCGTCGTGCCGCCGACCACCGCGGCGGTGGCGTACTGGGGCAGCTGCAGCCCGGCCGACCCGGTCAGCGCGTCGTCGGCCACGGTCGCGGCCTGCAGGATGTCGAATCGCGCACCTTGCGCGGGGACATACCCGCCGGCCAGGCCGACGCTCAGGCTGCCGGCCAGGCGCGCGGTGCCGGAGACGGTCAGGCCCGGGGCCCCCAGCGCGAAGCGGGTGCCGTCCAGGGCCAGCGTCAGGCGCGAGGTGGGCCCCAGATCCAGGTTCCCGGTGACGCGCAGCGCCCCCTGGCCGAGGTCGATCAGGCCCTCGTTGCGCAAGTCGGTGGGCGTCTGCACCGTGCCCACGCGCAGCCCGCCGGCGCCCGGAAGCAGGGTGCCGCGGTTGACGACACCCGCAGCGAAGCTCAGCGTGCCGCTGCCTGCCACCGTGAGCCCGGCCGGCAGGACGAACGGCGTGCTGCCCGGTGGGCCGGCCGGGCGCACCCAGGCCAGGGGCCGGGCGAGGTCGCCTCCCGCAGACGCCCCGCCCGCCAGGCCGGCGATCTCGCCGCCGGCCAGGCTCAGCGTGACGCCCCCGTCCTGCACCGCCAGCGTCGCGTCGGCCTGGAAGGTCCAGCGCCCGGTTCCCAGGTCGATCAGGTTCGCCGCGGAGCCTGGCTGCGCCGCCAGCACCGTCGTCCCGGCCAGGTTCAGCGCACCGCTGTGCCGCAGGCTACCCCGGATGGTGACCCCCTGCAGCGTGCCCCCGGCGCTCACCAGGGCGGAACCGTCGGCGCTGATCAGCGTCCCGCCGGCAACGGTGCCGCTCAGGCGGCTGAGGCCCCCGGTGCCGAACAGGCCCGCCCCGCCGATGTCGAGGACCCCTGCGCCATTCAGCAGGGTGCCCGTGAGCACCAGTTCGCCGCCGCTGCGCGACAGCCGCCCGCGCAGCGCCTCGGCGCCGAAGCGTCCGCCGAGCTCGAGGGTGCCGCCCGCCTGCACGAGGCTGGAAATGGTCAGCGCCGCGGTGTCTGCCAGCACCAGCCGGCCTGCGGTCAGGCTGAGGGTGCCGGGGCCTGCCAGCGCGCCGGCCAGCGAGAGCGAGCCCGCCTCGATGCGCAGCCCGTTGCCCGCCCCGAGCGTCAGGCTGGCGGCTTGCTGGCCGGGCGCGCCGAGTTGCACCGTCACGCCGCTGGCCATGCTGATGGCTACCGCGTCGGCGGCGCCCGGCAGGCGGTCTCCCGACCAGTTGGCCGCGTCGGCCCAGGATAGCGTGCGCGCGCCACCGTCCCAGCACACGCCGGCGCAGCCGGCCAGCCGGTACAGCCGCAGCCCGCCGAAGGCGTCGAGGCGGCCGAAGGCACCGGCGGGCAGCTCGGTGCGCGCGAACTGCCCCGACAAGGTGCCCGTCGTGCTCAGGAGATCGACCTCCTGCTGCGGCGCCAGCGACGACACCCCGCTGGCGAGCAGGGCGCCGCCGAGCTGCACGGCGCCGGAGGCCGCCAGCCGGTCTGCCGCAGCCTGGGTACCGGCCACCCGCAGGTCGGCCTCCAGGACGGAGCCCGCGTCCAGCACCACCCCGCCCAGGACCGTGAGGGTGCCCACCGCGCCCTCCCCGCCCGGCCGGATGGTGCCGGCGTTGTCGAGCACGGCACCGGCCAGATCCAGGGTGCCGGACCCGGCAAGCACGCCGGTGGCTGCATTCACCAGGCCCGCGGCGCGCCGCAGCGTTGAGCCGGCTGCGATCTCCAGTTCGCCGCGCTGATCGAAGCTGGACGCGCCGTCGGCGTCCAGCCGGGCGCCGCCCGTGACCCGCATCGCGGCACCGGCGGCGCCAGACACCGGCCCGAGCAGGCTCAGGCTGCCCCCGGCCAGCTCCCAGCGGGCACCCGCGGCCACCTCGAGCCCGCCGCCGACAACGCCCGAGCCGTCCTCCTGGACGAGGCGGCCGCCGAGCACCGACAGCGAGCCCGCACCCGACAGGACCGCCCGCGCCAGCGCGGCCTCGCCTGCGCCCGTCTTCTCGATGCGGCCCGAGTTGTCCAGCCACAAGGTGGCGGCAGAGGACGTGCCCGGGCTCGCGCCGACGCGGCCCGAGGCGAGGATCAGCTTGCCGGCGTTGCGCAACCAGGAGTCGGCCTCCAGCCGCAGGCCACCGGAGACCACCGCCCGGGCCCCGGCGTCGACCACCAGCGTGCGCCCGGCCAGCGACGGGATGTCCGCGCCGCCGCCCACCCCCAGGCTTGCCCCGGACACGAGGCGGGACGTGCCAGCGCCCACCCAGGTGCCGCCGCTCCAGGAATGGGTCGCCGCCAGCAGCGCCACCTCACCGGCGCCTGCCAGGCGCCCGCCGCTCATGGTCAGCCGCGACAGCGTCGAGCCGTCGCCCAGCGACAGGGTGCCGCCCGTGATGCCGAGGTCGCCTCCCAGGCGAGCGGGCCCTCGCACCGTCAGCGAGCCGCCGGCGACCGTGAGCGCGTTGCCGGCCGTGGTGTCCAGGCTCGCCACGACATGGTCGCCCTGCGACACGGTCACCTGCGCCCCGGCCACGAGATTGATGTAGGCCGCATCCAGCGCGGTGGGCGGCGCCGTCAGGCTGGTCCAGTTTCTGCCCTTGGACCAGTCCGCGTCACCCGCCCCACCCGTCCAGCACACGCCGGCACAGGCCTGTCCCGAATTCGTCAGACGGTACAGGAACGAGGCGTTGCCGGAGCCGGGGACGATGGCGCCGTTGAAGCCCGGCGGGAGGCTCGAGGTGGCGGGATCGAAGGCGCCCACCATCGTCGAGCCGGCGGCCGTCGACACGATGTCGAAGCTCAAGCCCAGCGGAGGCTGGGAGCCCGCAGCCAGCCGTGCGCGCAGGGCGCCGCCGAGCTGCACGTTGCCGAAGACTTCCAGGCGCGAGGCGCCCGCGGTGTCGTGCACCACGGTGTCCAGCAGCGAGCCGCCTTCCATCACGACCGCCCCGGACACACCCAGCGTGCCGGGGTCGGTCCCGTTGCCTGGCGCCAGGGTGCCGCGGTTGGTGAGCGTGTCCCCGCCCAGTTCCAGCCGGCCCTCGCCCCGGATCGTGCCGGCGTTCACCATGCCGCCGGGCACCGTGAGCGACGTCTCCCGCGCCAGGTCGATGGTGCCGTCGCTCGTGAAGATCGACTGGGTCTGGACCTCGAAGCGGCCGTTCGTGGTGCGCATCGATCCGGTGTGGACGAAGGTGTCCACCTCCACCCCGAATCTCGCGCCGCGGTTGCTGGCCAGCAGCGTGCCCGCGTTGCGCAGCACCGAGCCGGTGCCGCCCTGCACCAGGAAGTCACCCTCCAGTGTGACGCCCGCGCCGATGTCCAGCGCACCCGCCCCCCCGCGCGCCACCTCGATGGTGGCGTCGCGCCCGCGCACCGAGGCCGCACCCGAGACGACGCCCAGCGCAGTATCGGCCTCGAAGCGCCAGGCGCTGCTGCCCGCATCCACCTGCGCCCCGTCTGCCAGCCGCAGGCCGGAGGCGAGGACGAGGCTGCCCGAGGTGGCCAGCGTGCCGGCGAGCGTCACGCCCTCCAGCGCGCCGCCGGCGCCTTCCAGCGCGGTGGCGTCGGTGCTCAGCACGGTGCCGCCGCGGATCCTGCCGGTCAGCACGAAGGCGCCACTGCCGAAGGGCCCCGGGGCGCCCAGGTCCAGGCTGGCAGCGGTGTTGTCGAAGGTGCCCTGCAGGTCCACCGTCCCGCCGCTGCGGGTGTAGCGTCCAGCCAGCGCCGCGCGCCCGAAGGCGCCGCCGAAGCCGATCGTGCCCCCGCTCTGGTTCAGCGCCGAGACCGCCAGCGCCCCGCTGTCGGCCAGGGTCAGCCGGCCACTGGCCACGCTCACCGTGCCGGAGCCTTCGAGCGGGCCGCCGATCGCGAGCACCGAGGCCGCGTCGGACAGCCGCAGCGAGCCGCCGATTCGCGCCGCGCCCGAGATGCTGAGCGAGCCCCCCGTGAGGCCGAGGTCGTTGCCCGGGTCGGTCTCCAGGCTGGCAATGGCCTGGGAGGTGCCGGCCAGCACCACCGACGCGCCGCCAGTTTGCTGGATGAACACGCTCTCGGCGGCCAGCGGCGGGCGGCTGCGCGTGCTCCAGTTGCGGCCGTCGGTCCAGTCGCCGTTGCCCCCGAAGCCCGTCCAGCACACCCCCACCGGGCAGTTCGGGCCGAGGTAGGTCAGCCGGTACAGGCTGCTCTGTCCGTCCAGCCCCCGGAACACCCCGCCCTTGAAGTCCACCGGCACGCCGAGCCCGCCCAGGATCGCCAACCGGGAGCTGATCAGGTCGAAGGTCTGACCGTTGAAGGGCCGGAAGCTGGCCGGGTCGGTGATCAGGTCGATCCTGCCTGCCAGCACGGCCGGACCGGTCAGCGACAGGTGCTGGTAGGCGGGGATGCTGCCCGGCCCGATGCGGGCCTCGATGCGGGCATCGGGCGCCTGCTCCAGCGAGCCCAGCACGGTGAACTCCGTCGGCAGCTGGCTGCCCTCGGGCACCTCCAGCACGATGAGCCCGAGGTTCGACAGGACCCCGGTGTCCAGATCGAGCGTGCCCTGCGAGCGCAGGGTCCCCTTGTTCGTGAAGCGGCCGGTGTGAACGAGAGTGGCGCCAGCACCGATGCGCACCTCGCCCTCCTGGATCAGGCCTCCACCGAGCCTCGCACGGCCCGAGCTCACCTCCAGCAGCCCGCCCGCGGCGTTGGTCACCGGCACATCGATGAAGGGCGGCTGCGCCTGGCCCTGGCCGCCGGAGGCGTCGCTGAAGATGATCGAGCCGCGGTTGTTCACGCTGCCGCCCGGGCCCTGGAGGCCCGCGGGCACTCCGCCCTGGAGCAGGCGCAGTTCGCCGCCCGCAGCCACCTCGAGCAGGGCAGTGGAGGCGTTGAGCTGAAGCTGGCCGTCGGCCAGCACGAGTCGCGGTTGCGAGCCGGGGGCGGCGGCCGAGCCCACGCTCAGGCGCCCGGGCGCGTACACCTGGCCGCTCACCGTGAAGGTGCCGGACTCCAGCGTGAGGTCGCGCAGGATCAGGTCACCCAGGTGCGAGGCCTCGAAGTTGCCGGCCATGGACAGGTTGGCCAGGCTCTGCAGCCCGTTGGGCCGTGCCAGCACGACGGACACCGGCTGCTGCCCGACGAAGGACATGCGGCCGCCGTTGAGGTCCACCGCCGCCCCGGAGAGGGTCACCGAGCCGCTCTGGCCGCCTCCGAAATTCGGCTCGAGCAGAAGATCCAGGGTGCCGCTGCGCGCCAGGATGTCCTCGTTGACCACGATAGAAGTGGCCGCCTGCAGGTGCAGGCTCGCGCGCGCCGACCCCGACTGGGCGCTCATGACGATCGGCGCGTTGACGGTGATGCGGCCGAGCGGGCTGCCCGCGCCCGCGCTCGTGCCGGCGCCCGTGCTGACCCGTACATCGGTGCCCTGGTTCAGCGCAGCGGTGATCACGTCGGCGCCGAGGGTGCTGCCAGAGGTGCCGTCCGGGGGGGTGTAGGGCTGGCCCTGGCCGTCCAGGGAACCGGTGCGGGCGACGATCTCGATGTCGGCCGGATCGAGCAGCCACTGTCCCGGCCGCCCGGCCGGGGCACTGGCGTCGGCCGCACGGCCCACGTCAAGGGCGCGCCGGCCCGAGGTCTCGATGAAGCCGCCGTCACCGCCTTGCGGGCCGCCACGGGCACTGATCGCGCCCCGCGCGGAGGTGGCACCGTCGGACCAGAGGATCACGGTGCCCCCGTCGCCGGCCACCGTGGCGTCGGCGCGCACGACCGCACCGGCCGCCATGCGCAGGCTCTGCGCGTTGTCGGCGCCCGCCCACTGGCCCTGGCGGCCGCCGCCGACGAGCACCCGCCCGCCGCCGGCGGCGCCCGAGGCGTCCAGGAACAGGCCGTCCTGCAGCTCGATGTCGGGGGCCAGCAGGCGCACGCGCCCACCGACCCCGCCACCCGTGCCCGCCGCCACCGCACCAAGCGCGGGGTCGACAGGCGCTGGCGAGGCCGGTCGCACATCGACGGTGCCCGCCAGGGCGACGCCGCGCCCGGCCAGGATGTCCACCTCGCCACCGCGGGGTGTGCCGTCGGCCGCCAGCCCGCGCGCTTGCATGCTCCCCGCGGAAGCCTGCCCGATGCCACCGGCCGCACGCAGGACGATGGAGCCATCCTGCCCGCGCACGGCCGTCGTGGCGCGGATCGTCCCGGCGTTGCCCACCTCGGCGCCAGTCATCGAGATGCGCCGCGCCACGACCTCGCCCAGGTTCACCGCCTGCGACGCGGGTGCCGCGACCTCCCAGGCTACCTCCGGGGTGCGGGGATTCACGAGGGTGACCCGGTGCCCCGCCGCAAGCAGCACCTCACCGTCCGGGGCGTGGATCAACCCACTGTTCTCCACCTGCGGCGCCACCAAGTAGACGCTGCCACCGGCAGGGGTGCGGATGTGTCCTTCCTGGCGGATCGCCCCGGCGGCCGCGCCCCGGCCGTCGGCGCCGAAGTCCAGGCGGCCGGCGGTGAAGTCGGCGTCGGAGAGCTTCAGCGTGGACACCACCAGCGCGCCCACGTCCACCTGCGCCCCGCGCCCGAATGCCACCCCGCTGGGGTTGATCAGGAAGACGCGGCCGTTGGACACCAGGTTGCCGAGGATCAGGCTGGGCTCGCCGCCC
>JBMOGN010000042.1:0-19717 GCA_049318345.1 Rubrivivax sp. | reverse complement strand
CGCCACCACCGGCAAGCTGGGTTTCAAGTGGGACGCGATCAAGTCGATCCTGGCCTTCCGCGGCACCGGCGCCACCGGCTTCCGCGCGCCGGCGATCTCGCAGATCAGCAATGCGTTTCTGATGTCCTTCCACAGCTCTCAGGAGAAGCGGCTGGTCGACAGCCTGCGCTGCGACTCGAGCAACCCGGCCAACCCGGTGAGCAAGGCGAACCCGGCGAATATCCGAGACTGCAACGTGCTCGGCTACAGCGCCATTCCGGCCGGCCAGGTCAACCCGGGCAGCCTGCCCACGGTGGTCAGCGCCAACCCGAGCCTCAAGCCCGAGACCTCCAAGTCCGTCACGCTGGGCCTGATCCTGGCACCCACGAAGGACATCGACCTCGCGGTGGACGGCTGGTACTTCGAGCGCAACAACGAGGTTCGGGTGCAGCGAGGCCAAGACATCATGGACGCCTACAACGCCAACCCGGCCGCGAACGCCCAGTACCTGATCCGCGATCCGAACCCGGCCACCTGGCTGCCCGGCGTCGCCGACAGCGGCCCGATCCTGGCGCTGGTCCGTCAGTACGGCAACTTCAATTACACGAAGACTGCCGGCATCGACTACGACCTCAACGTCCGGCTGCCGAAGTCGGACCTCGGCCAGTTCAAGGTCAACCTGAGCGGCACCTACACCCGCCGCTTCGACCAGCAGATCCTCGCGGGCACGCCATACAGCAGCTACCCCGGCACGGCGATCGTGGTGGAAGTGCCGAAGTCCAAGGGCTCGGTACGGGTGGACTGGGAATACGGCGCCTTCAATTCCTGGGCCCGCTACAACCACATCGATTCGATGAACTACAGCGGCACGGCCAGCTGCATGGCCGCCACCAGCGGGCCGAACCTGGCGCTGAAGGAAAGCGGACGTTGCGGGCTCGGTGCCGAGGCCTCGGTGGACGTGGGTCTGAGCTACACGGGCGTCAAGAACCTGACGCTCGCCGCCTCCATCCTGAACCTGATGAACTCCTACGACCGTGCCATCCAGATCCCGTCGGCCTTCTCCTTCTGGGACAGCGGCCTGCAGGCACAGCTGGGTCGTCGGTTCTCCGTGACGGCTTCCTACAAGTTCAACTGACCCACAGGTCAGCTTGAACGCAAGGCCTGAGGGCGGCGCAGGGCGCCCCCTCAGGCCTTTTTCATGCTTGTTCCGCCGGGTTCAGGCGGCTGAAACGAGAGGCAGCGCGCTCAGCCGAGGGGCGACGGGGCGGCGTCGCCACCATCCATGCGAAACCGGGCATTGAAGGCCACCGTGATGCGCATCGTGTTCCCTTCATAAGGGAGCACGTGGTGCAGCAGCCACGAGGGAAACAGCACAAGCTCGCCAGGCTCGAGCCGAAGGTTCAGCGGCCCCATTCCGTACGGTGGGCGCAGGTTGGCGATCGCCATGTCCATGTACATGGCCGAAGGCGCGTGCGGATTGATGAACGTGAGCCGTCCGCTCATGCTCATCGGGTCGTCGCCATCGTGGCGCACACAGTACACGCCCGACCACGAGTGCAGGGCATGGTTGTGCACACCGAAGTAACCACCACTGTGCGTGAGGTGGTACCAGGACTCGGTGGCCATGTGCAGACGCTTCAGTTGCTCCAGGCCATAGCCGTTGAGTTCACCGATCGCGCCATACAGCGCAGGCACGCAGAAGTCGCGCAGCCGCCGCAGGCAATCGTGCGGCCAGTCGAAGAGCCGGAAGTTGCTTTCGAACAGAGGCTCGTTGCGGTCGACGAGCGGCCGCGGATTGCCGTACTTCTTGCCCTCGGCAGCGCGCGCGACGAAAAGCGCCTCAAGCTCGGCGTTGAGTCCGGCACAGTCTTCCAGCTTGTGGAAGACCATCGGGACGCCGAAGACGGTGTTGATCTCGGCCATGGAGGATCAGTTGCCCTGGCTTAGTGGACAGCGGGGCTTGCAGGAATTTGGCGCGCCAGATGACAACTGGGCAACGAGCAGGCCATCCTCGAGCGCATCACTGCTTGAGAAGCGCACCGTCCAGGAACTTGAGCATCCGTTCGTAGAGCTCGACGTTCGTCTTGGTGACGCCGTAGCCGTGCCCCTCTCCCTTCCCGATGAAGTAATCCTTCACCGGGTTGCCTGACTTGGCCAGGGCCTCGGCCATGCGCTTGGCCTGTGTGGGGGGCGTACGCACGTCTTCCTCGCCGACGTACATGAAGACGGGAGCCTTGATCTTTTCGGCGTTGAAGAGCGGTGACATCTCACGCACCAGCGGATCGTTCCAGTCCTTGACGCCTTGCACCTGGCGCCAGTACTCGACCGCGGCGGGGCTATCGGCGTAGTCGGCTTCCTTCCGCTGGAAGCCCAGATCGGTCACGGGCAGGCCCGACACAGCGCAGGCGAAGGGGTTGGTAGGCCGGGTGAGCGCATGCAGCGCCGCATAGCCGCCGTAGCTGGCGCCGGAAATGCAGATCTTCTTCGGATCCGCGAAACCCTGGTCCACTGCCCACTTCGCTGCGTCTTCGTGGTCATCGGACATCTGCATGCCGTAGGTGCCGAAGCCTGCGTAGTAGATGTGAGAGCCGATCTCGGGGGTGATCCGGAAATTGGGAATCACCACAGCGTAGCCCCTGGAAGCCAGGATCTGTGCCTCACGCGTGCCGAAGGACGCTCCGAATCGCCCACCTTGCACCACATCGCGGGCCATCGGGCCGCCATGGATGTGCACGATGGTGGGCAGCCGGGTGCCCGGGGTGTGACCACGCGGCAGCACGTAGTAGGAGGGAATCTCCAGCCCATCGCGCGTCTTCAGCAGGAAAGGTTTGACGTCGGCCAGCTTGCCCTCGAGCCAGGGCAGCGAGGGACCGATTTCCTCGAGCGCATTCTTCTCGGTATCGAAGATGTAATACCTCCCCGGCAACGTGTCGCTGTAGGACGACACCACGACGCGCTTGGCCTCGCCCGTGCGCGAGATCGAGTTGATGCGGCCGGGAAGCGTGGCGTCGAGGGTCGCCTGGAGTCGCGCCATGGCGGGGTCGATCCAGACCGTCTGCGGACGGTCTGCGTCCACGCGAAAGCCCATGATCTCGCCCGTCTTGCCGTCGCGGATCAAACTGCTCAACGTCTCCCCCCGGGGCCCTGCGCCCAGGTCGTACTGGGGATGCTGCGCCACCTGCTCGCCCAGTTTCCCGGTTTCCGGATCGAACCGGTAGATCGCAAAGTTGCGCCTGCCCTCGTTGCTGGCGACGAAGAGAGTCTTGTCGTCCTTGTCGAAGCCCAGCGGAATCGTGGCCGGAGGCTTGACGGTGTCGAAGCGGGTGAGAACTCTCCAAGGCTGGTCGGGGCCTGCCCGGTAGTGCACCACCATCGCATTGCTGCTGCGGCCCGCAGAGGCAATCGTCACGCGAGGGACCTGCTTGCTGTCCAGGATCCAGCGCTGGATGTAGTCGGTGGGGCGCCCCGTGGAAACCAGGCGGTACTTGCCATTGGTGAGATTCACCCGGTAGATCTCGTAAGCTTCGTCGTTGGCCACCACACCTTGGGCCAGGACCTCGTCCTTGCTGCCGTTCACGGGTCCGAGGACGGTCATGTCGACGAGTCCGCTGCCGGTAATGCCAGAACGCGCGAGTTGCCGCGCGGTCTTCACGAGTTGGTTGACTCCCGAGCCGTCGATGGCCGCGGCGAAGAGGCCTCCTTCGCGGGGGGAATCCTGGCCAGACGGCGCGTTCAGCCTGATCGCGCTGAACAGGACGTATTCATTGCCCACCCAACTCAAGCGCCCGAGGTCGATGTTGTCGAAATTCGTCAAGGCAACGCCCTTGCGCTCCTGCAGATCGATGACCACCACGTTGAGGCGGCCGTTCAGTTCGGAGGTGGTCGCGAGGTAGCGTCCGTTCGGGGACGCCACCATGTCGGAGTACTGTGCACGCTTGAAGAAGTCGTCCAGCGGGATCACGCGGTTGCCGACGATCTGGGCCCGCTGAGGTTCGGCCGTTGCAGCCGCCTGGGCATGCACGGTGCTTGTGCTCAGGCCAAGGCAGCCGGTCAGTGCAGCCAGACCGATGGCACGACGGGTGATGTTCATTGCAGTGTTCATGGGTTCGAGTTTAGGCGCAGGGCACAAGCCCTTTCAAGTCATGGTGTCGCGGGAATCTCGCAACCCATGCGCAGGCATTCAGCAACTACCAGAAAAAGAGGGCTCGGCGCCAGCTACGAGATCAAGGCCGCTCAGCGACGACGACCCAGCCAACAAGACCCGGGCCCGCGACCAGGCTCGAAGTGCGAAGGCCGCGGAGGCCCGCGTCGTCAAGCATGCGGACGAATCCCTGCACGCCTGCCTCGTCAAGGGCAGCCCCCTGCATGGCCTTCAGCCGCAGGCTTTCGGCCTTGTAGTCGGTGTGCCGCTGAGACAGTGCCTGCAGCGCCGGCTCCAGCCCCTGGCTACGAACCACCCCGGCCAGATGCTGAACGCTCTGCATCATGTCGACCAAGGGCGCGCTGCGGGCCCCGCGCTGCTCCATGTGTGACTTGAGCTGGTTGATCGCGCCGTTGTAGGCATCGCGGGCCTCGACCCCATGCATCATGCGCTCCAGAGGATCAGCCGGCAGGCTGGCCATTGCACGCAACAACGCGTCTGCATGCTCGAAGAGACGTGCGCTCTCCAGAGCAAGAGCGATGTCGGCCTCGTGGAGCCGCGCCAATTGGTCAATGAGCGATCCACCTGCGTGGACGACCGCGTGGAATCGCCCGCCCGGCCGAATCCACCGAAAGAGGGCTGAAGCCACTGCAGGACGCCGGACGTATTCCACCCCGAAGTTGCTGATGACCGCGTCCACCCCACTGGGCAAAGGCGGACTGCTGGCGAAGTCTTCCCCCGCCCGCAACTGGAATCGACTGGACCCTGTCGAGCCCGGCAAAGGCGGCACCTTCGCCTGATCCTGGCAGATCCAGTTCACCGGCTCGAGCAGCTTGGGGTGTCGACGTACCATCAGCCGCGGCAGTACCGCCGGACCGCTTCCGACATCCAGCACGGTTCCGCACTGGGCGAGCCAGGCCGATTGATCGTCCCAGTGCCGGCGCAGGGCTTCGGCAACCGGGTCGTTCGCGTCGAGGTCGATGGCGCCGCGCTCGCCGTGTTGCCAGAGATTGCTCCAGGCTTCTGCGTCTGATTTCGGTTCGGATGGAATCATGAGGTGGGCCTGAGCGCGCGATCAGGGCGAGTCGGGCGGAGCCTCCAGGAGGGTGAGCGCTTCGATGATGGCCCGAAAGGCCATCCTTTCGGGCATGGTGAGCTCAGGATGCCATGCATCCATCAGCAGAATACCCCGCACCTCCTGGGTGGGATTCTCGGCCGAATGTTCAAAGGTGTCGTCGAAGACAAAGGCCTCACCCTCACGCCAATGGTGACGCCCGACATCCGTGAGTTCGAGGAAACATCCTTGCGGCACCTTCAGCGGGATGTGGATCACCACCCGGGCGTTCGTCACCCCATGATGAGGCTCGATGCGGGATCCAGGCTGGAGAATGGAAAAGCACACTTCGGGCGCCTGGCCATCAATGACACACAGGTCGAGGCTGTCCAGCAACGCGCTGGAGCGCGGGAAGCGGGCATGATTTTCCGTGTAACGCCTGCCGTGACGAAAGAAGAACAGGGCGTCCCAGGATGCTCCCTCGCGTCCCGAGACGTACTCGCTGCTGACCGTTGCGTCGGCTGTTCCCAGGAATGGCTCGATCCCGTCGCCACCTGAAAGGGCGGAAAGAAAATCCTCGCGAAGCGTCTGCCAGTTGGCCGCCAGTGGCGACACGAGCGGGTGGGAGGCCGGGTCGATGAACCCGCCCGACTGGAGTCCGGGGACATACATCACCTTCGGCCGCTGCATCGGGTGGCTGGAAAACACGCTGGCCTCGCCCAGGTAGCCGGCCAGGGCGCGGTCGATCCTGAACAGCGCCCTCACACCCGCGGCCCGTCGAATCTCGGCGTATGACTCCCGCAAGAGGCTTGCCTTCTCCTGCGTCATGCTCGCTGCCCGCTGTTGCCAGGCTGCGGCTGTGCCCAACCCGAGCGCGTCCAGAACTTCCTGGTCCCATCCCTGCGCCCCAAGACAGGCAGCCTGATGCCAGGCCCTCAAGGCGGCGACGCGTTCGCCATTGTTCGCGGCCCTCTCGGCGCTCAATACCCACCACGCCGCATCGTCCACCGCAGGAGTGCCCCGCTCCTGCAAGGCGGCAGCCCACTGTGCCGTCGATGCGGCCGACGAAGCAGTCGCGATCTCACGCAACTGACGGATCTTGATCGGGCTGAGCACGTGTGGATGCGGAGTTGGGGGCGAGCCCGACAATATACGTCGCCGGCCCAGGAAAAAGGGGGCTCCGAAGAGCCCCCTCTTGTTCAGGCCGAGGCCTGACGGTGCGTCGATCAGAAGGCCTGCGACACGCGGAAGTACACCTGACGACCCAGAGCGTCGTACAGGTTGAAGTTCCACGGCCGGCCGTCGTTGGAGGTGATCAACTCGGGCATGCGGCCCTCGAGGTTCACCACGCCCACGGTCAGCCTGGTCTTCGTCGGGTGCGTGTACGAGACGCTGAGGTCGGCCGTCGTGTAGGCCTTCACGTCCACGTCCTTCTGCTTGTCGATGTGGTTGATCGCCAGAGTCGTGCTGAAGCGGCCATATTCCCAGTTGTTGCTCAGGCTGGCCCGGAACTTCGGGTTCTCCTGATAACCCACCAGGTTGATGCCGCCATTGAGCGAGTACTTCTCGAGCACGCTGACCTGCAGCGTGTTCTTCAGCCGGCCCCAGGCGCCCAGCTTGAAGTCGGTCTTCACGCTCATGTCATAGCCACTGACATCCACCGTGCCTTCGTTCACCGAACCACGCGTGATGTTCATGATCGCGCCGGTGGCGGGGTCGCGGGCGATGGAGAACGCCGCAGGAACCGGGCCCAGAGCCGGATTGGCAGTCCGGTTGATGATCGTCTGCGCCGACATCGCGGTGATGCGGCCGTTGATCTTGATCTGGTAGACGTCCAGCGTGGCGCTCAGCCAGTCGGTCGCGTCGTAGACGAGGCCGAAACTGCTTTGCTTGGAGGTCTCCGGCTGCAGGCTCGGGTTGGCGATGACGGTGGCATCAACCTGGATCGACACGAGCTGGTTGGCGTCCTGGACGCCGTCGCCGTTGGTGTCGCCACACTGCAACGAAGTGCCGCCATAGGCGCGGCAGGTGCGGAAGTCGGCAATGCTGTCAGCCGAGAACGAAGGCTTCTGAGTCAGGGCATCCAGCGTGGGGGCACGGAAGCCCTCGCCGTAAGACGCGCGCAGAGCCAGGTTCTTGATCGGACGCCACTTGCCCGACACCTTCGGCGAGAAGGACTTGCCGTTGCCGCCCGGGCCCTTGGTGTAAGAGTCCTGACGACCAGCCAGCGAGAACTCGAGGTCCTTCGAGAAGGGCAGAGCCAGTTCGAAGAACGCCGAGTCGACCTGACGGGAACCAGCAGAAGAATTACCAGCCGAACCTTCGATCACGCCAGCCTCGGACAGCGGATCGTAGTTGTCCTGGAACTTCTCCTTGCGGCTCTCGAAGCCGATCACACCCGTGACGGTGGCACCAGCGATCTTGAAAAGTTCAGCCGACGCCGAAGCGTAGACTTCCTTCTGATCCCAGATGTCGTCGCGGGAAATCGTGGCCTTGACGCTGTTGAGCACGTCCGGAGAGTTCGCGAACGGCTTGAAGATGTCGTACGCGCCGCTGGTGATGGCGGACTCGAGCAGCGGGCGCACGATGTAACCGCGGCCGAGTTCGAGGTACTTGTACTTCTCCCAGCGAACGCCGGCATCCACGTCCACCGAGCCGAACAGACGGGCCTTCGTGCCAACAAGCAGAGTGGTGACGGTGGCATCGGAAGACGTGTCACGGGCGCCGGCTGCAGCCATCCGGTGGCGCAGGGAAAGACCCAACGGGCTGGCAGCGGCCAGGCCAGGCGTCGCGCCGGTGATGGAAAGATAGGCCGGGCTGGTGGGAGCCAGCGTCACCTGCACCGGCGTGGGCGCGTAGCGACCGAAGGAGTCCAGGTTGGAGACCATGGCGTTCGTGTAGAACTGCCAGTTGTCGTTCACGTTGTATTCACCGCGCGTGAACACCGACTTGTTGCCCACCGACGCCTCGTTGGCGGCGATGGCATTGAAGTTGAACGAACACGTGTTGCTCGCGGTGCCGGGTGCGGTCTCCCAGAAGTTGTTCTTCGTGCAGTCGAAGCCGGGCACGGGCACGAAGGAACCAGTGGGCGCCTTGGTCGTGTTGCTGATCCGGCGATAGTTGTTGCCGTAGCTCGAGATGCCGAGGCTGCCACCACCGATCTGGTCACGGGTGTAGATCATCCCGCGCGAGTTGGCAGAAGCGCCTGCCAGGATCTGGCCCTTGGTGCCGGAGGTGCCCAGCAGCACCGAGAACTCCTGGGTATCGCCGCCGGTGACTTCCGGGTTGCTCTGGCCGAAGCTGAACTGCAGGCCATTGAAGTTCTTGCGGGTGATGACGTTCACCACGCCACCGATGGCGTCCGAACCGTAGATCGCCGAGGCGCCGTCGGTCAGGATCTCGATGCGGTCCACGGCAGCAAGGGGGATCTGGTTCAAGTCTTGCGACTGGCCCGAGAACGGCGCCTTGGAAATGCGACGGCCGTCGATCAGCACGAGGGTGCGGTTCGAACCGAGGCCGCGCAGATCAACGTCTGCAAGCGCCTGAGCCGAGTTTCCGGACTGGGGCTTCGTGTTCCCGAAGGAAGAGAAGGTGATCGAGCGCATCAGCTCGGCAACCGAGTTCTGACCGCTTGCTTCGATGGCCTGACGGTCGATCACCGTGACGGGCAGCGCGCCCTCGGAATCCACACGCTTCAGACGCGAACCGGTGATCTCGATGCGCTGGTCGCCCTGCGCGCCACTTTGCTGAGCCTGGGCGACCGGCAGGAGGGCCAGGCCACCAAAGGCGACGGCGATGGCACGCACCACGGTGGACGGCTGAATCTTGACTTTCTTGGCCATTTGTTTCCTTCCGAAGAATTGCCCTTGCGGGCTCACATGCAAAAACCAGGTGTGCCTACGCACTTCATTGCGTGTAGACAATGTCAATCGGCGAGTTTCATGTCGGGCCGACGAAACCCTTACAAGGGTTTCTACTAATCGAGGCAATAAAGCAACACCGAGCGGCGATGAAGCCGCCAGCGGTCTTCCGTCAGCGTGGCGCCAGCCGGATCGCCCCGTCCAGGCGAATCACCTCGCCGTTGAGCATGTCGTTCTCGATGATGTGCCGCACGAGCTTGGCGTAGTCGGCCGGGGTGCCCAGGCGGCTGGGGAAGGGCACGCCTGCGGCCAGCGCGTCCTGCACTTCCTTGGGCATGCCGAAGAGCATGGGCGTGCCGAAGATGCCCGGGGCGATGGTCATGTTGCGGATGCCGTTGCGCGCGAGGTCGCGGGCAATCGGCAGGGTCATGCCCACCACGCCGCCCTTGCTGGCCGAGTACGCCGCCTGGCCGATCTGCCCGTCGTAGGCGGCCACGCTGGCCGTGGAGATGAGCACGCCGCGCTCGCCGGTGGGCTCGGGCTCGTTGCGGCACATGGCTTCCGCCGCCAGGCGGATCATGTTGAAGGACCCCACCAGGTTGACCATGACGGTCTTGGTGAAGGGGCCCAGCGGGTGGGCGCCTTCCTTGCCAACGGTCTTGACGGCCGGGGCGATGCCGGCGCAGTTCACCAGGCCCATGAGCTTGCCCAGCGCAAGCGCTGCGGCCACCGCGGCCGCGCCGTCGGCTTCCTGGCTCACATCACAGCGCACGAACACGCCGCCGAGCTCGGCCGCCACCTGCCGCCCCTTGTCCTCCTGGAGGTCGGCGATGACGACACGCCCGCCCTGCTCGGCCAGCATGCGTGCCGCGCCTTCGCCCAGGCCCGAAGCTCCGCCTGTGACGATGAAGACCTTGTTCGCGATGTCCATGGTGTCCGGATTCCGTTTCGTTCCGTTCAGCCTGCCAGCGCGTCCAGCGCGCGGGCAGTTATCTCCTCGACGCTTCCACGGCCCGAAATGCAGCGGTAGCGCGGCGCGCCGGCCTCACTCGATGCGGCCCAGGCCGAGTAGTAGTCCACGAGCGGGCGGGTCTGCGCCTGATAGACCGACAGGCGCTTAAGCACGGTCTCTTCCTTGTCGTCGTCGCGCTGGATGAGCGGCTCGCCCGTGACATCGTCCAGGCCTTCCACCTTCGGCGGATTGAAGCGCACGTGATAGGTGCGCCCCGAGGGCAGGTGGGCGCGGCGCCCGCTCATGCGCTCCACGATGTCGGAGTCGGGCACGTCGATCTCCAGCACGGCGTCCAGGTGCACGCCAGCGGCCTTCATCGCGTCGGCCTGCGGGATCGTGCGGGGAAAGCCGTCGAAGAGGAAACCGCCGGCGCAGTCGGGCTGCGCGATGCGTTCCTTGACCAGGCCGATGATGATGTCGTCGCTGACCAGGCCGCCGGAGTCCATCACCTTCTTGGCGGCCACGCCCAGCGGCGTGCCGGCCTTCACGGCGGCGCGCAGCATGTCGCCGGTGGAAATCTGCGGGATGCCGTACTTCTTGCAGATCTGCACGGCCTGGGTGCCCTTGCCGGCGCCCGGAGGGCCCAGAAGAATGAGTCGCATGGGAGACCTCGCGTTGGCTATCCTGGGACCCGCAGATTATGACCCGTGATCCTTCACGAGGCTTGCAGGGGCGGCAGGCTGACGGCGCTGGCAGCGCGGGTGGCGTTCTCAGCCCGCAAGCAGGGCGCGCACGCGCTCGAGGTCCTCGGGGGTGTCCACACCGGTTCCCGGCGCGTGCGCGGTGACATGCACCGCGATGCGCTCGCCGTGCCACAGCACGCGCAACTGCTCCAGGGCCTCGGTGCGTTCCAGCGGTGCGGGAGCCAGGCGGGGGAAGCCGCGCAGGAAGCCGGCGCGGTAGGCGTACAGCCCGAGGTGGCGAAGTGGCGTCGGCTCGCGTGGCAGCGCCAGCGCGTCGGGGGCGTCGCGCCAGTGGGGCAGGGCGGCGCGGCTGAAGAGGAGGGCGCGTGCCTGCCGGTCGAGCACCACCTTCACCACATTCGGGTTGCGGAACTCGGTTGCATCGTGGATGGGATGGGCCACCGTGCCCATCACGCAGTCGGGGTGCTCGTCCAGCAGGGCGGCGCAGCGGCTGAGGAGCTCGGGCGGCATCAGCGGCTCGTCGCCCTGGAGGTTCACGACGCGGTCGTCGCCATCGAGGCCGAGCAGCTCGCAGGCTTCGGCCAGGCGGTCACTGCCGCTGGGGTGATCGATGCGGGTGAGAAGGGCCCGAACGCCATGATCCTCGCAGGCCCGGACGATCTCCAGGTCGTCGGCTGCCACCACCACGGCTTGTGCGCCCGACAGCGCGGCCTGCCGCGCCACGCGCACCACCATGGGCACGCCGGCCAGGTCGGCCAGTGGCTTGCGGGGAAGCCGGGTGGAGGCGAGCCGCGCCGGGACGAGGACGGTGAAGCCGGGTGGGCGCATCAGCCCCCCGGCTGAAAAGCGGCAGGGGCGGCAGGGGCGGCCGGAGCGGGATCGAGGCTGCGGGCCTCCGACTCGAGCATGATGGGGATGCCATCGCGAACCGGGAAAGCCAGGCGGTCAGCTGGGCAGCTGAGCTCGGCCGTGCGGCCGCTGTCATCGGCCAAGCCTTGCAGCGGCCCCTTGCACACGGGGCACACCAGCAGGTGCAGCAGGCGGTGATCGAGGGTCATGGTCAGAAAGAGGTCTCGGTCGACGTGCAGCGAGCCCGGCCGGGAACCGCCGCCAGGAGGGCGGACAACGCCGGGGCGGGGAGTTTGAAGTCTAGCGTGACCACGTGGATGCGCGCGGCGTCGGGGTGGTCTGGCGCGAGCTTCACCGCATCCTTCTCGGTGACGACCACCGGCGTGTGTCCGGGCGCCCAGGGCACGCTCGTCCAGGGGTGGTGGTCGGGCAGTGGCAGCGGGTGGATGCGCAGCCCGTGCTCCTCGAGCATGCGGAAGAAGCGCTGCGGCTCGGCGATACCGGCGGCGGCCAGCAGCGGCGCCGCGCCCTCGCCCTCGGGCTGCAAGGCCAGCAGGGCCGGCAGCGAGGCCGGCGCGCCTTGCCACCACTCGGCCAGAGGGGCCGATCCGGCCAATACGCGTGCGGCGCAGTCTCCGGGCCAGGGTGTGGAGGCGCGCGCGGCGTTGTAGACCACAACGCTGCCGGCTGGGGGCAAGCGCGCCAGGGGCTCGCGCAACGGCCCTGCTGGCAGGAGCCAGCCGTTGCCGCATCCCCGGCCGTCGAAGACGATGAGCTGGGCATCGCGGTGCAGGGGCAGGTGCTGCAGGCCGTCGTCGGCCACCACGATATCGACCTCCGGATGCGCGGCGCACAAGGCCCGCCCGGCCTGCACGCGCCGCCGCCCGACCCACACGGCGGCGCACGTGCGCCGAGAGATGAGCAGTGGCTCGTCGCCACACTCGCGCGGGTCGTCGTCGGGGTACACGGGGCGCGCAGCCTCGTGGCGCGACCCGTAGCCTCGGGAGATCACGCCCGGGCGCCAGCCCGCCGCCTGCAGGCTTTGCACCAGCGCGATGGTGGCGGGCGTCTTGCCTGCCCCGCCCACCACCAGGTTGCCCACCACGATCACCGGTACTGGCAGCCGGGATGCCCGCAGGGCACCCGTGCGATACAGCGCGCGGCGAACCCCCAGCGCAGTGCGGTAGGCCAGCGACAGGGGGACAAGCAGGGCAGAAACCAGGCCCAGGCGGGGCTGCCACCACCGGGCCTGCAGAAACTCGGCCAGGCGCACCTCAGTTGGCGCCGTCGGTGCGCTGGGCGGCAAAGGTGATGCGCGACAGGCCGGCGCGGCGCGCGGCGTCCAGCACGTTCACCACCGACTGGTGCGCGGCCATTGCATCGGCCGAGACGATCACCAGCACATCGCTGCGCCCGCCCGAGCGGGCCGCCAACGCGGCGGACAGCACATCCACGGCGCGGCCATCCACGGGCTGACGGTCGACCGCATAGCGGCCATCTGCCGAGACCGCCACCACGATCTCCTGCGGCCGGGTGTCCAGCGCCTGGTCACCCGCCGTGGGCAGGATCACGTTCAGCCCCGTGAAGCGCGAGTAGGTGGTGGACAGCATCAGGAAGATGAGCACCACCAGCAGCACGTCGATGAACGGGATCAGGTTGATCTCCGGCTCGTCGCCATGCTCGCGGGAACCGAAGTTCAAGGCGCCCCCCTGTCGCGGGCCTGCAGCCGCAGCAGCTGCGCGGCCATGCGCTCGGCCGCCAGCTCCAGGGCCAGCCGATAGTCCTCCACCCTGGCACGGAAGTGCCGATGGAAGAGCAGGGCGGGGATGGCCACCAGCAGGCCGAACGCGGTGTTGTACAGCGCCACCGAGATGCCATGGGCGAGCTGCTGGGGGTTGGCACCCGCGCTGCCCGGCGCCTGGGCACCGAAGATCTCGATCATGCCGATGACGGTGCCGAACAGCCCCATGAGCGGCGCCGCGGTGGCGATGCTGCCGAGGGCATTGAGGTAGGTGCCGAGCTGGTGCACCGACTCCCGGCCCGCGTTCTCGAAGGCCTGGCGCAACTCGGCAGCCTGGATCCAGGGGTTGGCGGCGTAGGTGCGGATGCCCGTGGCCAGCAGCTTGCCCATCACCGAACTGGCCTCCAGCGCGTGCACCACCTCCACCGAGGGCAGACCGGCGTGCGTGACCGACAGCGCCTCGTCCAGCAGGCCGGGCGGCGCCACCAGGCGTGCACGCAGCGCCAGCACGCGCTCGATGATGAGGGCCAGCGCGGCGATGGACGCGGCGATCAGGGGCCAGATCGGCCAGCCGGCGGCTTGTATGATGGAAATCAAGGGGTGTGATCCGGGAGGAGGGCGCTCCTCCAGGAATTATGGACGATGGTCCCGCAGGGTTGCGGGGCATGGAGACCCCTCGAATGGACAGGCCCCGGCCCGCGCCGCAGCCCGTGACGTGGACCGTGTCGGCCCTGCTGCTGGCAGCCTCCGATGCGATGGCAGCGCGATTCGGTGCCGTGACGCTTCGCGGCGAGCTCTCGGCCTTCAGCCGGGCGGCCAGCGGCCACTGCTACTTCACGCTCAAGGACCCCTCCGGCGCGCCCGGGCTCATCCGGTGCGCGATGTTCAGGCGGGCCGCCTCGCTCCTGGATTTCGCTCCGGCAGAAGGCCAGCAGCTCGAGGCCCGCGGCCGGGTGACGGTCTACGAGGCGCGCGGCGAGCTGCAGCTGGTGGTGGAGTCCCTGCAGCGAGTCGGCGCGGGCACGCTCTACGAGGAATTCCTGCGGCTGAAGGCCCGCCTGGAGGCGCAAGGGCTCTTCGACCCGGGCCGCAAGCGAGCCATCGAGCGCTTCCCGTCCTCGCTGGGCGTGGTCACCTCGCCCGGTGCGGCGGCGCTGCACGATGTCGTGTCCGCCCTGGCCCGTCGGGCGCCTCAGGTGCGCGTGACGCTCTATCCCTGCCTGGTGCAGGGAGCCGAGGCTCCCGGCTCCATCGTCGCGGCTCTGGAGCGGACGGCGAGCCACGGCCAGGCGCAGACCCTGCTGCTGGTGCGTGGCGGGGGCTCGCTGGAGGACCTCTGGAGCTTCAACGACGAGCGCGTGGTGCGCGCCGTGGCGGCCTCGCCGATCCCGGTGGTGTGCGGCGTCGGACACGAAACCGACCTCACGCTGGCCGATCTCGCCGCGGATGTACGAGCACCCACGCCAACGGCAGCCGCCGAGTTGGCAGCACCTGTGCTGACCGAGCAGCTGGACCGGCTCCAGGCCCTGGAGGTGCGCGCCGTCCGCGCCCTGCGCAGCAGGCTGGACCGCGCCGGCCAGACGCTGGACCTGCTGGCCCACCGCGCCGGTCGTCCCGCAGCCCGGCTCGAGGGTCAGGCCCAGGGCCTGGAGGCGCTGGCGGGCCGGCTGCAGCGTGCGCTCCTCACGCGCGTGGCCCGGGCGCGAGAGGGGCTCGAGGCGCGCGCCCGCGCGTGTGGCCACGCGGCAGCCTTCCGGCTGGCCCAGCACGGGCAGCGCCTGGATGGGCTCGCGGCCCGGGTCGCCGCTGCACACCCCCAGCATGTGCTGCACCGCGGATTCGCCTGGCTGGAGGATGCCGGCGGCCAGCCGGTGGTCTCGGTGCGAGACCTCGTGCCCGGCACCCTCGTGAGCGCGGTGCTGGCCGATGGCCGCGCCGGCGCCCGTATCGAATCCGTGGCGAGCGACCCGCCTGCCTGACCCCATCGTCGCGAGGGTCCGGTGCGCAGCGCCCGGGCTGCCTACAATCGCGGCATTCCACTCCCTCCACCACAGGACCCCGCCATGGAACACACCCTTCCCGCCCTCCCGTACGCGATCGACGCGCTGGCCCCGCACTACAGCCGCGAGACGCTCGAGTTCCACCACGGCAAGCACCACAACGCCTATGTCGTGAACCTGAACAACCTGCAGAAGGGCACCGAGTTCGAGTCGATGTCCCTGGAGGACATCGTGCGCAGCTCGTCCGGCGGCATCTACAACAACGCCGCGCAGATCTGGAACCACACCTTCTTCTGGAACTGCATGAAGCCCAACGGCGGCGGGGAGCCTACCGGTGCGCTGGCTGCAGCCATCGTGGCGGGCTGGGGCTCCTATGCGGCCTTCCGCGAGGCCTTCATCAAGTCGGCCGTGGGCAATTTCGGCTCGGGCTGGACGTGGCTGGTGAAGACGCCCGAAGGCGGGCTGGCCATCGCCAACACTGGCGCGGCCGGCACCCCGCTGACCACCGCCGACAAGGCCGTGCTCACGGTGGACGTGTGGGAGCACGCCTACTACATCGACTACCGCAACCTGCGCCAGAAGTTCGTCGAGACCTTCCTCGACAAGCTGGTGAACTGGGACTTCGCGCAGGCGAACTTCGCCTGATCCCTTGCGCTGCGCCTGCGTGAGCGGGCCTCCGAACTCACCCTGAGGTTCAGGGTTTGAAGGGGGTCCCGCGCAGGCGCATGCCGGCCTTGATGCCGCGCTTGGCGAACCAGCCCTGGTTCATCTCCAGCGCGAACCTTACCGGCTTGTCCGAGCAGTGCGAGGCGTCGGACTGCGGCTGCATCTCCGCGATGTTCACGATCGTGCCGTCGTCGGCGATGTAGGCGATCGACAGCGGCAACAGCGTGTTTCTCATCCAGAAGCAGCGCGGCCCGATCTCGTCGAACACGAAGAGCATGCCCTCGTGCTGCTCCATCTTCGTGCGCATCATCATGCCGATCTGCTGCTGCTGAGGCGTGCGGGCGACCTCCGCGACGATGTTGTGCATGCCCGCGCCGAGCTCCAACGTGGGCAGTCGCGGTTGGGGAACGGCTTGGGCCGACGCCGCGGAAGCAGCGCAAAGCGCAGCCAGCGCGAGCAGCACACTTGCGAGGGACTTGATGCAGGTCATGTGATGGCCCCGGTCTGAAGCGCAGGATTATGGCTGGCCGGTCCGGGCTCGAGCGGGGCGGCACCCGCTGCCCCATGACCGAACCTGCACCCCGCCAAGCCGTCCGTTGCGACCTGGAACTGGGCGGGCTCACGTGTGGCGCCTGCGCCCTGGTGATCGAGGAGGCCCTCGCCGCCGTGCCGGGGGTGCGGCAGGTGCGGGTGAACGGCGCGTCGCACCACGCCAGCGTGGACCTCGATCCCGCCCGCTCGAGCGAGGCCCAGCTGCTGCAGGCGGTGCGGGCCGCCGGCTACGACGCGGCGCCCGCCACACCCGAGGGCGCAGAAGCGCTGCGCAGGCGCGAGCGCCGCACCACCCTGTGGCGGTTGCTGGTGGCTGCCATCTGCGCCATGCAGGTGATGATGCTGGCCACGCCCGCCTATGTGGCCTCGGCTGGCACGCTGGAGCCGGATCTGCGGCAATTGCTCAACTGGGGCAGCTGGGTGCTCAGCGTCCCGGCGCTGTGGTTTTCCGGCGCGCCCTTCCTGGTGGCGGGCTGGCGGGGCCTGCTTCGCGGCCGCATCGGCATGGAGACTCCGGTGGCGCTCGGGCTGGCCGTCACGTTCTGCGCCAGCACGGTGGCCACGTTCGACCCGACCGGGCCGCTCGGGCAGGACGTGTGGTTCGACTCGCTGACCATGTTCCTGGCCTTCCTCTGGTTTGGGCGCTGGCTGGAGATGAACGTCAGGCACCGCGCCGCGCGCCAGGTCGAGGCGGCTGCCGGTGCTCTGCCGGACCGCGCCTGGCGTATCGCACCCGACGGCACGCTGCACGAGGTGCAGGCGGCCTCGCTGCGTCCGGGCGATCGGGTGTGGGTGCGCAGCGGCGACACCGTGCCGGCCGATGGCTGGCTCGAGCGCGGACACGCGCTGGTGGCCGAAGCACTGCTCACGGGCGAGCCCGGCGCGGTGGCCCGCGCGCAGGGCGAGTTGCTGCTGGCGGGCAGCCTCAACCACGGCCAGCCCTTCGGCATGCGCGTGCAGCACGCGGGCCGGCAAACGCGGCAGGCGGGCATCGTGGGTCTGATGCGCGAAACGCTTGCCCAGCGCCCCCAGGCGGTGCGCGTGGCAGACCGCTGGGCTGTCCCGTTCCTCTGGGGATTGCTGGCCCTGGCGGCCGCCGCCGCTCTGCGCTGGGGCGTGTCGGACCCCGCGCAGGCCGTGCGGGTGGTGGTGTCGGTCCTCATCGTCACCTGCCCGTGCGCGCTTTCCCTGGCCACGCCGGCGACGATGGTGGCCGCCGCAGGCGGGCTCGCACGTCGCGGTGTGCTGGTGCGCCGGCTGGACGCGCTGGAGCGCCTGGCTCACTTCGATCATGTGGTGTTCGACAAGACGGGCACCCTCACGCCTGAGCAATCGGCCGTGGAGGTGGTGCACACCGCCCAGCCTCGCCTGCAATGGGCACGCGCAGCAAGTCTCGCCCGCCGCACCAGTCACCCGCTGGCGGCCGCGCTGGCCACAGGCGCGCCGGGCATGGAAGGCGAGCCCGACTGGCGCGAGGTGCACGAAGAGCCGGGCCAGGGAATGCAGGCGCTGGACGAGGCCGGCCGGACGTGGCGGCTGGGCTCGGCGGCATGGGTGGGCGGTTTCGCGCGCGACGAGGAGGCCCGCGTGTGGCTGGGCTGCGAAGGCGTGGTGCTGGCGGGTTTTTGCTTCGACGAGTCGGCGCGTCCCGAGGCGGCCGTGGTGGTGGCGGCCCTGCAGCGGCAGGGTATCGGCGTGTCGATGCTGTCGGGCGACGGCCCGGCGCGTGCCGCGGCCCTGGCGCAGGCTGTGGGCATCGCGCGGGTTCAGGCCGGTGCCTCGGCCCAGGACAAGCTCGATGTGGTGCTGAGCATGCGGAAAGAGGGCCGCCAGGTGGCCGCTGTGGGCGACGGCATCAACGATGCACCGCTGCTGGCGGCGGCCGACGTCTCCTTCGCGATGGGTACCGGCGCGCTGGCCGCGCAGGAGGGGGCCGACGCGGTGATCGTCGGCGGCAACCTGCGTGCGTTGCTCGACGCGCGGGACACCGCCATGCGCACCCTTCGAATCGTTCGCCAGAACCTTGCCTGGGCGGCGGCCTACAACGTCGCGTGCATCCCGATGGCCCTGATGGGCTGGCTGCCACCGTGGCTGGCTGGGCTGGGCATGGCGGGGAGTTCGCTGGCCGTGATCCTCAACGCCCAGCGCGCATCGGGTGGCGAGCGGGCACAGACCCCGACCTCGGAAGGAGACCGCGCGTGGACATCCTCTACCTCCTGATTCCACTGTCGGCCGTCCTCGTGCTGGCGATCGTGGCCGTGCTTGGCTGGGCCGTGCATTCGGGCCAGTTCGACGATCTCGAGGAGGAGGGCATGCAGCCGCTGCGCGAAGACTCGGCAACGCTTGACGAAGGTCAAGCCCGCAATCTTGTTGCACCACAACAATTTGTATCCGTCGCAAGCACGGGCGTGGCCGGAGGAGGGCACGAATGACGACACAAGGCAATCAGGCAACCGTCTACAGCGACGGCGTGGTCAGGCTCTTCGCGCTGGCAGCGGTGGTGTGGGGTGTGGTGGGGATGCTCGTGGGCGTGCTCATCGCCGCGCAGCTCGCGTGGCCCGACCTCACCAACGGCATCCCGTGGCTCAGCTACGGCCGGCTGCGTCCGCTGCACACCAACGCGGTCATCTTCGCCTTCGGCGGATGCGTGCTCTTCGCCACCTGTTACCACGTGGTGCAGCGCACAGGCCAGACGCGTCTGTTTGCGCCATGGCTGGCGATGTTCACCTTCGTGGGGTGGCAGCTCGTGATCCTGCTGGCCGCGATCACCCTGCCGCTGGGCATCACCTCCGGCAAGGAATACGCCGAGCTCGAGTGGCCCATCGACCTGCTGATCGCGGTGGTGTGGGTCGCCTTCGCGGTGGTGTTCTTCGGCACAGTGGGCACCCGCAAGGTGCGGCACATCTACGTGGCCAACTGGTTTTTCGGCGCCTTCATCATCGCCGTGGCCCTGCTGCACATCGTCAACAGCGCCGCGGTGCCAGTCTCGCTCACCAAGAGCTACTCGGCCTACGCGGGCGTACAGGACGCGATGGTGCAGTGGTGGTACGGCCACAACGCCGTGGGCTTCTTCCTCACCGCGGGCTTCCTCGGGATCATGTACTACTACATCCCGAAGCAAGCGGGCCGGCCGGTGTACAGCTACCGGCTGTCGATCGTGCACTTCTGGGCGCTGATCTTCACCTACATGTGGGCGGGCCCGCACCACCTGCACTACAC
>JBMOGN010000041.1:0-19935 GCA_049318345.1 Rubrivivax sp. | reverse complement strand
GCGCGTTCTGCACGAGGTTGTGCACCACCTGGCGCAGCTGGCTCGCGTCGCCGAGCAGCTGGGGCAGCCCGGGCTGCAGCCGCGCCGTGAGCCGGCCCTGCTCCTGCTGCGGTGCGTACAGGCCCAGCACGTCCTGCACGAGCTCGTTCAGGGCCAGCGGCAGGGCCTGCGCGGTGGGCAGCCGCGCGTAGTCGCGGAACTCGTTGACGAGGTTCTTCATCGCCTGCACCTGGGAGACGATGGTCTCGACGCTGCGCACGAGGAAGGCCTGGTCGGCGTCCTGCAGCCGGCTCTGGAGCTTGTGCTGCAGCCGCTCGGCGGAGAGCTGTATGGGGGTCAGCGGGTTCTTGATCTCGTGGGCGACGCGGCGGGCCACCTCGGCCCAGGCCTGCGCGCGCTGCGCCGAGACGACCTCGGTGATGTCGTCGAAGACGAGCAGCCGCACCTCCCCGGGCATGGGCGCGCCGCGCACGAGCAGCGTCACCGCGTCGGGGCGGCCCTCGCGCAGCACGAAGGACTCCTGCCACTGGTTGCGCTCGCCCTCCTCGGGCGCGCGCTGCAGCTGCTCGAAGCGCTGGAACACGGCCGCGGCGAGGTCCTCCAGGCCCGGCACCTGGCGCAGGTCCTGGCCGACGAAGGCCTGCACCGGCTGGCGCAGGATGCGCGTGGCGCCGGGGTTGGCCGTGTCGATGCAGCCCTCGCGGTCCAGCACGATGACCCCGGGCGTGAGGTTGTCCAGGATGGTCTGCAGCCGCGTGCGGGCGCTCTCGAGCTGGCGCACGCTGCCCTCGACCTCGGTGCGGGCATCGGCCACCTGCTGGGTCATGGCGGCGAAGGAGCGCGTGAGGCCGCCAAGCTCGTCGGAGGAGGGGAAGACCGGCCGCGCCTGCAGGTTGCCGGCGGCCACCTCGCGCACGCCGTCGGCCAGCAGCAGCAGCGGGCGCACGATCTGGTTGCCCAGCACGATGGCCAGCAGCACCGCACCGAAGACGGTGAGCACGAGCGCGAGCGTGAGGGTGCCGATGTACATGCGCCGCAGGGCCTCGCGGGCGAGCGCACGCTGCTGGTACTCGCTGTAGGCGGCCTGCACCTTCAGCGCGTCGGCCACGAGGTTGCGCGGCAGGCTCACGACGCTGAAGAGGAAGCGCTCCTCGCCCGGGGCCAGCGCGTAGCCGCCGGCCGGCACGGCCGCCAGCGCCCGGATGCGCGGGCCGGCGGCGTCGCCTTCCAGGCCCTCTATCTGCACGGCCTGGCCGGCGGTGCGGGCCTGACGCAGCAGCGCCGCGCCCGGGCGCTCCGGCGCGATGCTGGCCGAGCCCCCGCCAGCGCCCACGACGACCTGCCCGGCGCTGCCGATGAGCGCGGCCTCGCGCGCCCCGATACGCTCGCGCACGCGCTCCATGTCGAGCGCGCTGATGCCGTCGCGGTCCTCGGCCAGGCGCGCCGCGGCCTCCACGGTCTTGCGGGCGGCTTCAGCCTGCAGCGACTCCAGGGTGCCCTTGCCCAGCGCCAGGCCGGCGTCCAGCGCGGAGGCGAGCTGCACATCGAACCAGGCCTCGATGCTGCGCGCGGCGAACTGGTAGCTCACCGTGTAGATGACCAGGCCCGGCAGCACGCCCACCAGCGCGAAGATGCCGGCCAGCCGCAGCAGCAGCCTGCTGCCGAAGCGCCCCTTTCGCAAGCGGCTGAAGAGCCGGCCGAAGGCGATCAGCAGCACGATCACCAGCAGCACCGCCACCGCCACGGTGACCCAGAAGAGCCACACCAGCTCGCGCTCGTAGGAGCCCGGCCCGCTGGCGCTGAAGGACAGCACGAAGGCGATGACCAGCGCGGCGCCCAGCAGGGCCAGCAGGCCCACGCCCCAGCCCCAGCGCAGGACGATGCGGGTTCTCATTCCACGCGCAGCGTGCGCTCCACGCGCAGCACCCAGTCGGCCTGGCCAGTGAGCCCGATCTGCATCGGGCCCGGGAGCTGGGTGGTGTCCAGCCTGAAGGAGAACTCCACGTAATGGCGCGCGTCGGGGTCGATCTGCGAGAGTTCGGCCAGCTTCCAGCCCGATAGGCGGGTGACGGCCGACAGCGCCTCGGGCAGCGTGGCGTAGCTCTGGCCGATGGCGCCCAGGCCCACGCGCCAGGTGGAGGTCAGGGGCTGGAAGGCCAGGCGCCAGGTGCGCGAGGCGCGGGCCACGCGCTCGTCGCGCCAGTACCAGCGGCTGCGCAGCACGGTGGCCTCGGCGATGAAGTACATCGGCACCCCGCGTTCGAGCGCGTCCTGCACGGTGCGCGACAGCTGCAGCCGCGCGTTGAAGTCCAGCGTCAGCGCGCCGTCCTGGCGCTGCAGGGCCAGGGCGACGAGGTCGATGCCCTGTGCACGCGCGGGCGGCAGCGCCGGCAGCGCCAGCGCCGCCAGGCAGGTCCACGCGAGCAATCTTCGGCGACGCATCGGCCGGCCTTGCAGCATCGGGTCAGTTCTTGTGCAGCAGGGCGTAGAAGAAGCCGTCGGCGGCGCCTGCGGCCCCGCTCGACCCCGGGGAGACCTGATTGTCGGGCAGGGGCAGCAGGTGACCGGGCGAGGCCGGGTCCAGGCGTGCCGCCTGCGGGCCCAGCCGTTGCAAAAACGCGTCGATCGTGCCCTGCCCTTCGGCCCGGAAGACCGAGCAGGTGGCGTACAGCAGCCGGCCGCCGGGCGCCAGCAGCGGCCACAGCGCGTCCAGCAGCCGGGCCTGCGCGGCGGCCAGCGTGGCGACGTCGGCCGGCCGGCGCAGCCAGCGCACGTCCGGGTGGCGGCGCACGATGCCCGAGGCCGTGCAGGGTGCATCCAGGAGGATGGCATCGAAGGGCCGGCCGTCCCACCAGGCTGCGGGATCGGCGGCGTCGGCGGCGCGCAGCGTGGCCGCCAGGCCCAGGCGCTGCAGGTTCTGCTGCACGCGCGCCAGGCGCGCGGGGTCGCTGTCCAGCGCCAGCAGGTCGAGTTCGGCGCGCTCCAGCAGGTGCGCCGTCTTGCCGCCCGGGGCCGCGCACGCGTCGAGCACGCGCGCGCCTGCGGGCAGCACCCGGGCACCCGGGGGGGCCAGCAGCAGGCCCGCTGCGCGTTGCGCGGCGGCGTCCTGCACCGAGACCTCTCCTTGCGCGAAGCCGGGCAGCCGCTCCACCGGGCAGGGCTCGTCCAGCACCACGGCCTGGCCCTCGAAGACGGGGTCGGCCAGCAGCGCCGCGCCGCGGCCCTCTTCGGCCAGCCGCTGCACCCAGGCCGCGCCGCGGGTGCGGCGCGCGTTCACGCGCAGCGTCATGGGCGGGCGCTGCGCAGCGGCCTCGAGCACGGCTTCCCACGCTTCGGGCCAGTCTTCGCGCAGCCGGCGCACCCACCAGGCGGGGTGGTTCCAGCGGCCCTCGGGGGTGGCGGCCGCCTGCGCGGCCAGGGCCTCGCGCTCGCGCAGGAAGCGCCGCAGCACCGCGTTGGCAAAGCCGGCGGACCCGGCAGCGCGGGCTCGCACGGCGCGCACGGCCTGGTCGACCAGGGTGTGGTCCGGGTACGGTGGCGGCGAGCCGGGCCACAGCAGCGCCAGGGCGCTGGTCAGCAGGGCGTCCACCTCGGCCGGGGGCGGGCGCGAGGCGAGCAGGCGCAGCGCCTGGCGTGCGGAGCCGAGGTGGCGCAGCACATGGAAGGTCAGCGCCTGCACCGCAGGGCGCCGGGCGGGCTCCAGCGCCGGCAGCAGGTCGGCCAGCGAGCGACCCTGCAGCACGGCCTGCACCGTACGCGCCGTTGATTCCAGCAAGCTGGACAGGGCGGGAGCGGCGTACACTGGTTGCACCCTTGGCAGTCTAGTCGAGGGGGTCGGGGTCGCCCGCTGCGCGCTGCACCCGTTGCCTGTGCCCGTGCCCGCCACCGCGCCCGCTTCCGAAAGGTCCCGCCCATGCCCACCTCACGCACCGCCCCGCTGGACGCGTCCAGCCGCATCTTCCGCACCGAGGAAGAACTCGCCGCCCTGCCTGCCTCGGAGCGCGTGCGCTACCGGCTGGTGACGGCCGACCGGCGCTTCCACGCCAACGACAACATCGCGGAGTTCGTGCGCGAGGGCGAGCTCGAGGAGCTCAAGGCCGAGGTGCAGGCCAAGATGCAGGACGTGCTGCGCGCCCTGGTGATCGACACCGACAGCGACCACAACACGCAGGAAACCGCGCGCCGGGTGGCCAAGATGTACGTGGAGGAGATCTTCCGCGGCCGCTACCAGCCCATGCCCTCGGTGACGGAGTTCCCGAACGCGGAGCGGCTCAACGAGCTGCTGATCGTGGGGCCCATCACCGTGCGCAGCGCCTGCTCGCACCACATGTGCCCGATCATCGGCAAGGTCTGGATCGGCATCCTGCCCAACGAGCACTCCAACCTCATCGGGCTGTCGAAGTACTCGCGCATCTGCGACTGGATCATGAGTCGGCCGCAGATCCAGGAAGAGGCGGTGACGATGCTGGCCAACGAGCTGCAGGAGCGGGTGAAGCCCGACGGGCTGGCCATCGTGATGGAGGCCGACCACTTCTGCATGCACTGGCGCGGCGTGAAGGACACGCAGAGCGCGATGATCAACAGCGTCATGCGCGGCTCGTTCCTGAAGGATCCCAACCTGCGGCGCGAGTTCCTGTCGCTGCTGCCCAACCGCCAGAAGGGCTGAACGCCATGCTCGTGCGCCTCATGTATGCCAGCCGGGCCGTGCCCGCGATCGACCAGGAGGAGCTCCTGACGATCCTGCGCCAGAGCAAGTCCAACAACCCGCAGTGCGGCGTCACCGGGGTGCTGTGCTTTTCCGGAGGCATCTTCCTGCAGGTGCTCGAGGGCGGGCGCAGCGCGGTCAACCGGCTGTACAACCGCATCGCCGCGGATCCGCGCCACACCGACGTGGAGGTGCTGCTGTACGAGGAGATCGGCGAGCGGCGCTTCGCCAGCTGGTCCATGGGGCAGGTGAACATGTCGCGCCTGAACCCCTCGCTGTTGCTGAAGTACTCGGCCACGCCGACGCTGGACCCCTATTCCGTCTCGGGCACGGTCTCGCTCGCGCTCTTCGAGGAGCTGGTGGCCACGGCCTCGGTCATCGGGATGCAGTGAGGCTCCCCCGGGAGCCGGGTTTACGGGTATTCCCTGTTCCTGCTGAACGCCAATATATTCATACTTGCTTATATCTTGATTCTTAGCCCGGCACGGAAGGACCTCCCGTTGGACATGCCGAACCCCGCACCGGCGCGCCTGCTCAAGGCGCCGGAGAACTTCCTCGAGCCGCAGGGCGTGCGCCAGGTGTTCCAGGAAGCGCGCGCCGGGCGCCGCGACTTCCTGCGCCAGGCCTTCGCCGCCGCTACCGCCACCGCGGCTGCGGGGGCGGCCTCCCGCGCCGCGGCGCAGGCCAACCCGGTGCCCGCCGAGGGCGGCGACCCGAACATCCTGCAGGCGCCCGCCCACACCACGGGGCTGGGACTGCCGGTGGCCACCGACGGCTACGGCAAGCCCTCGAAGTTCGAGGCCAATGTGCAGCGCCGCCAGAGCCCGGGCCTCACGCAGACGACCCAGGCCTCGGTGTCCTTCGCGCCGCTGCAGAGCCTGTTCGGCATCGTCACCCCGAGCGGCCTGCACTTCGAGCGCCACCACCAGGGCTGGTGGGACGTGGACCCGTCCAAGCACCGGTTGATGGTCAACGGCTCGGACGAGAAGATGGTGAAGACACCCAAGGTCTTCACGATGGACGAGCTCATGCGGCTGCCTTCGGTCAGCCGCTTCCACTTCATCGAGTGCGGGGCGAACACCGGCATGGAGTGGGGCAACGTGGCGGTGCCGACCTGCCAGTACAGCCACGGCATGATCAGCTGCAGCGAGTTCACCGGCGTGCCGCTGAAGCTCGTGCTGGACATGTGCGGCGTGGACTTCAGGCGCGGCCGCTACGTGCTGGCCGAGGGCGCGGACGGCTCCTCGATGACGCGCACGATCCCGATGGAAATGATCGAGAGCGGCGAGGTGCTGCTGGCCTACGGCCAGAACGGCGAGATGCTGCGCCCGGAAAACGGCTACCCGCTGCGCCTGGTGGTGCCCGGGGTGCAGGGCGTGAGCTGGGTGAAGTACCTGCGCCGCATCGAGGTGGGCGACCAGCCCTACGGCGCCAAGGACGAGGTGCTGCACTACGTGGACCTCATGCCCGACGGGCGCCACCGCCAGTACACCAGCATCCAGGAGTGCAAGAGCGTGGTCACCACGCCCTCGGGCGGGCAGGTGCTGCTGGACAAGGGCTTCTACAACATCACGGGGCTGGCCTGGTCGGGGCGCGGCAAGGTGCGGCGCGTGGACATCTCGGTGGACGGCGGCGCGAACTGGCGCAGCGCGCGGCTGGAAGGGCCGGTGATGGCCAAGTGCCTGACGCGCTTCAACCTGGACTGGGTGTGGGACGGCCGTCCGGCCCTCATCCAGAGCCGGGCCGTGGACGACACCGGCTACGTGCAGCCCACCTACCGCCAGCTGCGCGCCGTGCGCGGCTCACGCTCGATTTACCACAACAACAGCATCCAGACCTGGCTCGTGCAGGAAAGCGGGGAGGTGAAGAATGTCCAGCTCTCCTGAGCGGCGGGGCGCACGCGTGCGCGGCGGGCTGCTGGCTGCGCTGACCGCAACAGCCGTGCTGGCGGGCCTGGCCACGCTGATGCCCGCCCCGGCCCTGGCGCAGGCCACCGCGGCCGCGCAGCCGCGCAGCTTCCCCGGCGTGGGACGCGCGGCCACCGCGGCGGAGATCGCCGCCTGGGACATCGACGTGCGCCCCGACTTCAAGGGGCTGCCCGCGGGCAGCGGCAGCGTGGCGCGCGGCATGGACGTGTGGGAGTCGAAGTGCGCCTCGTGCCACGGCGTCTTCGGCGAGAGCAACGAGGTCTTCGCCCCGCTGGTGGGCGGCACCACGAAGGAGGACATCGCACGCGGGCGGGTGGCGCGGCTGACCGACGCCTCCTACCCGGGCCGCACCACCATGATGAAGCTTTCCAGCGTGGCCACGCTGTGGGACTACATCCGCCGCGCGATGCCGTGGAATGCGCCGAAGACGCTGAGCGTGGAGGAGGTCTACGCCGTCACCGCCTACCTGCTGAACCTGGCCGAGGTGGTGCCGGAGGACTTCACGCTGTCGGAGCGCAACATCGCCGAGGTGCAGAAGCGCCTGCCCAACCGCCTGGGCATGAGCACCGACCACGGCCTGTGGCCGGGCAAGGGCATGGGCAATGGCGGGCGGCCCGATGTGCGGGCAACGGCCTGCACGAGCAACTGCGCGACCGAGTCCACGGTCGCCTCGTTCCTGCCCGACCACGCCCGCAACGCGCATGGCAACCTGGCCGAGCAGAACCGGCTGGTGGGCGCACAGCGCGGCGCCGACACCACCCGCCCGGCGCCGGCGTCCGGCGTGACCGCCGCGCGCCAGGCGGCCACCCCCGCTCCCGGCACGGGTGCTGCGCCCGCCTCACCGGCTGCCACACCGGCGAGAGCCGGCGCCAGCGACGAGGCGGCCGCAGCGCTCGCGCTGTTCACGCGCCACGGCTGCTCGGCCTGCCACGGGGTGGACCGCAAGGTGCTCGGCCCGGCGCTGACCGAGGTGTCCAGGAAGTACGCCGCCCGCACCGACAAGGTGGATTACCTGGCGGGCAAAATCCTGGGCGGAGCCGCCGGCGCGTGGGGACCGGTGCCGATGCCGGCGCAGAACATCCCGCGCGCCGACGCACAGGCCCTGGCGCGCTGGATCGCCGCGGGAGCGGGCAAGTGAGCGGGCCGCCCCTGCCCCCGCCCGGGACGCTGGGAAGGCAGGACAATGAGGGGTTGCCCGGCTGTTGCCGGCCGGGCGCCGCAGGATCATCGATCGAGGACCAGGAGAAGCGCATGAACACCACCCGCCGCGAGCTGCTCTCGCACGGCACCCACACCGCCCTGATCGGGCTGCTGGCCACCGCCGGCCTGCTGCCGGCCACCGCCCGCGCCGACTGGAGCAAGGCCGCCTTCGACGCCAAGACCATGCCCGAGGCCGTGAAGGCCCTGGGCGGTGGCGCGCCCGTGGAAAGCCGCGACATCACCATCACCGGCCCGGACATCGCCGAGAACGGTGCCGTGGTGCCCGTGGGGTGCTCCACCGCGCTGGCAGGGGTCAAGCGCATGGCGCTGCTGGTGGAGAAGAACCCGAGCGTGCTGGCCTCGGTGTTCGACGTCACCGATGCGGTGGACGCGAACTTCAGCACCCGCGTGAAGATGGGCCAGTCGTCCAACGTGTTCGCCGTGGCGATCATGAACGACGGCAAGGTGCTGTACGCGGTCAAGGAGATCAAGGTCACGCTGGGCGGCTGCGGCGGCTGATCGCCCCCCCGCCATCAGACATTCCAGGCATTCAGGAGAACAGACATGGCAGACCCGATGCGCATCCGCGCACAGATGAGCGGCGACAAGGCCACCGTGCGCGTGCTGATGAGCCACGAGATGGAAACCGGCCAGCGCAAGGACACGGCCGGCAGGACGATCCCCGCCTGGTTCATCCAGGAAGTCACGGCGATGCACAACGGCAAGACCGTGATGCGCGCCGAGTGGGGGCCATCGGTGGCGAAGAACCCCTTCCTGCAGTTCTCGGTGAAGGGGGCCAAGGCCGGGGACAAGATCACGATCAACTGGGTGGACAACCGCGGCGACAAGCGCACCGACGAAGCCACCGTCAGCTGATCACCCGGCGCCTCACCCGATGCCTGGGCGGGCGCGTTCGAAGAACAAGAGGAGACGCATGAACAGGACCCTGTTGATGGCTGGCGTGCTCGCACTGTCCAGCCTGACTGCCTTCGGGCAGGGCAAGTCGGCGGCCGATGGCATCGCCGAGTACCGCAAGATGCTGGAAGACGGCAACCCGGCCGATCTGTTCGAGGCCAAGGGCGAGGACCTGTGGAAGCGCAAGCGCGGGCCGCGCAACGCTTCGCTGGAGGCCTGCGACCTGGGCAAGGGCGCGGGCGTGGTCAAGGGAGCCTTCGTCGAGCTGCCGCGCTTCTTCGCCGATGCCGGGCGCGTCATGGACCTGGAGACGCGGCTCGTGCACTGCATGGCCACGCTGCAGGGCTTCGACGCCGCGGAGATCGCGCGCACGCCCTTCGGCCGGGGCGAGCAGAACAACGTGACCGCCCTGGCCACCTGGGTGGCGGGGATGTCGCGCGGCATGCGGTTCAACCTCTCGCAGGCGCATCCCGAGGAGCGGCGCAGCTACGAGATCGGCAAGCGCGCCTTCTTCTTCCGCGGCGGCTCGCACGACTTCTCGTGCGCCGCCTGCCACTCCGCCGACGGCCAGCGCATCCGCCTGCAGGACCTGCCCAACCTCACGAAGAATCCCGGTGACGGCGTGGGCTTTGCCGCGTGGCCGGCCTACCGCGTGAGCAACGGGCAGATGTGGGGCATGCAGCTGCGCCTGAACGACTGCTACCGCCAGCAGCGCTTCCCCTATCCGGGCTTCGGCTCGGAGGTGACCGTCGCCCTGGGCACCTACATGGGCGTGAACGCGCGGGGTGCGGAGTCCATCGCACCGGCCATCAAGCGCTGAACGCCCAGGAGACACCACGATGAACCACTCCCGCACCCCGGCAGCGGCGCTTGCGCTGGCCGCCACCGCCGCGCTCCTGGCCGGCTGCGCGATGGGCCCGTCCCCGGCCGATCTCGACCGCCAGGCCCAGGCCGCGATCCAGGCCTCCTTCCGCGACGAGGGCATCGCCCGGGTCGAGCGGCTGCGCCAGGATCTCGGGCAGCAGGCCTGCTCCGGCGCCCTGCCGCCGGCCGACGACGTGGCCGACCGCATCAAGGAAGAGGCCCTGGCCAGCGTGAAGTGGCCCGCCGGCGGGCAGTACTTCGGCAGCTGGACCGAGGGCGAGCGGCTGGCGCAAAGCGGCCGCGGCATGACCTGGACCGACGCCTCCGCCGCGCCGAAGGACAACGGGGGCAACTGCTACAACTGCCACCAGATCGACCGCAAGGAGTTGTCCTACGGCACGATCGGGCCGTCGCTGTGGAACTACGGCAAGCTGCGCGGCATCACCGACGTGACGGCCGACACCGCCGCGCCGATCGTGCAGTACACCTGGGCCAAGCTGTGGAACAGCAAGGCCTACGCGGCGTGCTCGAACATGCCGCGCTTCGGCCACATGAAGCTGCTGGACGAGCAGCAGATCCGGCACATCATGTCGCTGTTGCTGGATCCGCGCTCGCCCGTGAACCAGTAGCCCACCCGGCCGCCGGCCGCGGCGGCAGGCCGCACCCGCACAGGCCCGGCTCGTCCGGGCTTGTTTCGACCCCAAACATAAGCGGACACTGATTGTGAGCCTCAGCAAACGAGATTTCCTGCAGGTGCTGGCCGCCGCGTCGGTGGCAGGCATGGGCCTGGGCCGGCACGAGCAGGCCGATGCCGCCTCGGCCGAGGAGGCCCTGTACGAGCTGCCGCCGCTGGGCAGCGGGCCGGGCTTCGTGAGCTTCCTGCACATGACCGACTGCCACGCGCAGCTCCTGCCCATCCACTTCCGCGAGCCCAGCGTGAACCTGGGCATCGGGTCGATGCAGGGGCAGATCCCCCACCTGGTGGGCGAGCGGCTGCTGCGGGCCGCCGGCGTGCCCGCGGGCTCGGCGCTGGCGCACGCCTACACCTTCGTGGACTTCGAGGCCGCGGCGCGGCGCTACGGCAAGGTCGGGGGCTTCGCCCACCTGGCCACGCTGGTCAAGCGCCTGAAGGCCAGCCGCCCGGGCGCGTTGCTGCTGGACGGCGGCGACACCTGGCAGGGCTCGGCCACCTCGCTGTGGACGAACGCGCAGGACATGGTGGACGCCTGCAAGGCGCTCACGGTGGACGTGATGACCGGCCACTGGGAGTTCACCTACGGCATGAAGCGCGTCAAGGAGATCGTGGAGCGCGACTTCAAGGGCCAGGTCGAATTCGTCGCCCAGAACATCAAGACCACCGACTTCGGCGACGCGGTCTTCAAGCCGTGGGTGATGCGGGAGATGAACGGGGTGCCGGTGGCCATCGTCGGCCAGGCCTTCCCCTACACCCCGATCGCCAACCCGCGCTACATGGTGGCGGACTGGGAGTTCGGCATCCGCGACGACGAGATGCAGAAGACCGTGGACGAGGCCCGCGCCAAGGGCGCGCAGGTGGTGGTGGTGCTGTCGCACAACGGCATGGACGTGGACCTGAAGATGGCCAGCCGCGTGCGCGGCATCGATGCGATCTTCGGCGGCCACACCCACGACGGCGTGCCCGTGGCGGTGCCGGTGCGCAACCCTGGCGGCACCACGCTCGTGACGAACGCCGGCAGCAACGGCAAGTTCCTCGGCGTCATGGACTTCGAGGTGAAGTCCGGCCGCGTCGCGAACTTCCGCTACCGGCTGCTGCCGGTGTTTGCCAGCGTGCTCAAGGCCGACCCGCAGATGGCCGCGCTCGTCGCGAAGATCCGCGCGCCCTACGAGGCGCGACTGAACGAGACGCTGGCCACCACCGACGCGCTGCTGTACCGGCGCGGCAACTTCAACGGCAGCTGGGACCAGCTCGTGTGCGACGCGCTCATGGAGGTGCAGGGTGCGCAGATCGCCTTCAGCCCGGGCTTTCGCTGGGGCACGACGCTGCTGCCCGGGCAGGCCATCACGCGCGAGCTGATGATGGACCAGCTGGCCATCACCTACCCCTACGCCACCGTCACGCCGATGACCGGCGCGACCCTCAAGACGGTGCTGGAGGACGTGGCCGACAACCTCTTCAACCCCGACCCCTACTACCAGCAGGGCGGCGACATGGTGCGCGTGGGCGGGCTGAGCTACACGATCACGCCCGGGGAGAAGATGGGCGCGCGCATCTCCGACATGCGCCTGGGCGGCCGCCCCATCGAGGCCGACCGGAGCTACCAGGTGGCGGGCTGGGCACCGGTGGCCGAGGAGGCCAGCCGCGCCGGCCACAAGCCGGTGTGGGAGGTGGTGGAAGCCTGGCTGAAGTCGCGCCCGGGCGGGCGGGTGTCGGCGCGCACGCCCAACACGCCGCGGGTGGTGGGGGTCGAGGGCAACCCCGGCATGGCCTGAGGCCGCGAGGCGCGGTAGGCTGCACGCCTCGACCGCCTCGATGGAGCCCGAGATGAACCTGCTGCACTCACTCGCCCGAACCCTTCTTCGCCCCCGCTGGCGCGCGCTTGCCGCCGCGCTCGTCGTGGGTGCGCTGGCCGTGCCGGCCTGGGCCCAGGACCGCGTGGTCTACCACATCGACGACGCGGCCACGCAGGGGCTGAAGGGCCTGCGCAACGTGCGCAACCACCTGGACACCGACCCGGATGCGAAGATCACCGTGGTCACGCACGCCAATGGCGTGGACTTCCTCATGGAGGGCGCGCGCGACCCCGGCGGCGGCCTCTTTGCCGGGCCGGTGGCCGCGCTCGTGGCGCGTGGCGTGCGCTTCGAGGTGTGCGAGATCACGCTGAAGAACCGCGGCCTGCGGCGCGACCAGTTCCTGCAGGAGGTGGAGTTCACGCCCTCAGGCGTGGTGCGGCTGGCGCGGCTGCAGAAGGCGGGCGCGGCCTACATCAAGCCGTAGCGGGGCGGCGAGAGCTCCAGCCCCGTTTTCCCGAGGCTGGCCGGGCAGCACGCGCAGTACACGGAAAACCAGCTGCGCGCCTTCAGGTCGCCAGCATGTCGGCCCAGATGTTGTCGGCCCAGCTCAGCGCGTAGCTGCCCTCCCGGGCGTTGGCCGCCGCCGACACGCCTCCGGAGCCCGGTACCGTCTTGAAGGTCTTGTCCTTGTCGTCGTACTGGTGCACCGAGGCGACGTGGACGACATCGTCCTTCGTCACGAAGCTGTAGCAGGTGTTCATCACCACCGGCGTGGGGTTCACGGCCTCGCCCTTGAGGAGCTGGATGATGGCCGCGGCCGCCACCTTGGCGTGCTGGTTGGCCATGTGGCCGGACTTGGGCATGGCGGGTGCGGAGAAGGTCGAGTCTCCGAGCACGTGGATGCCCTTGGCGGCCGTGGACTCCATCGTCAGCCAGTCCACACCGACCCAGCGGTTGTTGACGTTCACGAGACCGGCCGTGCGCGCGATGTCGCCCGCGCGCTGCGGCGGGATGACGTTGAGCACGTCGGCACGCACGTCCTCGAACTCGAGCTTGGCGGTGTTGCCCGCGACCTCCTTGAGCTCGGCGTTAGGCCGGTACTCGAGGATGCCGGTGTAGTGGTCCTTGAAGGCCTTCTCGAAGAGCGCCTTCTTGGATTGCACCTCGGGGTTGGCATCCAGCACGAGCACCTTGGACTTCGGCTTGGCGACCTTCAGGTAACTGGCCACCATGCACGCGCGCTCGTAGGGGCCGGGCGGGCAGCGGTAGGGCACCTTCGGGATCGTCATGGCGAAGACGCCGCCGTCAGGCATCGCCTCGAGCTGGCGGCGCAACGCCACCGTCTGCGGGCCGGCCTTCCAGCTGTGCGCGATGCGCCCGCTGTCCACCGCCGCCTGCAGGCCGCCGACTTCGTTGAACATGAAGTCGATGCCGGGGGACAGCACGAGGCGGTCGTAGGCGAGCTCGCCCCCGCCGGCCAGCCGCACCTTGCGCGCGGCGGCATCCACGGCCGTGACTTCGCCTTGCACCACCTTCACACCCATGGCCCTGAGGCCGTCGTAGCCGCGCGTGACGTCGCCGATCTGGCGGTGCCCGCCGATCACGAGGTTGCTGATCGGGCAGGACACGAAGGAGGTGTTGCGCTCGACCAGGGTGACGTCGACGTTGCCGCCCCACATCTTCAGGTAGCGCGCGGCCGTGGCGCCGCCGAAGCCGCCCCCGACCACGACCACGCGACCGATGGACGGGCCAAAGGCGGTCGTGGCACAGCCCGCGAGCGTGAGGCCGCCAAGCGCCGCACCGGCGCCGAGCACGTGACGACGGGACAAGCCCGTGAGGTTCATGCGGTTCATCGTCGGGCCCTCACTTCCTTGTTTGCTGCGCGGCGAAATAGCCGGCAACCAGGCGGATCTGCTCATCGGTGTAGCCCTTGGCGATCTGGTGCATGATCGTCGTGCCGGGCAGGGTGCCCGCCTTGTAGGCGTTCATCATCAGGATGATCTTCTCGGCCGGCTCACCCGCCAGGCCCTTCATCTCCCCACGCGCCTGCCCGTTGGTGCCGTGGCAGTTGGCGCAGGTGGCCGCCAGGTTGCGGGCCAGGTGCGGATTGGCAGGCGTGGTGCCCTGCGAGTGGGCACCCGCGACGGGCGCCAGCAGTGCGCCGGCCAGCGCCGCTACCCGAGCGGCTCGTGGGATACGTTGCATCGGAGTCTCCTTGTTGGGGCTGCCGGGAGGCCGTCAGGTCGATCACAGGGGGCCGGGGCGCGCCGCGGGTGCATTGTGCCGCTGCCGACTTGTGCATTGCGCGAATCAGCTCGTGCAATTTGCGCATCAGCATCGTAATATCAATGAATGCTGATGTTCAGGCTTTTCGCCATGGCGTTTGCCCTGATGGCATCGGGGAGTTGCCTGGCCCAGGACGCGCGGCCCCAGGCCGTGGAGGTGGCGCCGGGGGCCTGGATGGTCCAGGGGCTCTCGGCGCTGGGCTCCTCGGCCAACCGCAACTTCGTCTCCAACGCCGGGTTCGTGGTCACGCCCGCGGGGGTGGTGGTGATCGATGCGCTGGGCTCGCCCGAGCTCGCGCGCGAGCTGCGCGCGCAGATCGCGCGCGTGACGCCGCAGCCCGTCACGCATGTCATCGTCACCCACTACCACGCCGACCACGTCTACGGGCTGCAGGTGTTCCAGGAAGCCGGGGCCGTGGTCGTCGCTCACCGGGACGGGCAGCTCTACCTGAACTCCGACACCGCGCAGGCCCGGCTGCAGGCCAGCCGCGAGGAGCTGTTCCCGTGGGTGGACGAACGCACGCGGCTCGTGCCGGCCGACCGCTGGATCGACACGCGCACCACGCTGGAGGTGGGCGGCGTGCGCTTCGAGCTGCAGCCCGCCGGCCCGGCACACACGCCGGAGGACCTCGTGGTGCGGGTGCCGGGTGCGCGCGTGCTGTACGCCGGGGACCTCGTCTTCCGCGGCCGCGTGCCCTTTGTCGGGCAGGCCGACAGCGCGCACTGGATCGAGGCCCTGGACGCCGTGCTGCGCTTCGATGCACAGGTGATCGTGCCAGGCCACGGCCCGCCCTCCAGCCAGGCGCGTGCCGACCTGCAGCTCACGCGCGACTACCTCGCCTACCTGCGAGAGAAAATGGGCGAAGCCGCGCGCAACATGGACCCCTTCGAGGAGGCCTATGCCCGCACCGACTGGTCGCGTTTCGAGGCGCTGCCGCTGTTCGGCGTGGCCAACCGCATGAACGCCTACAACACCTACCTGCTGATGGAGCGCAACGCGCCATGAAGCGACGCCGACTCCTGGCCACCCTGGCCCGCCCCGCCGTGGCGGCCGCGCTGCCGGGCCTCGCGGCCTGGCCGGCCCGCGCCGCCCCGGCGCAGCCCGGCGAGCCGGTGCGCTGGCCGCAGGTGGACCTGCTCGACGGCGGGACCTGGTCGGCCGAGCAGGCGCGCGGGCGCGCCGTGATCGTGGTGTTCTGGTCCACCACCTGCCCTTTCTGCCTGCGACACAACGCGCACCTCGAGAAGCTGCGCCGCACGCTGGGCGAGCGGCCCGTGCGCATCATCACCGTCGCGCGCGAGCGCGACCCCGCGGCCGTGCGCGCCTACCTGGCCCGCCACGGCTACGGCTTTGCCGTCACCCTGGACCACACCGCGATGTCCGAGGCGCTGTCCACGCGGCGCACGATCCCGCTGACGGTGCTGGTGGACGCCCGGGGCCGGCTCAAGCAGGTGATCCCGGGCGAGATGTTCGAGGAGGACATGATGGAGCTGCGCGATCTGTCATGATGCTGCTCACCGTGAGACTGCCGGCCGAAGACCGCACCCGTACCTGCCTCCGCAGCGGCGCCCGGGCCGCCTTGGCCCTGTTCGGCGCGCTTGCGCTGCTGGGGTGGGCCGCGGCGGCCTGCGCCGCGGACGGCCCCGCGCTCTTCCGGGACGCGGACTTGCGTCTGGGCGAAAAGCTCATCACCGAACACCGGTGCGCCGCCTGCCACGCGCGCCGGGTGGGCGGCGACGGCTCGGCCATCTACCGCCCGGCCGGGCGCATCAGCTCGCCGGCCGCGCTGCAGGCGATGGTGGAGATGTGCAACACCGAACTGAAGCTGCAGCTCTTCCCCGAGGAAGTGCTGGCCATGGCCGCCGTGCTGCAGCGCGACCACTACCGCTTCGGCGCGGCGCCGGGGCGCTGACAACCCACGACCGATGAACCAGCCTGCCGACGAGTCCGATGCCGTGTTCTCCAGCGCCGCGGAGCTGTTCGGCCTGCTGGCCACGCCCATCCGGCTGAAGATCCTCAGCGCGCTGTGCGGCGGCGAGAAGAACGTCTCGCAGCTGCTGCGCGAGATCGACACCACGCAGCCCAACATGAGCCAGCACCTGTCCACGCTGTACCGCGCCGGCGTGCTGGCACGGCGGCGCGACGCCACGCAGATCTACTACAGCATCGCCGACCAGCGCGCGGCCTCGGTGTGCCGCTCGGTGTGCACCCAGATCGCGATGGACATGGTCGACGACGACGTGCGCACGCCGCGGGCGGCCTGAGCGCCCAGCGGGCAGAGGGGAAGGGACCCGGCCCGGCGCGCGGGGCTCAGCCGCGCACCTGCCCGCTGCCCAGCACGATCCACTTCATCGAGGTCAGCCCCTCCAGGCCCACGGGCCCGCGGGCGTGGAACTTGTCGGTGGAGATGCCGATCTCCGCGCCCAGCCCGTACTCGAAGCCGTCGGCGAAGCGGGTGCTGGCGTTGACCATGACGCTGGCGGAATCCACTTCGCGCAAGAAGCGCATGGCCGCGGGATGGTTCGTGGTGAGGATGGCGTCGGTGTGGTGCGAGCCGTAGCGGTTGACGTGCGCGATGGCCTCGTCCAGGTCGCGCACCACCTTCACGCTGATAACCGGCGCCAGGTACTCCTCGGCCCAGTCGGCCTCGGTGGCGGGCACGACATCGGCGCCGGGCACGGCCTGCAGGATCTCGCGCGCCGCCTCGCAGGTGCGCATCTGCACGCCTTTGGCGGCGAAGACCGCGCCGATGCGCGGCAGGAAGGCTGGCGCCTGCGCGGCGTGCACGAGTAGCGACTCCGCGGCGTTGCAGGGGCTGAACTTCTGCGTCTTGGCGTTGTCGGTGACCTTCAGCGCAAGCTCCAGGTCCACCTCGGCGTCGACATAGACGTGGCAGTTGCCGTCCAGGTGCTTGATGACGGGCACGCGCGCCTCGGCGCTGACGCGCTCGATCAGGCCCTTGCCGCCGCGCGGGATGATGAGGTCCACGTGCTCGGGCATGGCCACGAGGCGGCCCACCGCGGCGCGGTCGGTGGTCTCCACGAGCTGCACCGCCTCGGGCGGCAGGCCGGCAGCCGCGAGCGCGGCCTGCACCAGGCGCCACAGCGCGAGGTTGGACTGCAGCGCCTCGGAGCCACCGCGCAGGATGCAGGCGTTGCCGCTCTTGATCGCCAGCGAGGCGGCCTCGATGGTCACGTTCGGGCGGCTCTCGTAGATCATGCCGAAGACGCCCACGGGCACGCGCATCTGGCCCACGCTGATGCCGCTGGGGCGGCGCTTGACGCCCGTGATCTCGCCCACCGGGTCGGGCATGGCGGCGAGCTGCTCGCAGCCCTCGGCCACGGTGTGCAGCGCCGCGGAGCTCAGGCGCAGGCGGTCCACCATCGGCGCGGACAGCCCCGCGGCCTGCGCGGCGGCCAGGTCGGCGGCGTTGGCCTGCTGCAGCGCGGCAGCCTGCTCGCGCAGCAGCCTCGCCAGGGTGCGCAGGGCCTCGTCCTTGGCGGCGGAGCCGGCAGCGGCCATGGCCACCGAGGCCGCGCGCGCCGACGCGCCCAGGTGGGCCATGTAGGCGGAGATGTCGGTGGGACTCATGCCGGGGATTGTCCCAAAAGTCGCGGGCCCTCAGCCCCCCGACCGCCGAACCAGCTCCAGCACCGCGAGCCAGCCCGCCGCACTGGCCATGAAGCAGCCGGTGGACACCACGATGGCGGCGGTGGCCTCGGCCTGCAGCACGCGGTAGCGCTGGCCGAAGATGAGCGCGTTGCTGCCCACGGGCAGCGCGCCCATCATCACCACCACGCCGAGGGCCGCGCCGCGCAGGCCGAACAGGCCGTGGGCCACGGCCAGCACGAGCGCGGGCAGCACGAGCAGCTAGAGCACGCTCACGCCGGCCGCGCCGTGCAGGTGGTCGCGGATGCCGTACTGCGCCAGGTTCAGCCCGATGAGCACCAGGCACACCGGCACCACCGCCGAGCCGAGGGCGGCCAGCGCCTGGTCCACCGCCGGGTGCAGGCCCCAGCCGGTGAGGTTCCAGGCCGCACCGACCAGCACCGGCAGCGTCACCGGGTGCAGCACCGACTTGCGCACGGTGGTGCGCAAGGTGGCCGCCATGCTGGAGGTGCGCTGCGCTCGCGCGAGGTCCGACTCCGCCAGCACCGTGGCCAGCGTGAGCAGCAGCAGCCCGTGCACGCTCACCAGCGCCACGTGCAGCGCGAGGCCCGGCTCACCGAAGAGCGCGGCCGACAGCGGGATGCCCAGCTGCACCGCGTTGCCGTAGGTGGCGGTGACGGTGGCGGTGGCCGCTGCGGCAGGCGGCTGGGCCGGGTCGCGCGCGGCGCGCACCCGCTGCCAGGCGTAGACGCCGGCCATGAAGACGAGCGCCGGCGCAAAGTAAGCCGCCAGCGTGTGCCAGGGCATCTGCGAGAAGTCCTGCCGCACCATGGTGCGAAACAGCAGCGCCGGCACGAAGAGCGTGAAGGCGACGTCCGACAGGACGCCGGCCGCCCCGCTCCCGCTGCCGCCGCTGCCGCCTCGGCTGGTGCGTGCCGCCTCGCCAGCGCGCAGCGGCTGCCCGCCGATCCAGCCCAGGTGGCCGGCCAGCCAGCCCAGGGCCACGGTGGCGAAGATCGCCAGCAGCTTGTAGGCCACCTCCAGGGTCAAGCCGCCGCCTCCTGCGGCCCGCGCCCGCCGCCCGCGCCCGTCATGTGGGCCCTCACCCGGCGGTCTTGCGCGCGCCCGCCTTCTTCGCCGGCGCCCGCGGGGCCCGCGGCTCGAACTCGAAGACCACCTTGCCCTCCTTGCGGTCGAAGGCGAGGAAGGCCTTGAACTTGCGGCGCGTCTTGTTGGAGACGAAGTTCTCCAGCAGCGCGGTCTTGCCGGTGGCCAGCAGCCGCGTCATCTCCTCGCGCGGCACGGGCTGCTGCAGGATGATCTTGCCGCTCTTGAAGTCGCAGGTCACGGGCGCGCCCACCGCGTGCTCGCACACGTAGCTCGTGCCGTGCTCGAAGACCCGGCCCTGGCACTTGGGGCAGGCGCCCAGCGTGTCCTGGGCGGAGAAGTCCACCGGCTGGCCGTCGCCCTCGGCCTGGCGCGCGTCCTCGCCGAAGTCGAACTCGAGTTTCCAGTTTCCGAGCTCCTCGTCGCGCACGAGCTTCATCTCGGCGGTGAAGGGCCAGCCGGCCTTGGAGCGGAAGCCCTCCAGCGGGCCGATGCGGCGCTCGCGCAGGAAAGCCTCGGCCTCGGCCGTCTCGAAGGCCCGGCCAGCCGGGATCTTCGTGAAGGAGAACCCGCAGCCCTCACCCTCCCCCGCCGGGCCGTTGCAGGTGAAGCGCCGGTAGTTCTCCCGGACCACCCCACCGCAGTTCGGGCACGGGGTGGCGAGCGTGGCGTAGTCGCCGGGGATGGTGTCGCGGTCGTACTCCTTGGCCTTGCGCACGATGCGCTCGGCCATGCGCGCGATCTCGGCCATGAAGGCCTCGCGCTTCAGGCGCCCGTGCTCCATCTCGGCGAGCTGGTGCTCCCAGTTGCCGGTGAGCTCGGGCTTGGTGA
>JBMOGN010000040.1:0-20403 GCA_049318345.1 Rubrivivax sp. | reverse complement strand
AGCCGGCTTCAGTCGATGTAGCGCAGGCCCGCCTTTTCCAGGGGCTCGCGTATCTTGTACATGTCCAGGCCCAGCACGCCCGAGGCGAGCTTGGCGCGCTTGTCGGCCTCGTTGGTCTCGCGCGCTGCGGCCGCAGCGGCCACATCGCGCACGCGCGCGGCCGGCACCACCACCACGCCGTCGTCGTCGGCCACCACCGCGTCGCCCGGGTTCACGAGTGCACCGGCGCACACCACGGGCACGTTCACCGAGCCGAGCGTGGCCTTGATGGTGCCCTTGGCGCTGATCGCGCGGCTCCACACCGGGAACCGCATCTCGGTGAGGTCGCGCACATCGCGCACGCCCGCATCGATGACCAGGGCGAGCGCGCCGCGGGCCTGGAACGAGGTGGCCAGCAGGTCGCCGAAGTAGCCGTCGGTGCACGGGGCGGTGATGGCCGCCACGACGATGTCGCCAGGCTGGATCTGCTCGGCCACGACGTGCATCATCCAGTTGTCACCCGGGTGCAGCAGCACCGTCACCGCCGTGCCCGACACGCGGGCACCGGCGTAGACGGGGCGCATGCCGGTGTGCATCAGCCCGAGCCGGCCCATGGCCTCGTGCACGGTGGCGGTACCGAAGCGGGCGAGGTCGTCCACGGCGGGCCGCTCGGCGCGGTCGATGCGGCGTCGCACGACGCCCAGTTCCTGGATCATGGTGTCTCCTTGCGGTTCGGTGGCAGGCGCACAGCCGGCGGCAGGCGTCGCATCACGGGGCCGGCGGTTCAGCGCCCCCGCGCCTTCAGCGCCGCGTCCAGCCGCGGGTACACGCGCCGGGCGTTGCCTTCGTAGATCTTGTGGCGCTGCACCGGGTCGATGGCGGCGGCCTCGATGTAGCGCTTGGTGTCGTCGAAGTTGAAGCCGGTCTGCGGATCGATGCCGCGCACCGCGCCGATCATCTCGCTGGCGAACAGGATGTTGTCCACCGGGATCACCTTCGTCAGCAGGTCGATGCCGGGCTGGTGGTACACGCAGGTGTCGAAGTACACGTTGTTCAGCAGGTGCTGGTCGAGCAGCGGCTTCTTCAATTCCTGCGCCAGGCCCCGGTAGCGGCCCCAGTGGTAGGGCGCGGCCCCGCCGCCATGCGGGATGACGAAGCGCAGGGTCGGGAAGTCCTTGAAGAGGTCGCCCTGGATGAGCTGCATGAAGGCCGTGGTGTCGGCGTTGATGTAGTGCGCCCCGGTGGTGTGGAAGCAGGCGTTGCAGCTGGTGCTGACGTGCACCATCGCCGGGATGTCGTACTCGACCATCTTCTCGTAGATGGGGTACCAGTGGCGGTCGGTCAGCGGCGGGCTCGTCCAGTGGCCGCCGGAGGGGTCGGGGTTCAGGTTGATGGCGACGTTGCCGTACTGCTCCACGCACTTCACGAGCTCGGGGATGCAGGTGGCCGGGTCCACGCCCGGGCTCTGCGGCAGCATCGCGGCGGGGATGAAGTGGTCGGGGAAGAGCTGGCTCACGCGGAAGCACAGCTCGTTGCAGATCGCCGCCCACGTGGCGCTCACCTCGAAGTCGCCGATGTGGTGCGCCATGAAGCTCGCGCGCGGGCTGAAGACGGTGAGGTCCGAGCCGCGCTCGCGCATGAGGCGCAGCTGGTTGGTCTCGATGGACTCGCGCAGCTCGTCGTCGCTGATCTGCAGCTCCTCCACGCGCGGCCGCGCGGCAGGGTCGGCGATGCCGGCGATCTGGCGGTTGCGCCAGTTCTCCAGTGCCTTCGGGGCGGTGGTGTAGTGGCCGTGGCAGTCGATGATCATGGTGCAATCCTGCTGGAAGGTCGCCGGCCCCTCAGGCCGGCTCCATGCCGTGGTGCCGCGTGATGGCGGCCGCCTGCGGCGTGGCGAAAAAGTCGTGCACAGCCTGCAGCGCCTGCGGCGGGGCCGCGGCGTGCACGCGGGTGGCCACCGAGAAGGTGGTGATGCAGGCGATCTGCGGCGGCAGCAGCCCCACCACCTCCACGCCGGCAGCACCCTGCAGCTCGCTGAGCTGCTGGAAGCCGAGCTCGGCTCTGCCCGAGGCCACGAGTGACGCCACCGGCACGCCCGGGGAGGCCTGCACCGTGCGCCCCTGCAGCGCCTGCTGCAACCCCCAGCGCTCGAACAGCTGCTGCAGGAAGACGCCGCTGGGCCCGGTGGAGTAGCCCACGCTGCGCGCCGCCTCCACGGCCCGGCGCACCGCCTCCTCGCTGGAGATGTCCGGGTGTGGGGCCCCCTGGGCCACGGCCACTGCCACGGGCGAATGGAAGAGGTCCACCCGGCTGCCGGGCAGGAGGACGCCGGCGGCCTCCAGGCGCTGCAGCGTGTCGGCGGCCAGGAAGACGAGGTCCACCGCCTCGCCGGCCTGCACGCGGCGGGCAGCATCCACGCCACCGACCGACTCGACCTGCAGCAGCGGCCCGCCGGCCTGATCCAGGGCGCGGGCGAGCTCGCCCAGCACCTCCCGGGTGGCCATCGAGGACAACGCGGTGACGGTCGGTTTCAAGGGGCGGCGGCTTTCAGGTCCACCCTGCATTGTGGCGCGCCTGGGCCGCCTGCCTCGGCAGCGGCCGGGCGCGCTGCAGCACATCCTCGGCCAGCCACACGGCCGCAGCCCGGGCACGCGCGACCACCATCGGCAGGGGCATCTGCTGGTAGTCGTCGTTGAAGACCTCGAAGCTGTAGTCGCCGCGGTAGCCCATGCGATCCAGCTGCACGACCAGCCGCGCCAGCTGCTCGCTGTGCACGCCCTCTCCGGGAAAGACGCGGAAGGTGCGGGCCGTGGCCATGCGCTCCTCGGGCGTGCGCACCTCGTTCCACATGAAGTCCGACAGCTGCACGAGGAAGATGCGGCCCGCGTCCACCTCCTCCAGCGGCTCCAGCGGGGTCTGGGTGGCGAACAGGTGGTACGAGTCGACGGCCAGCCCGAGATTGGGGCAGTCGGCACGCTGCACCAGGTCCCAGGCGGCCGTGTACTCGTTGATCGTGCGCCCCCACGACAGCCCTTCGTAGGCCACGCGGATGCGATGCGGCAGCGCCAGGATGGCCAGCTTGCGCAGGTCGCGCGCCAGGGCAGCACGGTCGGCGGTGGCATGCTGCGAGGTGGAGGAGCAGGCCAGCAGCACGCGGCAGTCGAGCGCGGCGCACATCTCGATCATCGACTTGGCGATATCCACCTTGTAGCCGTGCAGGTGGCCGCTGAGCCCCTCGAAGTCGCGCAGCACCTGGAAGCCCGTCACGCGCAGGCCGCTGGCGCGCACCTCCTGCACCGCCGCCTGCCAGCCCTCGGGGTGGCCGACGAGGTCGCGCGCGGCGAGCATGACCTGGGTGAAGCCGGCGTCGCGAATGGCGCGAAGCTTGGCCGCCAGCGGCCCGGCCAGCGTGATGGTGTCCATGCCGAAGTCGCGGATGAACATGGCGCCTCAGCCTGCGTGGTGAATGAGCTCGAACATCAGCCCGCCCAGCCAGCTCTGGGTGAGCGCGCCGCGCACCTCCACGTGCACACGGGCGGTGTCGACGAACTGCACGCCTCGCGCGGCCAGCGCCGCCGCGGCAGCCGGGACATCGGCCGCACCGAAGGCCACCCGCTGCAGCCACTCCTCGCCGTCGACCATGTCGCTGGCAGGCTCCACGAGCTGCAGGTGCAGGCTCCCGTCGGGGCTCCTGAGGACGCAACCACTGGGCAGCACGCCCGTCTCCCTCTCCTGCCCGAGCACCTGGAAGCCGAACATCGAGCGATAGAACTCCACCCAGTCCTCGGTCCGCTCCAGGCCCACGTATTGCACGACGCCGAACCAGTGCAACCCGGCCAGCGCAGGCGGGCGCGAGTCGACGCCCGGGACGGGCACGAAGTCGACGTTGTAGATGGAGAACTCGCGCCAGCGGTCGACGAAGTACAGGCGCGTCGTACCCACGCCGTGGATCGCCGGGATGTGCAATTCCATCGGTTGCACGCGTACCGGCACGTCCCACGCGCCGAGTTCGAGCAGCCGGCCGTGTGCCGCGCCGGCGTCGCGCACCCTCAGCGCCAGCGCCGCCAGGCGCGGGTGTTCGGGCAGGCCACCGGACACCGACGCGTGCGCATTGACGATGACATTCATCTCGCCCTGCCGGTACAGCAGCACCTCGCGCGAGCGATGCCGCGCCACCGGGCGGAAGCCCATGAGCTCGAGCACATGCCCGAGCGCCTGCGGGTGGGCCGTCTGGTACTCGACGTACTCGATGCCCTCCAGCCCGAGCGGATTGCCGCCCTCCACCTGGGCCTCGCGTTCGACCGATCCGTTCATGCAGGGTCTCCTCGATGCCGGGCGGCACAGGCCCGTTGCGTCAGTCCTGGCGCTGCGACACCAGGTGTCTGAAATGGGCGTCCATGCGTGCCGGGTCGGGCCGCAGGCCGGTGAACAGTTCGAAGGCCCCCACCGCCTGCCCCACAGCCATGCCACCGCCGTCGACCACGGCGCAGCCGCGTTCGCGCGCCGCCTTCAGCAGGGCCGTCTGCAGGGGAAAGTAGACGATCTCCGACACCCACATCTCAGGCCGCAGGAACTCCACCGGCAGCGGCAGCCCCGGCAACTTGTCCATGCCGGTGGGCGTGGCGTGGACCAGGCCGCTGGCACCGGCCAGCGCCCGGGCTGCTTCAGGCTGCGCGCAGGCACGCGAAGCGCCGTACACCCGCTGCAGCTCGGCGGCCAGCGTCTCGGCCTTGGCGGGCTCGCGGTCGCAGACGACGAGCGCCCCTGCACCCAGCCGCAGCACGGCATGGGCGATGGCGGCGCCCGCCCCGCCCGCGCCCAGCAGCGCAATCCGCGACAGGTCCGCCTGCGGCAGCGTCCGCTTCAGCCCCCAGCCCCACCCGGAGCCGTCGGTGTTGTGGCCCACGAGCCGGCCGCCGCGCAATACCACGGTATTGACCGCGCCCATCGCCGCGGCTTCGTCGCTGAGCTCGTCGAGCAGCGGCACCACCGCCTGCTTGCAGGGGAAGGTGATGTTCAGGCCCGCAAAGCCCATGGTGCGCGCCGCCCGCAGCAGCCCCGGCAGCGCCCCGGCATCCTCACCCGTGCGGTCCAGGTCGATGAGTTGGTAGTGCAGGCGAAGCCCATGGTGCCGGGCCTCCTCCTCATGCATCGCCGGGGTCAGCGAGCGCTGGATGCCCGCGCCGATGAGACCGGCCAGCGCCTTGCCAGAGGAGGAGTCCATGGTCTGCAGATCCGTCGTGTCAGCGGCGCACCTTGGCCAGCTCGGCCTGCAGCTCGGCCACCGTGGCGGAGATGGCCGCACCGTGCTTGTCGATCACGGGCTTGAGCTTGTCGCGCAGCTTGGCCTGCTCGGCGGCGGAGAACTCCGTCACCTGCATGCCGGCCTTGCGCAGGTCGGCCAGCTGGCTGGCGGCGGCCTCGCGGTTGACCTGGCGCTGGAAGCGCCCGGCCTCGACGGCCGCCTCGGCGACGATCTTGCGCTCGCCCTCGGACAGCCCGTCCCACACCTTCTTGCTGAAGATGAAGGACTGCGGGTTGTACTGGTGGTTGGTCAGCGCCAGGTGCTTCTGCACCTCGGCGAACTTGTTGGCCAGGATCACCGACAGCGGGTTCTCCTGCCCGTCCACCGCCTTCTGCTCCAGGGCGCCGTAGAGCTCCGTGAAGGCCATCGGCGTGGGGTTCGCACCCAGCGCCTTGACCCAGTCGACGTTGATCGCGTTCGGGATCACGCGCAGCTTCAGCCCGGCGATGTCCTCCACCGTGTTGATGGGCCGGCGGCTGTTGGTCAGGTTGCGAAAGCCCAGCTCCCAGTAGGCCAGGCCCACGATGCCCTTGTCGGCCAGGCGGGCGTGCATCTTCTGGCCGAAGGGGCCGTCCACCACCGCATCGGCCTCACGCCCATTGGCAAACATGAAGGGGAAGTCGTAGACCTCGAAGTCCTTCACCTGAGAGGCCAGGATGCCCGAGTTCAGGACCGTGATCTCCACGGTGCCGCCCTGCAGCGCGGAGACGGTGGCCTGGTCGCTGCCCAGGGTGCCCCCGGGAAAGACATTGACCTTGATCTTGCCACCGGACTTCGCCGCCACGATCTCGGCGAACTTCGTCGCGCCCTGCTCCAGCGGGTGGCCCTTGGGGTTCTGGATGCCGAGCTTGAAGGTGCGCTCCTGTGCGCCGGCCACGCCGAAGGCGGCCACAGCCACGGCGGCCAGAACGGTCTTGATCATCAGTCGCTTCATCGTTGTCTCCGGGGTGAGGCCACCAGGGGCCGGGTTGGTTAGGTTGGAAGGAAAGAGCCGCCGGGGCACTTCAGTAGAAGAGCTTGAGCGGCCACATCACGATCTGGGGGAACAGCACGAGCAGGAAGAGCACCACGAGCTGCGCGATCATGAAAGGCACCACGCCGCGCGTGACCTCGTCCATCTTCATGCGGCCCACGCCGGCCACGACGTTGAGCACGGTACCCACGGGCGGGGTGACCAGGCCGATGGCGTTGTTGATGATGAACAGCACCCCGAAGTACACGGGGTCGATGCCCGCGGCCTTGACCACCGGCATCAGCACCGGGGTGAGGATCAGGATGGTGGGCGTCATGTCCATCGCCGTGCCCACGGCGATGACCAGCAGCATGATGGCCAGCATCAGCAGCGTGGGACTGTCCATCAGCGGCTGCAGCAGCCCGATGAGTTCGGCCGGCAGGTTGGCCACGTTGATGAGCCAGGCCGAGACCATGGCCGCGGCCACGAGGAACATGATCACCGAGGTGGTCTTGGCGGCCGAGACGAAGACTTCGTAGAGCTGCGAGATCTTCATCTCGCGGTAGACGAAGAGCGCCACGAGGAGCGCATAGACGGCTGCGACAACCGCCGCCTCGGTAGGCGTGAACACGCCCATCTTCAGGCCCACGAGCACGATGACGGGCAGCACCAGCGCCCAGGTGCTCTCGCGCAGTGCGCGCAGCCGCTCGGCGCTGGAGGCCTTGGGCGGCGGCTGGATGTTCTCGCGCCGCGCCACCAGGAACCACGCCACCGCGATGGCCACGCCCATCAGCAGCCCCGGCACGATGCCGGCCAGGAAGAGCTTGGTGATGGACACGTTGGCGGCCACGCCGAAGATGACGAAGCCGATGGACGGCGGGATCACCGGCGCGATGATTCCGGCCGAGGCAATCAGCCCGCCAGCCTTGGCGCGGTCGTGGCCCGCGGCCACCATCATCGGCAGCAGCAGCGCCGCGAGCGCCGCGGTGTCGGCCACCGCCGAGCCCGAAAGCGCAGCCATGAGCACGGCCGCGAGAATCGTCACGTAGCCCAGCCCGCCGCGCATATGCCCCACGAGGGTGAGCGCGAGGTTGACGATACGCCGGCTCAGGCCCCCGACGTTCATGATCTCCCCGGCCAGCATGAAGAAGGGCACGGCCAGCAGCGGGAAGCTGTTGGCGCCTTCGATGGTGTTCTGCGCCAGGATCTGCGCGTCGAAGTTGCCCATCCAGGCCATCAAGGCCACGCCCGAGACGAGCAGCGCGTAGGCAATGGGCATGCCCACGGCCATCGCGCCCAGCAGGGCAAGAAGGAAGACAGCGACGGTCACTTGCGCGCTCCCGAATCGGCTTGCTCGTGAGGGGCGCCGGGTGCAGGCACCTCCTCCGATTCGCGCACGGCCAGCAGCTCGTCGCCACTGGCCTCGCCCGACAGCGCGCGCCACAACTCGCGCAGGATCAGCAGACTCGACAGCACCGCAAACACCACCCCGGCGGCGTAGACCACGCCCATGGGCAACCCGGACACGGGAGCCTCCACATCGGCGTTGATGCGCGTCTGAGCGAGGCTGCCCTGGAAGAGCAGCACGTTCACGCCGAGCATGGACAGGTAGGTCACCACCACGCAGACCCTGCGGCCAGCCGGCCCGAGCCGGCCCACCAGCATGTCGGTGCCCAGATGCCCATGCTCGCGCACCGCCACGATCGCGCCCAGAAAGGTCATCCACACGAAGAGCCAGCGCGAGAGCTCCTCGGACACCGTGATGCCGTCGTTGAAGGCGTAGCGCAGCACCACGTTGCCGAAGACCATCACGACCATCACCGCCAGGCAGGCGACGCTCAAGGCATCGAGCACGCGGCAACCGCGTTCGGCCAGCTTGTCCCAGGTCTTCATGCGCGCATCCCGTCCCCGTCGCGATGCGTGAATGTACGAAATAGTTAGTTTTCTAATGACAGGGAAAACCCGAAACCAGCCGACCTTCCCGTCAACAGCTGCCTCAGCGGCGCACGAAGCGCACCACCATCTCCACGATGCTGTCGCGCCGCGCGATCAGCGCCGCGGTGGACTCCAGGTCGCGCTTGAAGATGAGCGAGAAGGTGTGGCGATTGGCCACGTTGAAGACACTCAGCGCGCTGATGGACATGTGCAGGTCCACAGGATCCAGCCCGCTGCGGAAGGCGCCCGCGGCCACGCCGCGCTCGTAGACCTGCCGCAGGCCCTCGATGGCGGGCACGTTGAGATCCTGGATGGCGGCGCTTTGCCGCAGGTACTCGCCGCGGTGCATGTTCTCGTTCATCACGAGGCGGATGAACTCGGGGTGGGCCAACTGGTAATCCACCGTGAAGCCCACCAGCTTGCGCAGCGCGTCCTCGGGCGGCAGATCTTCCAGGTGCAGTTCGCGCTCGATGCCGCGCATGCGCCGGTAGGACTCCTCCAGCACCGCGACGTAGAGGCCCTCCTTGCTGCCGAAGTAGTAGTAGATCATGCGCTTGCTGGTGCGCATGGCCTCGGCGATCACATCGATACGCGCGCCCGCCAGGCCCTTCTCGGCGAATTCGCGCGTGGCCACCTCGAGGATGTCGGCCATGGTGCGGGCCGGGTCGTTGGTGCGGGTGGCACCACCCGTCCCGGCCCCCTCTCCCGCGGCGCGGCCGGCGGGGTCGGCTGCCGCGCGCGCGGTTCGCCCGCGCCGGGTACGCGCAGCCGGGGCCGGACCCTTTTGTACCGTTTCGTTCATTTCCGCACTCTATCAGTGACGCCCGGAAACGTCACATCCACCCCTCTTGCGCATTCGTCGAAAGACTATTAAAATGATATCACTTTGATTCCGGAGTAGGTCTCATGTCTGTCCCTGACATCCCGTCCCCCGTGCTGCGCGAGCGTCCGCTGAGCTCGGCCAACGGCTACATCGCAGCCCTCTTCGGCGTGCTCCTGATCGGGCTCTCCGTGTTGTCCTTCATCGCCATGCCGGGGCTCGGCCTGCCGGCCCTGGCTCTGCGCATCGGCCTGATCGTGGTGGGCATCGCCTGCCTGGCGGGCCTGTACATGCTGCAGCCGCGCGAGGCGGCCATCCTCACCCTCTTCGGCGAATACCGCGGCACCGACCGCAGCGAGGGCCTGCGCTGGGCCAACCCGCTGTACGCCAAGCGCAAGATCTCACTGCGCGCGCGCAACCTGAACGCGCCCACGATGAAGGTCAACGACAAGCGCGGCAACCCGATCGAGATCAGCGCCGTGGTGGTGTGGTGCGTGCAGGACACCGCGCAGGCCGTCTTCGAGGTCGACGACTACGAGGCCTACGTGCGCATGCAGGCCGAAGCCGCCATCCGCCACATGGCCACGCTCTACGCCTACGACGAGGGCGACGACCTCGCCCCGGGCGAGACCACGCTGCGCTCGGGCGAGCCTGCGGTGGCCTCGCTGCGCGACGAGTTGCAGGAACGCTTCGCCGCCGCGGGCGTCACGGTGCAGGACGCCAAGATCTCGCACCTCGCCTACGCCCCGGAGATCGCCCAGGTGATGCTGCGCCGCCAGCAGGCCGAGGCCATCATCAGCGCCCGCAGCCGCATCGTGCACGGCGCGGTGAGCATGGTGGAGGACGCACTCAAGGGCCTGTCGGAGCGGCAGATCGTGCAGCTGGACGATGAGCGCAAGGCGGCGATGGTGAGCAACCTGCTCGTCGTGCTGTGCTCGGACAAGGACACCCAGCCGATCGTCAACGCGGGTACGCTGTACGGCTGAGCGCGCCCTCCCACGCATGGCCAGCCCCGGCAAGAAGAGCTTCCTGTTGCGCATCGATCCGGCCCTATGGGCCGAGATCGAGCGCCTGGCCGCGCAGGAGTTGCGCAGCGCCAATGCGCAGGTGGAGTACCTGCTGCGCGAGGGGCTGACGCGGCGCGGGCGGCGGCCCGCCTCCCCCGCCGCCGCCGACCCCCCAACCACCGGGATACCTTCCGACGACACCTAGGCGGCACAGGCGCCGATAGACTGCGCGCCATGCCCGCCGACTCCACCCGCCCCGCCTCCGCGAGCCCGCGTTCGCTCAGCGGCCTCGTACCCTTCCTGCGGCCCTACCACGGCCGCATCGCCCTGGCCTTCGTCTTCCTCGTCATGGCCGCGGCGAGCACGCTGCTGCTGCCGGTGGCCCTGAAGTCGCTGATCGACCAGGGCCTCATCGCAGCCGACCCGGGCCAGCGGCTGATGGCGCTGCGCGGGCACTTCCTCGCGCTCTTCGGCGTAGGCGCGGCGCTGGGCCTCTTCTCGGCGGCGCGCTTCTACATGGTGACGTGGCTCGGCGAGCGCATCACGGCCGACCTGCGCGACGCCGTCTACGCGCACGTGGTGCGCCAGAGCCCCGAATTCTTCGAGACGACGCAAACGGGCGAGGTGCTCAGCCGCCTGACCACCGACACCACGCTCGTGCAGACGGTGGTGGGCTCGAGTTTCAGCATGGGGCTGCGCAACGCGGTGATGGGCATCGGCGCACTCGGTCTGCTCATCGTGACGAACCCGGTGGTGATGACGCAGGTGCTGGGCATCCTCGTGCTCGTGGTGCTGCCGAGCCTGTACTTCGGCCGCCGCGTGCGCAAGCTCAGCCGCGCCAGCCAGGACCGCGTGGCCGACTCCAGCGCCATCGCCGCCGAGGTGCTCAACGCGATTCCGGTGGTGCAGAGCTTCGTGCAGGAGGGCCGCGAGGCGCGGCGCTTCGAGGTCTCCACGGCCAACGCCTTCGACACCGCGCGCAAGCGCACGCGCGTGCGCTCGATGCTCGTGGCCTTCATGATCACCGCCACCTTCGGCGCGCTGCTGTGGGGCCTGTACCAGGGCACGCAGGCGGTGCTGCGCGGCGACATCTCCGCCGGCCACCTCGGGCAGACGGTGTTCCTGGTGATGATCCTCGTGGGCTCGGTAGCGGTGCTCTCCGAGGTGTACGGCGACCTGCTGCGCGCCGCCGGCGCCACCGAGCGGCTGATGGAACTGCTCTCGGCACGCTCGCCCGTGGCCGAGCCGGCTGTGCCGCGCGCGCTGCCCGCGGTGGCCGGCGGCTCGGCCGTGGCCTTCGAACAGGTGACCTTCCACTACCCCTCGCGGCCGCAACAGGCGGCGCTCGCCGACTTCAGCCTCGCGGTGCGCCCCGGTGAAACCGTGGCCCTCGTCGGCCCGAGCGGAGCCGGCAAGAGCACGGTGCTGCAACTGCTGCTGCGCTTCTACGACGCCACCGAAGGCCGCATCGCCGTGGACGGCGTGCCCGTGAAGGAGGCGGCGCTGGCCAGCCTGCGCGGGCGCATCGGCATCGTGCCGCAGGACAGCACGGTGTTCTCCACCTCGGCGCTGGAGAACATCCGCTACGGCCGCCCCGAGGCGAGCGACGAGGAGGTGCGCGCCGCCGCGAAGGCCGCCTTCGCGCACGACTTCATCGAGGCACTTCCCGAGGGCTACGCCACCTACCTCGGCGAGCGCGGCGTGCGGCTGTCGGGCGGGCAGCGCCAGCGCATCAGCATCGCGCGGGCGATGCTGAAGAACCCGCCGCTCTTGCTGCTCGACGAAGCCACGAGCGCACTCGACGCCGAGAGCGAGCGCATGGTGCAGGCCGCGCTCGAGGCGGCGATGACCGGCCGCACGACGATCGTCATCGCACACCGCCTGGCCACCGTGCTGCGCGCCGACCGCATCGTCGTGATGGAGGCCGGGCGCATCGTGGACATCGGGCGCCACGACGAGCTCGTCGCGCGCGCGGGGCTTTACGCGCGGCTCGCGGCGATGCAGTTCGGTCACGGATAATCCGCCGCTTCCTTCGAACGCCGCCCCCCACACCGTGAGCACCCGCCCCGTCCGCTCCCAGTACGATGACTTCATGCGCCATGTGTTCGAGCATGGCGTGGCCAAGGGTGACCGCACCGGCACCGGCACGAGAAGCGTCTTCGGCCACCAGATGCGCTTCGACCTGCGCGAGGGCTTTCCGCTGGTGACCACGAAGAAGGTGCACCTGAAGAGCATCATCCTGGAGCTGCTGTGGTTCCTGCGCGGCGACTCCAACGTGCGCTGGCTGCAGGAGCGCGGCTGCACCATCTGGGACGAATGGGCGCGTGAGGACGGCGAGCTCGGCCCCGTCTACGGCGTGCAGTGGCGCAGCTGGCCGACGCCCGAAGGCGGCCACATCGACCAGATCGCGCAGGTGGTGCAGCAACTCAGGACGAACCCCGACTCCCGCCGGCTCATCGTCAGCGCCTGGAACGTGGCCGACCTGCCCAAGATGGCGCTGATGCCCTGCCACGCCTTCTTCCAGTTCTACGTGGCGCCGGCCACCACGCCAGGCGGCCGCGGCACGCTGAGCTGCCAGCTCTACCAGCGCAGCGCCGACATCTTCCTGGGCGTGCCCTTCAACATCGCGAGCTACGCGCTGCTCACCCACATGCTGGCGCAGCAGTGCGAGCTGGAGGTGGGCGACTTCATCTGGACGGGCGGGGACTGCCACATCTACGCCAACCACGAGGAGCAGGTGCGCACGCAGCTTGCGCGCACGCCCTACCCCTACCCGGTGCTGAACATCCGGCGCCGCCCGGACTCGATCTTCGACTACGCCTTCGAGGACTTCGAGGTGCTCGAGTACCAGCACCACCCGGCCATCAAGGCGCCTGTGGCGGTGTAGGGTCGTCCAGGTCCACGCCGTCGGCGCGCAGCCGTGCCTGCAGCTCGGCCACGACGGCCGACGCCAGCAGGTCTGCGTGCCCATTCAGGCGCAGCGCGGCCGCCGTGCCCGCCGCCTGCCCCATCGCGAAGCAGCCGCCGCTCACGCGCGCAGCGGCCTGGCCCAGGTGCTCCATCGACGCGCAGCGCCCGGCCACCAGCAGGTTGTCCACGCGCTGCGGCACGAGCATGCGCAGTGGCAGGTGGTGGTAGGCGTTTTCAGGGTCGCGCGGGAAGGCCCAGTCGATGCGGCCTTCGGCATGCACCTCGATGGGCCAGGCGTTCAGGCCGATCACATCGGCGAAGCGGGCACCTGAGAGCACGTCCTCGCCCGTGAGCGCGTACTCGCCGCGGATGCGCCGCGACTCGCGCACCCCCACCTGCGCCGGCAGCGCGACGAGCTCGGCCTGCGCGAAGCCCGGCACCTCGGCGCGCAGAAAGCGCAGGTACTCCACGATCTGGCGGCGGCCTTCGACCTCGGCGGCACTGAGCGCGTCCACCTCGAGCGCATTCACGGCGCGGCCATCGGCGCCGGCCAGCTGCGTCACGTTGGCGCGCCACTCCGAGGGGTTGCGCTGCGGGCGCAGGATCGCGCCGCGGCGGCCGAAGCGGTAGCGCCCGGCCGCGGCCTGCATCAGCCGGTCGATGGCGGCGAACTCGCCCACCGCGGGCAAGGCCTGCGCGGCGTCCACGCCGCCGATCCGCGCCATGGTGCTCGGGTACAGCGCCCCGCCGGCGCCGTCGCCGTAGTCCCACGGCACGCCGGCGTGGTGGGCGAGGTCGCCGTCGCCCGAGGCGTCGATGAACTCGCGCGCGCGCAGCGCCCGGCGGCCCTCGCGAGTCTCGACGATCAGCGCGTCGATGCGGTGGGCGTCGGCCATCGACACACCACACGCGAGCGCGTGAAAGACGATCTGCACGCCCGCCGAGGCCAGCAGCTCGTCGGCCGCGCACATGTAGGCCGGGATGTCGTAGCTGTGCACGCGGATGCGGCCTTGCAGGCCGTCCTGCGGCGCGTTCAGGCCGCCGAGGCGGTCGATGCGCTCGAGCAGTTCGTCCACGACCCCGCGCACGAGGCGCTGCATCACCCCACCGCGCCGCCCGTACAGCCCAGCGAAGTTCGTGACCCCGCCAGCCGTGCCCATGCCCCCGAGGAAGCCGTAGCGTTCGACGAGCACCGTGCGCGCCCCCTGGCGCGCGCCCGCCACCGCCGCGGCCAGGCCGGCCGGCCCGCCACCGAGCACGACCAGATCGGCCTCGGCCAGCACGGGCGTGCGCCGAGGAGGCTCCTCGACGACGCCGCCGGCCGCCATCGACCTCACTCGACCTTGATGCCCTGCGCCGCGATCACGGCGCCCATGGCCCGCGCCTCGGCCTCCACGCGCCGGCGCATCGCCTCGCCCGTGGTGCCCTGCACCTGCCAGCCCGCCGCGAGCATGCGCTCGCGCACCTCGGCCTGGCGCAGCACCTCGGGCACGTCGCGCGCCAGGCGCTCCTGCGCGGCGCGCGGCAGGCCCGCCGGCGCCACGAGCGCGTTCCACACCTCCAGGTCGTCCAGCGCCACGCCCATGGTGTTCAGCGGCTCCACACCCGGGGCCAGCGGGCTGCGAGGGCCGGTCACGCCGATGACGCGGATCTTGCCCGCCTGCGCCTGCGGCAGCGCGATACCCGGGGGCATGAGCGCCATCTGCACCTGCCCGCCAATGAGCGCGGTGATCACGGCCGGGTTGCCGTTGTAGGGCACGTGCACGGCGTCGGCCATGCCGGCCTTGCCCATGAGCACCTCCATGCCCAGGTGGGCCACCGAGCCGATGCCCACCGAGCCGTAGTTCCAGGACTTGCCGGCGGCACGCGCAGCGGCGAAGAAGGCCGCGCCGGCGGGCTTGTCGGCCGGGGTGGCCAGCACCAGCGGTGCCGTGGCCACCAGCGAGATGTAGGCGAAGTCCTTCGCCGGGTCGAAGGCCAGGCGCGGGTTGAGGGCGCGCGCCGTGGTGAGGTTGCCGTTGATGACGATGCCCAGCGTGTGGTCGTCACGCGCCTTGGCCACGGCATCGGCGGCGATGTTGCCCGAGGCACCCGGCCGGTTCTCCACCACCACCGACTGCCCCCAGACCTTGCCCAGGGCCTCGGCCAGGATGCGCGCGGAGGAGTCGGGTGTGGAGCCCGGCGGGAAGCCCACCAGCACCTTCACCGGCTGGGTGGGCCAGGGCGCCGGCGCCTGGGCCAGCGCCGGCAAGGCGCACAGCGACAGGCCGGCCACCATCATCGCCCGGCGAAGGGACCCCTTCAGGCCGGATGCAGGCTGCGACCGCACAGGGGGGAAGGCAGAGCGGGACATGGCTGGAAACTCCTGAAGTCAAGGCGCCGGCGCGCATCCTAAGCCAGCCCCGGCCGGGCATGGACAATAGCGGGCATGGCCCCACCCGAGCGCAGCCCTTCATCGCCCGCGCGCCCCGAGATCGTGATCGTCGCAGCCGTGGCGCGCAACGGCGTGATCGGCGCCGACAACGACCTCGTCTGGCGCATCCCGGAGGACATGGCGCATTTCAAGCGCGTGACGGCCGGGTGCACGGTGGTCATGGGTCGCCGCACCTGGGACGGCCTGCCGCCCCGCTTCAGGCCGCTGCCGGGCCGCCGCAACCTCGTGCTCACGCGCCAGCCCGGCTGGCGGGCCGAGGGCGCGGAGGTCGTGCGCTCGCTCGACGAGGCCATCGCCCTGGCGGCCGGTGCGCCGCGGTTGTGCGTGCTTGGCGGCGCGCAGGTGTACGCGGCCGCGCTGGCGCAGGCCGACACCCTCGTGCTCACCGAGATCGACCAGGACTTCCAGGGCGACACCTTCTTCCCAGCGTGGGACCGCCGCGCCTTCGAGGAGGTCGCGCGCGACAGCTTGCGCGCGGGCCCGCCCAACGACTTCGACCTGCACTTCGTCACGTACCGGCGCAAGGCCTGAGCCTGTCGCCCGTTCTTGCTGCCCTTCCCGCACGTCCCGACCCTCCTGGAGACCCCACCCATGTCCGGAGCTGGCTTCCACGTCCACGGCCCCCACGACCACGAGATCGAGCACGCTGCGCAGCACGGCGACAAGGACAAGTTCTCGGGAATGATCGCCGTGATGACGGCCATCATCGCCACCGTCGGCGCCCTCTTCGCCTACATGGGCGGCGCCACGCAGGCCAATGCGGGCTTGTTCAAGAACAACGCGGCCATCAAGAAGACCGAGGCCTCCAACCAGTGGAACTACTACCAGGCCAAGAGCAGCAAGCAGAACCTGGCCGAACTCGCGCTGGCCCTCGTGCCGGAAGACCGCAAGGCCACCTACCGCGACGAGGTGGAGCGCTACAAGAAGGAGAAGGCCGAGATCAAGGCGGCTGCCGAGAAGCTCGAGGCCGAGTCCACGGCCTGGGACAAGCGCTCCGACGAGCAGCTGCACCAGCACCACCGCTGGGCCCAGGCCACCACCGCACTGCAGATCTCCATCGCCCTGGCCGCCATCGCGCTGCTCACGCGGCGCAAGTGGCTCGAGTGGGGCATGTTCGGCGTGGCCACCATCGGCGTGGTGCTGGGTGTGGCGGCCTTCCTGCACGTCTGAGCACCGGCCCCAGGAGACGACCTTGAAGAACTACTCCATCGCCACCATTCCCGGAGACGGCATCGGCAAGGAAGTGGTGCCGGCCGGGCAGCAGGTGCTGCAGGCGCTGGCCGCCGCGCAGGGCACGTTCACGATGCACTTCCAGCACTACGGCTGGGGCGGCGACTGGTACCGCGCGCACGGCGAGATGATGCCCGTCGACGGCCTGGAGGCCCTGCGGGCGCACGACGCCATCCTCTTCGGCTCCGCCGGCGACCCCGACATCCCCGACCACATCACGCTGTGGGGCCTGCGGCTGAAGATCTGCCAGGGCTTCGACCAGTACGCCAACGTGCGCCCCACGCGCATCCTGCCGGGCATCGACGCGCCGCTCAAGCGCTGCCGCCCCGAGGACCTGGACTGGGTGATCGTGCGCGAGAACTCCGAGGGCGAGTACGCGGGCGTGGGCGGACGGGTGCACCAGGGCCACCCCATCGAGGTGGCCACCGACGTGTCGGTCATCACGCGCACCGGCGCCGAGCGCGTCCTGCGCCACGCCTTCCGGCTGGCGCGCTCGCGCCCGCGGCGCCAGCTCACCGTGGTCACGAAGAGCAACGCGCAGCGCCACGCCATGGTGATGTGGGACCAGATCGCCGCGGAGGTGGCGCGCGAGTTCCCCGACGTGCGCTGGGACAAGGAGCTCGTGGACGCGATGACGGCCCGCATGGTCAACCGCCCGGCCTCGCTGGACACCATCGTCGCGTCCAACCTGCACGGCGACATCCTGTCGGACCTGGCCGCCGCGCTGGCTGGCAGCCTCGGGATCGCGCCCACCGGCAACGTCGACCCCGAGCGCCGCTACCCGAGCATGTTCGAGCCCATCCACGGCTCGGCCTTCGACATCATGGGCCAGGGCCTGGCCAACCCGGTGGGCACCTTCTGGAGCTGCGTGATGATGCTCGAGCACCTGGGCGAGCACGCCGCCGCCGCCCGGCTCATGCGCGCCATCGAGGCCGTGACGGCCGACCGCACGCTGCACACCCGCGACCTCGGCGGGCAGGCCACCACCGAGCAGGTGACGCAGGCGGTGTGCAGGCTGCTCACGCAGCCCGGCGCATGAGGCCCCGCCCGTGAAGATCGCCACCTGGAACGTCAACTCCCTGGCCGTGCGCCTGCCGCAGTTGCTGAACTGGCTGGCGGCCAACCCAGTGGACGCGCTTGTGCTGCAGGAGCTCAAGCTCACCGACGACAAGTTCCCTCACGCCGAGTTGCAGGCCGCGGGATATGTCTCGCAGTGCTTCGGCCAGCGCACCTACAACGGGGTGGCGCTGCTGTCGCGCGAGCCGGCCGCCGAGGTTGTGCGCAACATCCCCGGCTTCGCCGACGAGCAGGCGCGCGTCATCGCCGGCACGGTGCAGGGCACGCGCGTCATCGGCGCGTACTTCCCCAACGGCCAGGCACCGGGCAGCGACAAGTTCGCCTACAAGATGCGCTGGCTCGCCGCGCTCACCACCTGGGTGCGCGAGGAGCTCGCCGCGCATCCGCAGCTCGCGCTGCTGGGCGACTTCAACATCGCGCCGGAAGACCGCGACGTCTTCGACCCCGTGGCCTGGGCCGGTCAGATCCACTGCACCGACGAGGAGCGCGCGCACTTCCGCGACCTGCTCGAGGCCGGCCTGCACGACGCCTTCCGGCTCTTCGAACAGCCCCCGAAGAGCTGGAGCTGGTGGGACTACCGCAACCTGGCCTTCCGCAAGAACCAGGGCCTGCGCATCGACCACATCCTCGTGAGCCAGACGCTCTTGCCCCGTGTGCAGGCGTGCACGATCGACAAGGCCCCGCGCCGCAACGAGCGGCCCAGCGACCACGCACCGGTCATCGTGACGCTGGCCTGAGCGCGTCGCTCAGGCGTCGTCCAGCCGCAGCTCCTGGATCTTGCGGGTGATCGTGTTGCGGCCGATGCCGAGCTTCTGCGCCGCCTCGATGCGGCGCCCGCGCGTGACCTGAAGCGCGGTGAGGATCAGCCGGCTCTCGAACTCACGGGACAGCGAATCCCACACCTCCTCCCGCCCCTGCTCAAGCATGAGGCGCGCCTGGTGCTCCAGGTCCGCGAGCCAGTGGCCGCCGCCCGGTGCCACGGCCGGCACCAGGGCGGCCGGCGACGCGGTGAGGGGGGCCTCGGCAGGCGCATGCGGCTGGGCGGCAACGGCAGGCACGGGCGCCACCAAGTAGGCCGAAGAAGCGGCCGCAGGAGCAGCCACCGGAGCAGCTGGCAACGCGCCCGCATGCGCCAGCAACTCCGGCGGCAGGTCCTTCTCCTCCACGACCTGCGCCGGCGCCATCACGGTGAGCCAGTGGCACACGTTCTCGAGCTGACGCACGTTGCCGGGGAAGTCGAAGGCGGCCAGGCGGGCCAGCGCGGCCTCGGTGAAGCGCTTGGCGTCCACGCCGAGTTCCTTGGCGCTGCGGGCCAGGAACGAGCGCGCCAGCGCCGGGATGTCCTCGCGCCGCTCACGCAGCGGCGGCAGGCGCAGCCGGATGACATTCAGGCGGTGGTACAGGTCCTCGCGGAAGACCCCCTGTCGCACCCGCTCCTCGAGGTTCTGGTGCGTGGCGGCGATCACGCGCACGCTCGTCTTGAGCGACTGGTGGCCCCCCACGCGGTAGAACTGCCCGTCCGACAACACACGCAACAGCCGCGTCTGCAGGTCGAAGGGCATGTCGCCGATCTCGTCCAGGAAGAGCGTGCCGCCGTCGGCCTGCTCGAAGCGGCCGCGGCGCATCGTCTGCGCACCGGTGAAGGCGCCGCGCTCGTGGCCGAAGAGCTCCGACTCCAGCAGGTCCTTCGGGATGGCGGCGGTGTTCAGGGCCACGAAGGGGCCGTGGGCACGCGGACTGTGCTTGTGCAGCGCGCGCGCGACGAGCTCCTTGCCGCTGCCGCTCTCGCCCGTGATGAGCACCGTCACATGGCTCTGCGACAGCCGCCCGATGGCGCGGAAGACGTCCTGCATCGCCGGCGCCTGCCCGAGCATCTCGGGCACGGCCGTCTGAGCCGAGTCGCTCACCGACTCGCGCACGCTCTCCTGCACGGCGCGGTGGATGAGCTCCACCGCCTTGGGCACGTCGAAGGGCTTGGCCAGGTACTCGAAGGCGCCGCCCTGGAAGGCGGAGACAGCGCTGTCAAGGTCGGAGTAGGCCGTCATCACGATGACCGGCAGCTGCGGCAGCCGCGCCTTGAGCCTGGTCAGCAGATCCAGCCCCGAGCCTCCGGGCATGCGGATGTCGCTGACCAGCACCTGCGGCTCGTCGCCGTCCTCCAGCGCTGCCAGCACATCGCGGGGATTGGGAAAGCTGCGCACCGCGAACTGCTCGCGCGCGAGCGCCTTCTCGAGCACGAAGCGGATCGACTGATCGTCATCGACGATCCAGATGGGTTTCATGCGGCCGGTGCGGGTTGGGGAATGGGCAGGATGATGGTGAAGTCCGTCCGGCCGGGCACGCTCTCACAGCCGATCGTGCCCTGGTGTTCCTGGACGAACGTCTGCGTCAGCGTCAGCCCCAGACCCGACCCGCCTTCGCGCCCCGTGACCAGCGGCTGGAAGATGTAGTCACGGATCTCGTCGGGGATGCCCGGACCGTTGTCCTCCACATGCAATTCCAGTGCCAGTCGGTGGCGGATGCGGCCGATGGTGACCTGGCGCGCAGCGCGCGTGCGCAGCACGATGCGTGCGTCGCCCGCAGCGATGCGCTCGGACAGCACCTGGCAGGCGTTGTGCACGATGTTGAGCACAGCCTGGATGAGCTGCTCGCGGTCGCCGCGGAACTCGGGGATGGAGATGTCGTAGTCGCGCACCACCGCGAGCCCGCGCGGAAACTCCGCCAGCACGAGCGAGCGCACGTGCTCGCACACCT
>JBMOGN010000039.1:0-20616 GCA_049318345.1 Rubrivivax sp. | reverse complement strand
ATCTCGGGCAGGTCTTCCAGGAGCAGGATCTGTTGCATGGACGGGTTTTCGGCCGCCCGCGCCCGGTCTTGAGGGTGCGGCCCCGCCCGGCCTGATGCGGCCCGCGCCAAAGGCCCCGCGCTCAGACGGCCTGCGCCGACGCATCCACCGGGATGGACAGGCGGATCACCGTGCCCAGGCCCGGCCCCGATTCGACGAGACACTGCCCGTTGAGCTGGCGCGCGCGCTGCTTCATCGTGGTCAGGCCGTGGCCGCGGTCGATACGGTCCTCCTCCTGCGGCGAGACGCCCTTGCCGTCGTCGCGGATGACCAGCTGCAGCGCGCCGCCTTCCACCTGCGCGCTCACTTCGCACTGCAGGGCACCGCTGTGCTTGATGATGTTGCTCACGGCCTCGCGCAGGATGCGCGTGGCCTGCACGAAGGAGCGCGCCGGCAGGGTCTGTGCGAGCTCGCCCTCCGGCAGGCTCCAGCGGCCCTCGATCCCCGCCTGCGCCAGGCGCGACACGAGCTCGGCGCGCCAGTCCGCCAGCGCGTCGTCCAGCCGCACGGGCTTGCCCGTGAGCCCTCGCACGGACAGCCGCATCTCCTCCAGCGCGTCGCGGGCGAGGCTCGCGATCCGATCCGACTCGCTCGTGTGCACGATGGTCAGCAGCTTGGCGCCCAGGTCGTCGTGCAGGTCAGCGGCGATGCGCTTTCGCTCGCGGGCGGTCACCTGCTCGATGCGCGAGTCGGCCAGGTGCTTCAGGTTGTGCTCGATGTCTGCGGAAATCTCCGCCACGCGCCGCTCCAGGGCGGCGCGGCCGTCCTGCGCGGCCTGCAGCGCCTGGCCATGCTGCTGCACCAGCTTCAGCCCCGCCAGCACCAGCAGCAGCGGTGCGGCCACCTGCGTGAGCAGCAGCGCCAGCGGCGGCAGCGGGCCGTGCAGCCCGTCGTACGCGGCCATCATCCAGGCTGCCGCCACCGGCAGCACGAGCACGCTGCGCCAGAAGGCCTGCCTGCGCGTCGTCCACAGCACCCTGAGCAGCAGCAGTCCGGCTGCCAGCACCTGCAACCCCAGCCAGGCGCCCCACAGGCGGGCCAGCAGGTTGACATGGTCGTTCCCGGCGAGGGCCACGCTCAGCGCCACCACGGCCACCTGCGCGATCAGTGCCACGCTGATCGCGCGCCGCGCCTGCTGCGCGCGGCGCAGCAGGAACTCCACCGCCGCCAAGGCCGTGACGGGCATCCACGCCACCTGCGCGGCCTCGGCCAATGCCCAGTCCAGCGGCAACTCGCGCAGCCACAGCCGTGCGTCGGCCACGCCCCAGGCCACGCACAGCAGCCCGAACCACAGCAGCGCGCCCGTGCGGCGCTGAGGCCACCCGAGCACCGCCACGAAGCCGCCCAGCACCATGAGCATGGCGGTCAGCCCGAGGGGCACGCCCGCCTGCCAGGCGGTCTGCCGAGCGTGCAGCGGCGCCAGGTCGGCCTGCCGGCCCAGCACCAGCGCAGACAGCCCGGCCGAACGCTGCCAGGACGCCACTTGCCCCAGGGGCTGGCCGACGAGCTTGATGTCCAGCACGTTGCGCCCGGGGGCGATGAGCCTGGCCGGCAGGCTGACGAGCTGGGGGTGGTTGCAGTTGTTGGTGTAGGGCGGGCTCATCCGGCCGCCGCTGTGCATGGGCTCGCCGTTGAGGTGCACCTCCAGGTTCGTGCACGCCCGCTCGATGAGGATTGCCAGCAGCTCCGAAGAGCCAGTGCCGCCGGCGTTGAACTCGATGCGATACCACGCCGGCCCGTGCGCAGAAGGGCGCGTGCGGGCCCAGTCGTCGGGCAGTCGCACCCCCTGCGCCAGGCCCTGCGCCGGAAAGCCCGAGGCCTCGGCGTCCACGCGCAGCGCGCGGTCGATGAGCAGGGCCTGGGGCCGGTTGCCGCCACCGTCGGCCTGCGGCCCCGCGCCGCCTCCGGTGCAGCCCGCGCAGGCCAGCACGCACACCGCGGCCAGCAGGCGCGATGCTGTGGCAAGGAGGGTGCAGGCGCCCATCGGCCCGGGATTGTGCAGGATGGCAGCCGCAGCCGGCTGCGCAGACAATGGGAGAAATCCCGCCACTTCTGCCGCGGCGGCGGCCTGCGGGCCGCTCCGGGCTGACCTGCCTTGATCCTGCTGCACACCTTCGAGCCTGTCGACAACAAGCGCCTGTCGCACCTGTGCGGGCCCCTGGACGCCCACCTGCGGCGGGTGGAGGAGGCGCTGGCGGTGCGCCTGTCGCGCCGCGGTGCGCAGCTGCGCATCGAGGGCCCGCGCGAGCAGGCCGAACGCGCGCTCGCGCTGCTGCAGGCGCTGCACGAGCGCGCGGCCCGGCCCATCGGGGCGCAGACCTTGCAACTGGCCCTGGCCGAAGCCTGCGGCCAGGCGCCTGCTGGCCTACGCGCTGCCGATGCCCCGGCTGCAGACGGCGCCCCACCCGGGCAGCCCGACTCCATCGTCCTGCACACCCGCCGCTCCGAACTCAGCGGGCGCACCGCCAACCAGCGGCAGTACCTGCGCCAGATGCTGGCCCACGACATCACCTTCGGCATCGGGCCGGCGGGCACGGGCAAGACCTATCTCGCGGTGGCCTGCGCGGTCGATGCGCTGGAGCGCCAGGGTGTGCAGCGCATCGTCCTCACGCGCCCGGCCGTGGAAGCCGGCGAGCGGCTGGGCTTCCTGCCGGGCGACCTCGCCCAGAAGGTCGACCCCTACCTGCGCCCGCTGTACGACGCCCTGTACGACCTCATGGGCTTCGACCGGGTGCAGAAGGCCTTCGAGCGCGGCCAGCTCGAGATCGCGCCGCTGGCCTTCATGCGCGGGCGCACGCTGAACCACGCCTTCGTCATCCTGGACGAAGCGCAGAACACCACGCGCGAGCAGATGAAGATGTTCCTCACCCGCATCGGCTTTGGCAGCCGCTGCGTGGTCACGGGCGACGTCAGCCAGGTGGACCTCCCGGCCGGGACCGCCAGCGGCCTCGTGGAGGCGGAGTTGGTGCTGCGCGACGTGCGCGGGATGGCCTTCACCCGCTTCACGGCGGCCGACGTGGTGCGCCACCCGCTCGTGGCGCGCATCGTCGAGGCCTACGAGGCCGCGGACCTGGCGCAGGCTCCCGCACCGGCGGCGCCGCGACCCAGGCGGCCCCGGGCATGAGCCGGGCCCGCCCTGCGCTGCAGCTGTCCCTGCAGCAGCCCGACGGGCGGCTGCGGGCCTGCCTGCCCCGCCACCTCGTGGCGCGGTGGATCCGCGCGGCGCTGCAGGCACCGGCCGAGCTCACGGTGCGCGTGGTGGGAGAAGACGAGGGCCGTCGGCTGAACCGGGAGTACCGCGGCCGCGACTACGCCACCAACGTGCTGACCTTCGACTACGCCACCTCACCGGTGGTGGTGGCCGATCTCGTGCTGTGTGCGCCGGTGCTCGTGCGCGAGGCCGCGCAGGCGGCCAGGCCGCTGCAGGCGCACTGCGCGCACCTGCTCGTGCACGGCACACTGCACGCCCAGGGCTTCGACCACCAGCGCGCCGCGCCGGCGCGCCGCATGGAGGCGCTGGAGACGGCCATCCTGCTGTCGCTCGGGCTGGGCGACCCCTACGCCGGCTGAGCGTCGCACCCGGCCTTCACCCGGCCTTCACTCGGCCCTCGACCGGCCTGCCCTCAGGCCGCAGCCGCCCGGCGTCGGCGCGAGACGAACGACACCGCCGCCAGCCCCGCACCCAGCAGACCCAGCGTGCCCGGCTCGGGCACGGCCGTGACGTTCATGCTGCTGAGGTAGAAGGTGCGGTTGGACGCATCGCTCAGCCCGTAGAAGTAGAAGGTCGATCCGGTCGCGTCGGGGATGTCGATCGCCCCGTTTGCGGTGAAGCTGAACTGCTGCGGCGTGCTGCCGGCCGTCGGTGCGGTCAGCGAGAAGCCCCACTTGCCCGTCGTGTCGAAGGTGGCGCCGTGGTTATAGAGGGTCAGGTCCTTGAGCGTGACCACCCGGCTGCCGAAGTCCAGCTTGAGCACGTCGTTGTTCTGGATGTTGTCCTGGCTCGAGGTGTAGGCGCCCGCCGGGTACACCCCCAGGCCCGCCCAGGTCGAGCCCCCGTTGGAGTCCTGCATGGCGATCGCCGCCACGGGCGCGCCCGTGCCCGACCGCGTCCAGCCACTGGCCGCCAGGGTCAGCCCGCCCGCGGTGAAGCTCAGGGCTCCGCCGGCAGCGGTGGCACAGCGGTCGGTCGTCGTGCAGGTGACGAAGGACGAGGAGGCGGGGTTGAGCGTCTTGAAGTCGAAGTTCACGCTCTGGGCGAGGGCGGGTGAGCCGGCCAGGGTCAGGCAGGCGAGGGCCGCGACGGCCAGGTGCGGGCGGATGGATCGGACGAGGGTGGACATGGCAAGGGGCCTGTGTGCAGTGGCAATGGCGCCATGCTCGACAGGCCTTCGTGCGGCGGCGATCCCGCGGATGGGTGGACGGGCTGCACGAGGCCGCGCTTGCGTGAAGCAGTTCACGCCCGGGCCATCGCTGGCCGCTGCCCAAGGGTGCCCGGTGTGGCTTGGACGCCGCTCAGCGGCGCAGCAGCGCGGCCCCGATGGCTGCCACCATGAGCACCATCGCGGCGAAGTCCTGCCAGTGCAGCGCCTCGCCCAGCCACCACGCGCCGCTGAAGGTGCCCAGCACCGGAATCAGCATGACGCTCACCGACGAGGCCACGGGAGGCAGCGTGCGCGCGAGATAGAACCAGGCCGCATGGGCGAAGCCGAACACGCCCACCGCGTTGTAGCCCACGGCCGCCCAGACATGGCCGGCCGGCCACTGCCAGCGCGCGCTCTCGAAGACGAGCGCCAGCACCACCATCAGGGCCGCGGTGCTGGCCGTCATCCAGAACACGAGCGTGAGCAGCGGAATGCCGAGCTCGGCGCGGCGCAGCTGGTGCGTGCCCAGCGCCCACACGGCTGCGGCCGCCATGGCCATGATCACGGCCACCGGCGCACCGGCCAGCTTCGTCACCTCGTGCGCCAGCAGCAGCGCGACCCCCACCGATGCGGCGGCCACCGAGAACCATTGCCGCAGTCCGTGGCGCTCGCCGTACAGGCACACGCCCCACAGTGCCGCGAAAGCCGGCATGGTGTAGCCGAGGATGGCCGCGCGCCCGGAACTCAGCGAGGGCAGCGCCAGGATGATCAGCACGTGCCAGATCATCATGTTGGGCACGGCCAGCCGCAGCATCGCCCCCACGTGTCGCCGGGGCAGGGCGAGCGGTATGCGCAGGACGAGCAACGCGGCGGCCAGCACCGGCAGGCCCAGCACCATCGACAGCGAGCGGAAGGTCAGCGGCGGGTAGGCTGCAGGCGCGCCCGGCGGGCCGCTCACGCCCAACTTCATGACCGGCCAGTTCAGGCCCCACACCAGGGTGAGCAGCGCCAGAACCGCCAACTGGCGGCCCGAGGCCTTCATCGGCCGTTCATCCGAGGTACCGCTTGCGGCGGAAGAAGGCGAGCAGCCCCGCGCCCACCACGGCCATGACGGCGATGGCCACCCACACGCCGGTGGCGGTATGGATGAGCGGCAGCCCGTCGAAGTTCATGCCGAAGAAGCCCGTGATCAGGTTCAGCGGCAGGAAGATCGCGGTGAGCACGGTGAGCGTGCGCATGATGTCGTTGGTGCGGTGCCCGAGTGCGGAGAAGTGCATCTGCACGGCCGTCTCCGCCGACTGTTCGAGCCGGCGCACGTGAGAGTGCACGCGCTCGATGTGCTCCAGCACGTCGCGCGAGCGCACCCGCAGCAGCTCGCGCTCGCGCTGCGCGGCCGCATCGGCCTCGGCCGGCCACTGCGCCAGTGCATCGAGCCACTCCTGCACCGCGGCGCGCTGATCCTCACAGGTGTCCTCCAGCCACTGCAGCGAGTTGCGCGCCTCCAGCAGCACCGCCCAGTCGTTGAAGCGGCTGCGCGGGTCCAGCAGCTGCTGCTGCAGCGCGCCGAGGTGGCGCGTGAGCAGCCGTCGCAGGTCGAGGTAGCCGTCGACCATGTGGTTGACCATGCGCAGCATCAGGTCGGCCGGGCTCACCGCGCGCCGGGCTGCGGCGCGCGGCTCGCCCGCCGCGGCGCCCGGGCCGCTGAGGCGCTGCATGAAGTGCTCGGCCACGCTGCACTCGGCCGGGTGCACAGTGAGCAGCACGCGGTCGAAGACCGCGAAGCCCACCGGGCTCGTGTCGATCGAGGCCAGCGTCTCGCGCACGGCGGCAATGCTCACCGGTGTCTCGGCCTGGGCATCGGCGCGCGCCGGCGCGGTGGCCAGCCGCCTGAAGACGAGCAGGTCGTACCAGGAGGTGTCCTCGAAGTGGCTGGGCAGCTGGGCGTTGAGCAGGTCGGAGATGTGCAAGTCCACGAGCTGGCCGCCACCCAGGTGCTGCAGCGCACCCTGCACCGTCGGCAGCACCGACTCCAGCTCGCTGCGGACCACCGCGATCCACAGGAAGCCCGGCCCCTCCAGGTGCGCGGGCAGCGACTGCAGGGGCAGGCTGTGCTCGGCGTCGACGAGCAGCAGCCGCATCGCTCAGCCCTGGCGCAGCTTGCGGGCTGCGTCCAGCGCGAAGTAGGTCAGCACCCCGTCGGCGCCGGCACGGCGGAAGGCCAACAGCGCCTCCATCATCACCGCGTCGTGGTCGAGCCAGCCGTTGGCCGCGGCGGCCTTGAGCATCGCGTACTCCCCGCTGACCTGGTAGGCGAAGGTGGGCACGTGGAACTCGTCCTTGACCCGGCGCACGATGTCCAGGTACGGCATGCCCGGCTTGACCATCACCATGTCCGCGCCCTCGGCAATGTCCAGCGCCACTTCCCGCAGGGCTTCGTCGCTGTTGCCCGGGTCCATCTGGTAGACCTTCTTGTCGGCCTTGCCGAGGTTGCCCGCCGAGCCTACGGCATCCCGGAACGGCCCGTAGAAGGCGCTGGCGTACTTGGCGCTGTAGGCCATGATGCGGGTGTGGATGCGGCCGGCACCTTCCAGGGCCTGGCGGATCGAGCCGATGCGCCCGTCCATCATGTCGCTCGGTGCGACGATGTCCACGCCGGCCTCGGCCTGCACCAGAGCCTGCTGCGTGAGCACCGCCACCGTCTCGTCGTTGAGGATGTATCCGGTTGCATCCAGCAGCCCGTCCTGGCCGTGGCTGGTGAAGGGGTCCAGGGCGACATCGGTGAGGATGGCCAGGTCAGGGAAGCGCGCCTTCAGCGCCCGCACCGCGCGCGGCACGAGGCCCTCGGGGTTGGTCGCCTCGCGCCCGTCGGGGGTCTTCAGCGAGGGGTCGATCACGGGGAAGAGCGCCATCACCGGCACGCCCAGCGCCACGCACGACTCGGCCACCTCGTAGAGCAGGTCCACGCTGCGCCTTTGCACGCCCGGCATGCTGGCCACGTCCTGCTGCCGGCGCTCGCCGTCCAGCACGAACACCGGCAGGATCAGGTCCTCCGGCGCGAGCCGCGACTCGCGCACCAGCGCCCGGGTGGCCGCGTCCCGGCGCAGCCGCCGCGGTCGCGCGGCAGGGTAGGGTGCCATGGCATTCACCATCGTTCGGTCCTCTGGTACGATCGTCAATGAATGATAGCCGCGAGGCTGTCGTTCCCTGCTTTTCCTCCCTGAGCAGGTGCCTTAGCGTGATGACAACGATAAGGCTTGCAGCCCCGGCGCTTCGGCGTCGGGGCTCTTTTTTTTCCGGTGCCCGCGCGCCCATAATGAGGCGATGAGCGGTGCGTATCTCTGGGTCAAGGCCTTCCACATCGTGTTCGTGGCGAGCTGGTTCGCGGGGCTGTTCTACCTCCCGCGCCTGTTCGTCAACCTGGCCATGGTGCCGGCCGACAGCCACGCCGAGCGCGAGCGGCTGCTGCTGATGGCACGCAAGTTGCACCGCTTCAGCACCCTGCTGATGCTGCCTGCACTGGCGCTGGGCCTGTGGCTGTGGCTCGGCTTCGGAGTCGGGCTCGGCGCGGGCCACGGCTGGATGCATGCCAAGCTCGCGCTCGTGGTGGCGGTCATCGGCTACCACCATGTCTGCGGGTCCATCCTGCGCCGCTTCGAGCAGTCTGCCAACCGGCGCAGCCACCGCTGGTTCAGGGTCTTCAACGAAGTGTCCGTGCTCGGCTTCGCGGCGATCGTCGTGCTGGTCGTGGTCAAGCCCTTCTAGGGCGCATCGATTCGCCGGGGCGGCACCGTGGCACGGCCTCGAAGCTCGGCCGCTCCGCTGCTGGCAGCCTGCGTGCTGGTGCTGCTGTACGCCTCGCTCTACCCCTTCGAGGGCTGGCGCTGGCCGCCGGGGGCGTCGGCGTGGAGCCTGCTGCGGCTGCCCTGGTACCCGCAACAGGGCGGGTTCGACGACGCCATCAACTTCGCCGGCTACACGCCGCTGGGCCTGCTGGCCTTCGTCGCGGCGGTGCGCCGGGGCCGCCGTGCCGCTGCCGCGCTGCTGTGGGCCGTGGCCGTGCCGGCCGGGCTGTCGCTGGCCCTGGAGGTGGCACAGCATCTGGTGCCCGGCCGGGTGCCCTCGGCGCGCGACTGGGCACTGAACGCGCTGGGCGCGACTTGCGGGGCACTCGGGGCGCTGGTCCTGCATGCCAGCGGCGCGCTGGACCGCTGGCAGCGCCTGCGGGCGCGCTGGTTCGAGCCCGACAGCGCCGTCGCGCTGGCGCTGCTCGTGCTCTGGCCCGTGGGGCTGCTTTTCCCCGCACCCGTTCCGCTCGGGCTGGGGCACGTCTTCGACGCCCTGCAGCTGGCTGTCGCAGCGCTGCTGCGCGATGCCGGCTGGACGGCGGCTGCTGCCGATCTCGTCGCCCGTGCCGGCCAGCGTGAGCCGCCTCTGCCACCCCTGCGCGAAGGCGCCTGCATCGTCCTTGGCCTGCTCGCGCCCACCCTGCTGGCGCTGTGCGTCACGCGCACGCGCGGGCGGCGGCTGGTGATGGCCCTCGGCGCGCTGCCCATGGCGCTGGCGGCGATGACCCTGTCCACGGCCCTCAATTTCGGACCGGCCCACGCGCTGGCCTGGATGCTGCCTTCGGTGGGCCCCGCGCTGCTGGTCGCCACGGTGTGTGGCGTGCTGGCCTGCGGGCTGTCGGTGCGCACCAACGCAGCCCTGGCGCTGGCGGTGATGGCGGCTCTGGTGGCGCTGGTGGCCCAGGCGCCGGCCGACCCCTACTACGCGGCCAGCCTGCAGGGCTGGGAGCAGGGGCGCTTCGTCCGCTTTCACGGCCTGGCGCAGTGGATCGGCTGGCTGTGGCCCTACGCGGCCATCGCCTGGCTGCTGGCGCGGCTGTCGCGCCGCTCCTGAGGCCCGAGCCGTCGGCGGCTGCCCGGCCGTCGTCGGGCGTGCCCTCCCGGCCCTCGAGGGCCTGTGCAGGGGCTCCCTACAATCCGCGTATGAGCTACTACGAGCGCCACATCTTCTTCTGCCTGAACCAGCGCGAGGGCGTGCAGGACTGCTGCGCGCGGCACGACGCGCAGGCCGCCTTTGACCACTGCAAGGCGCGGGTGAAGGCGCTGGGCCTGACAGGGCCCGGACGCGTGCGGGTGAACAAGGCCGGGTGCCTGGACCGCTGCGCAGGCGGGCCCGTGGCGGTGGTCTACCCCGAGGCGGTCTGGTACTCCTGGGTCGACCAGCACGACATCGACGAGATCGTCGAGTCCCACCTCGTCCAGGGGCGCCCGGTGCAGCGTCTGCTGCTGCCGCCCGAAGTCGGCCGTTGATGAACGCCCACACCGAGCGCCGGGTGCTCGACGGCCCGGCCGGCCCGCTGCAATGCGCGTTCGACGGCCCGGCCGACTCCCCTGGCCTGGCGCTGCTGTGCCACCCGCATCCGCTGCACGGCGGCACCATTGACCACAAGGTCGTGCAGACACTGGCACGCGCCTTCGTGCAGCTGGGCTGGCGGGTGGTGCGCTTCAACTTCCGCGGCGTCGGGGAGTCTGCGGGCGTCTGGGACGAGGGCCGAGGCGAGGTGCAGGACGCCTTGCAGGTGCTGGCCCAGGTGCGCCAGCCCGGGCAGGCGCTCGCGCTGGGAGGCTTCTCCTTCGGCGCCTACGTGGCGTCGCATGTGGCCTCGCACGTAGCGGCGCAAGCCTTGCCCTCTTCCACCAGCCCGGCCGTCCACGATCCGGCCTGCCTGGTTCTCGTCGGGCCGGCCGTGGAGACCTTTGCCATGGCCCCGGTGCCCGCTCACTCGCTCGTCATCCACGGCGAACGCGATGAGATCGTGTCGCTGCAGGGCGTGCTCGACTGGGCGCGCCCGCAGGCCCTGCCGGTCACCGTGGTGCCCGGCGCGGGCCATTTCTTCCACGGCCAGATGGCGCTGCTCAAGAGCCTCGTGCTGCGCGGCTGTCGCCCGCCCGGCATCCTCCTGCCCTGACCCGATGAACGCCTCGTCTTCTCGCACCACCCCCTCCAGCCCCGCCCACCGCGCGCGGCAGGCGCTGTCCGCGCTGCTCCTGCTGCTGGCGGCCGGGCTGGCCCTCTTCTCCTTGCCCGTGCGTGCCCAGGCCCCCCAGCCCCCCGAGATCGCCGCGCGGCAGTACATCCTGCTGGACCTGGCCAGCGGCCAGGTGCTGGCCGAGCGGGAGGCCGATGTGCCGGCCGACCCCGCCAGCCTGACCAAGCTGATGACGGCCTACCTCGTCTTCAACGCCCTGCGTGACCGCAAGCTGGCGCTGGACCAGGCGGTGCCGGTTTCGCTGCGCGCCTGGGCCGAGCGCAAGGGCGGCGGCTCGCTCATGTTCATCGACACCACCATGACCCCGAAGGTGGACGAGCTCCTGAAGGGCATGATCGTGCAGAGCGGCAACGACGCCTCGGTGGCCCTGGCCGAGGTGGTGGGCGGCACGCTCGAGAACTTCGTGGCGATGATGAACCGCCAGGCCCAGGCCTGGGGCCTGAAGAACACACGCTTTGCCAATGTCACGGGGCTGAGCGAGGCGGGCCACCAGAGCAGCGCCCGAGACGTGGCCACGATTGCCGCCCGGATCATTGCCGACCACCCGGAGTTCTACGCCTACTACTCGATCCGCCAGTACACCTACAACAACATCAAGCAGGACAACCGCAACATGCTGCTGGGCCGCGACCCGAGCGTTGACGGCATGAAGACCGGCTACACCGAGGCCGCCGGCTACTGCCTGGTGGCCAGCGCCGCGCGCGACATGCCCAACGGCAAGCGCCGGCTGCTGTCCGTGGTGCTGGGGGCGTCCTCGCGCGAGGCCCGAGCCGCGGAGAGCCAGAAGCTGCTGAACTGGGGCTGGCAGGCCTGGGATGCCGTGCGGCTGTTCGAGCCGGGCAAGGCCGTGGCCACGGTGCCGGTGTGGAAGGGCAGCCGCTCGCAGGTGGGCCTGGGCACCGGTGCGGCGGGTGTCTTCGTCACCGTCCCGCGTGGGCAGGGCTCGCAGATGCGCACGGTCGTGGAGCGCACCGATCCGCTGGTGGCCCCGCTGGCGGCCGGGCAGCGGGTGGGCACGCTCAAGGTCAGCACGGTCTCCGGCGCCCCGGTGGCGGCGCTGCCCCTGGTGGTGCTCGAGCCGGTGCCGCTGGCGGGCATCTTCGGCCGCGCCTGGGACTCGATCCGCCTGTGGATCAAGTGAGCGCCGCAGGCACGGCCCGGGCACCCGCATGACACAATTTCCGACCCCCGGCCTTCAGGCTGCCGCCGCCCCATGAACGACACCCTGTGCTTCCTCAACGGCCGCTTCCTGCCCCTGTCGCAAGCGCAGGTCAGCGTGCTGGACCGCGGCTTCATCTTCGGCGACGGCGTGTACGACGTCGCCCCGGTCTACGACCTGCGCTTCTTCCGCTTCGACGAGCACATCGCCCGGCTGACGCGATCGCTGGCCAAGCTGCGCATCCCCAATCCCTACACGCGCGACGAGTGGCTCGGCCACGCGCGCACCCTCGTCAAGGCGCTGGCCGATTCCTCCGGCGCGCGCGATCAGGTCGTCTACATCCAGGTCACCCGCGGCGTGGCCCCGCGCGACCATGTCATGCCCACGGGCCTGACGCCCACCGTGTTCATGATGGTCAACCCCATGAAGCACGCTACCCTGGAGCAGCGCCACCAGGGCGTGTCCTGCGTCACCGCGCGCGACTTCCGCTGGGCGCGTGGCGACATCAAGAGCACCTCGCTGCTGGGCAACGTGCTGGCGCGCCAGATCTCCGCCGACGCCGGCGCCACCGAGACCATCATGTTCCGCGAGGGCTTTCTCACCGAGGCCGCGGCGAGCAACGTCTGGGTCGTGCACGAGGGTGCGTTGCTGGGCTCGCCCAAGAGCGAGCACGTGCTGGAAGGCATCCGCTACGACCTCCTCAAGGAGCTGTGCGAGGACTGCGGCATCGCCTACAACCTGCGCCCCATCCCGGAGAGCGACGTGCGCTCGGCCGACGAGGTGCTGCTGAGCTCGGCCACCAAGGAGATCCTGCCCGTCACGCGCATCGACGGCGAGCCGGTGGGCCACGGTGCGTTGCGCGGCAAGCCAGGGCCGGTGTATGCGCGCCTGCACGAGGCCTACCAGCGGGCCAAGGCGGCCATGTCGATCTGAATCGGCGCTGCCCCAGGCCTGACGCACCGTGCGCGAGATTCCTCCCGAGCAGTCGCTGATCGAGTATCCCAGCGACTTCCCCATCAAGGTCATGGGCGCGCAGGTGCCGGGCTTCGTCGAGGCCGTGATCGAGGTGGCCTCGCGCTTCGACCCGGGCTTCGACCCGGCCAGCGTGCGCACGCGGCCCAGCAGCGCCGGCAACTACCTCGGGGTGACGATCACCGTGCGTGCCACCAGCCGGGAGCAGCTCGACGAGCTGTATCGCACGCTGTCCTCGCATCCGATGGTCAAGGTCGTGCTCTGAGCCCGGCCTGCACCATGAAGATCCTGGACCTGGGGCGACTGCCCTTCGCCGGCATAGACGAGCGCATGCGCGCCTTCACCGCCGCGCGCGGCCCCAGCACCGAGGACGAGCTGTGGCTCGTCGAGCACGACCCCGTCTTCACCCAGGGCGTGGCCGGACGCGCGCAGCACGTGCTCGCGCCCGGGGACATCCCGGTGGTGCATACCAACCGAGGCGGCCAGGTCACCTACCACGGCCCCGGGCAGGTGGTGGCCTACCCGCTCGTGGACCTGCGCCGTCTGGGCTGCTACGTCAAGGAGTACGTGTTCCGCCTGGAGACGGCCGTGCTGCAGGTGTTGTCTGACGTGGGCGTGACCGGGCACCGAGTCGGCGGCGCACCCGGCATCTATGTGCGCGTAGACGACCCGTACTCGCACGCCCCGCTGCCCGCCCCGCTGCCCGGCGCCGAGCGCTTCGCGGGCCTGGGCAAGATTGCCGCGCTGGGCATCAAGGTGAGCAACCACTGCGCCTATCACGGCGTGGCGCTGAACGTGGCCATGGACCTGGAGCCCTTCACCCGCATCGACCCCTGCGGCTACGCCGGCCTGCGCACCGTCGACCTGCGCAGCCTGGGGGTGCAGCGCGATCGTGCCGAGGTCGCCGATGCATTGGCCCGCCGGCTGCAGGCCCTCCTTCAACCGCGCCACGCGCCGTCACCGGTGCCTGTCTCCGGTGTCTGATAATCCCGGGTAAACCCCGAGGTCTGCCATGTCCGACTCGCCCCCCGCCTACGACCCGACCGTCAAGCAGAAGTCGCAGGCCAAGACCGCACGCATCCCCATCAAGGTGGTGCCCGCGCCAGTGCTGAAGAAGCCCGACTGGATCCGCGTGAAGGCCGGCTCGCCCACCACGCGGTTTTACGAGATCAAGCAGATCCTGCGCGAGCACCGGCTGCACACCGTGTGCGAGGAGGCCTCCTGCCCGAACATCGGCGAGTGCTTCGGCAAGGGCACGGCCACGTTCATGATCATGGGCGACAAGTGCACGCGGCGTTGCCCCTTCTGTGACGTCGGCCACGGCCGCCCCGACCCGCTGGACGCCGAGGAGCCGCTGAACCTGGCGCGTACCATCGCGGCGCTGAAATTGCAGTATGTGGTGATCACCAGCGTGGACCGCGACGACCTGCGCGACGGCGGGGCCGCCCACTTCGTGGCGTGCATCCAGCGCACCCGCGAGCTCTCACCGGCCACCCGCATCGAGATCCTGGTGCCCGACTTCCGCGGCCGCATGGACCGCGCGCTGGACATCCTCAAGGCCGCGCCCCCGGACGTGATGAACCACAACCTGGAGACCATCCCGCGTCTGTACCGCGAGGCCCGGCCGGGATCGGACTACGCCTTCAGCCTGGAGCTCCTGCGGCGCTTCAAGCAGGCCGTGCCCGGTGTGCCCACGAAGAGCGGCCTCATGGTCGGGCTCGGCGAGACCGATGAGGAGATCCTGCAGGTCATGCGCGACATGCGCGCGCACGACATCGACATGCTGACCATCGGCCAGTACCTGGCGCCCAGCGGCCACCACCTGCCCGTGCGCCGCTATGTGCACCCGGACACCTTCGCCATGTTCGAGCGCGAGGCCCAGACCATGGGTTTTACCCACGCGGCAGTCGGGGCGATGGTGCGCTCGAGCTACCACGCCGATCAGCAGGCCCAAGCCGCCGGCGTGGTCGGCGCCGCCCCGGCGGTGACCTGAACGGCCCTGAGCGGACAGGACCTGGCTGGCCTCAGCCGATGACTCCGTCGCGCCGAAGCGCGGCGATCCGCTCCTCGTCCAGACCCGCCTCGCGCAGCACCTCGTCCACGTGCTCGCCCAGCAGGGGCGGGGCGCGGCGCACGGTGGGAGGCGTGAGGCTCATGCGCATCGGGCTGGCCACCAGGCGCAGCGACCCGTTGCGTGGGTGCGGCACCGTCACCGCCATGCCCCGGTGGCGCACCTGGGGGTCGGCGAACACCTCCTGCAGGTCGTTGATCGCGCCGCAGGGGACCTTGGCGTCCTCCAGCGCCCGCAGCCAGTCGGCCTTGGTGCGGGTGCGCACGATCCCGGCCAGCATGGGCACGAGCGCATCCCGGTTGCGCACCCGGTCCGCGTTGCGCGCAAAGCGCGGCTCCGCGGCCAGTTGCGGGCAGCCGGCCACCTCGCAGAACTTGCGGAACTGCCCGTCGTTGCCCACGGCGACGATGAGGTGGCCGTCGGCGGCCTCGAAGACCTGGTAGGGCACGATGTTCTGGTGCGCGTTGCCGGCACGCTTCGGGGCCTTGCCGCTGACGAGGTAGTTCGCCCCGAGGTTGGCCAGCATCGCCACCTGCGTGTCCAGCAGCGCCATGTCGATGGCCTGCCCCTGGCCCGTGGCATCGCGGTGACGCAGCGCGGCCAGGATCGCCACCGTGGCGTACATGCCCGTGAAGAGATCGGCCACCGCCACCCCCACCTTCTGCGGCCCGCCGCCCGGCAGATCGTCGCGCTCGCCGGTCACACTCATGAGGCCGCCCAGGCCCTGCACGGCGTAGTCGTAGCCCGCGCGGTCCTTGTAGGGCCCTGTCTGCCCGAAGCCGGTGACCGAGCAGTAGACGAGCCGCGGGTTGGCTGCCCTGAGGGTCGCCGCGTCCAGGCCGTAGCGCGCCATGTCGCCGACCTTGAAGTTCTCGATGAACACGTCGCAATGCATCGCCAGCTCGCGGATCAGCGCCTGGCCCTCGGGGTGCGCAATGTCCACCGTCACCGAGCGCTTGTTGCGGTTCGTGCTGAGGAAGTAGGCCGCGTCACTCGTGTCCCGGCCGTCGTCGTCCTGGAGAAATGGCGGGCCCCAGCCCCGCGTGTCGTCCCCCGCGCCCGGACGCTCGACCTTGATCACGTCGGCGCCCAGATCCGCCAGGGTCTGCGTGCACCAGGGCCCGGCCAGCACGCGCGAGAGATCCAGGACGCGGATGCCGGCCAGCGCCAGCGGCTTGTCGGAGGTTTCCATGCGCCCATTCTGCTGCGCCCTTCGCCGCAGCGCGCGCGCTCCCATAATCGGGACCGTGCCGGCGGACCTCCTTGCTTCCTCCCAGGTGCCGCGGCCGCTCCCATGCCGCGGTACCCGCGCATGCCTGATCGCCAGCGTGTCCGCGCTTCTGCTGCTGACAGCGTGCAGCCCCTCCCTGGACTGGCGCGAGGTGCGCCCGCAAGGCAGCGGCGCCACGCTGCTGATGCCCTGCCGGCCCGCCAGCCACGCTCGCGAACTGGCCCTGGCCGGCGCGCGCGTGAAGCTCACACTGCACGCCTGCGAGGCCGCAGGTTCCACCTGGGCCGTGGCCTGGGGTGATGTGGGCGATCCCGCGCGGGTGGGTACCGCCCTGCAGGAGCTGCGCCAGTCGGTCCTGGCCAACCTCGGCGGGGGCAGCCCTGCAGCCCTGCAGCTGCAGGTGCCCGGGGGCACACCCAGCCCGCAAGGCGGCGTCTTCGAGGTCGCCGGCCGGCTGCCTGACGGACAGGCCGTGCGCGGACGCCTCGCGCTGGCCGCGCTGGGCACGCGCGTGCTGCAGTTCACCGCGCTCGGGCCGAAGCCCGATGCCGCCGCCCTCGACACCTACACGCAGTCGCTGCGACTTGCCCCATGAGCACCTCGGCGCTGGCCGCGCGCATCTTTCTCGCCTTCGCGTTCGCGTACTTCTTCTCCGCGCTGCTGCGGGCCGTGACGGCCACCCTCGCGCCGGCCTTCAGCGCCGAGTTCGGGCTCGGAGCGGCCGAGCTGGGCCTGCTGGCCGGCGCCTACTTCCTGGGCTTTGCCGCGCTGCAGCTGCCGCTGGGCCGGGCGCTGGACCGCATCGGGCCGAAGAAGGTCCTGCTCGGCCTGCTTGTCCTGGCGGTGGTGGGCTGCGCCGCCTTCGCGATGGCCACGCAGCTCTGGCAGCTGATCGTCGCGCGCGCCCTCATCGGCATGGGCGTGGCCGCCGGGCTGATGGCGCCGCTGACCTGCTACCGCGCCCGGTTCAGCCCCCCAGCGCAGCTGCGCTCCAACTCCTGGATGCTGATGACCGGCTCGCTGGGCATGCTGTCGTCCACGCTGCCGGTGCAGTGGCTGCTGCCCAGCTGGGGCTGGCGGGGTCTCTTCTGGGCGATTGCCGCCCTGCTGCTGCTGGCCATGGCCGTGATCGCAATGGCGGTCCCTGCCGACGAGGTGCCCGACACGCAGCCGGGCCGCGCCGCGTCGGGCGGCTACGGCGCCATCGTGCGCCACCCGGTGTTCGTGCGCAGCGCGCCGATGGGCTTCTTCATTTACGGCGGGCTCATCGCGGTGCAGGCCCTGTGGGCCGGCCCCTGGCTGACGCGCGTGGCCGGCTTTGATGCCCGACAGGCGGCCGCCGGCCTGTTCGCGATCAACCTCAGCATGCTCTTTGCCTTCATGAGCTGGGGCGTCGTCATGCCGCGCCTGGCCGCGCGCGGCATCGATGCCGACCGCATCATGACCTGGGGCGCGCCAGCCAATCTCGTGCTGCTGGCCTGGATCGTGCTGTCTCCCGAGCCGGCGGGGCCGGCCACCTGGGCAGCCTGGTGCGTCTCGTGTTCGGTGGTGTCCGTCAGCCAGCCTGCGGTCGGCCAGGCCTTTCCCCGCGAGCAGGCCGGCCGCGCGCTCTCGGCCTTCAACCTGGTGATCTTCGGGGGCGTGTTCGCGCTGCAGTGGGGTATCGGGCTGGGCATCGACCTGGCCGGCTTCCTCGGGCTCGGGCACGCCGCGGCCTTCCGAGTCACGCTGGCCGCCTTCGGGCTGTGCTGCGGCGCCTCCTACTTGTTCTTCCTGCTGAAGGGGCGCCCGAAGGCGGGCGGCTGAGCCGATAATCCCGGGCAAGGCGCGCCCCATGACCCCGCTCATCATCGTCGCCCATGCTCCTCTGGCCGGTGCGCTGCTGGCTGTGGGTCGTCATGCCTTCCCCGACTGTGCTGCCCGGCTTCAGGCGCTGGACGTCGCCCCTGGCGACGAGCCCGCCGCCATCGAGACGCGCTTGCGCGCCTTGGTGGGCTCCGCCCAGGAGGCGCTCATCCTGTGTGATGTCTTCGGCGCCACGCCGTGCAATGTTGCGCAGCGCGTGGCCGATGGCACGCGCGTGCGGGTGGTCACGGGCGTGAATGCGCCGATGGTGTGGCGCTCGCTGTGCTACGCCCACGAGCCCGTGGATGCGCTGGTGGCCCGTGCAGTGGCCGGCGGCGCGCAGGGCGTGATGCAGCTGGCCGCCACCCGGCCCCAGAACCAGTCCCCGAAGGTCCGGCACCATGATCCGCTCCAGCCTCACGATCAGTAACCGGCTCGGCTTGCACGCCCGTGCGTCGGCCAAGCTGACCAAGTTGTGCGGCAGCTTCGCCAGCGAGGTGTTCCTCACCCGCAACGGCCGGCGCGTCAATGCCAAGAGCATCATGGGCGTGATGATGTTGGCGGCGGGCCTGGGTTCGCAGGTGGACATCGAGGTCGACGGCCCCGACGAGGACGCTGCGCTGCGGGCCGTGCGCGAGCTCGTCGACGGCAAGTTCGGCGAGGGCGAGTAGTCCGCAGGGGCGGCCGCAAGGGAGCAAGACAGTGAGCCTGCAGGTCTTCGGCGTGGCGGTGTCGCGGGGCGTGGCCATCGGCCGCGCTGTGCTCGTGGCCTCCAGCCGCGTGGATGTGGCGCACTACTACATCGCTGCAGCTCACGCCGACGCCGAGGTACAACGCCTGCGCGAGGCGCGCGACACCGTCGTGCGCGAGCTCGAGACGCTGCAGCGCGAGCTCCCCGCGGATGCGCCGCCGGAGCTCTCGGCCCTGCTGGATGTGCACCTGATGCTCCTGCACGACGAGGCGCTGACCGGGGCCACCAAGGTGTGGATCCGCGAGCGGCATTACAACGCCGAGTGGGCGCTGTCTGCGCAACTGGAAGTTATTGCGCGCCAGTTCGACGAGATGGAGGACGCCTACCTGCGCGAGCGCAAGGCCGACCTGGAACAGGTGGTCGAGCGCATGCTCAAGGCGCTTGGACGCTCCGGCAAGGGGCAGGCCCTGCCGCAGGCGGCCTCGCGCGACTTCGCCGGCGAGGACCCGCTCGTGCTCGTGGCCGCCGACGTCGCGCCGGCGGACATGCTGCAGTTCAAGCGCAGCGTCTTCCACGGCTTCGTCACCGACGTGGGCGGGCAGACCTCCCACACCGCCATCGTGGCGCGAAGCATGGACGTGCCGGCGGTGGTCGGCGCGCGTGAGGCCAGCCGCCTGATCCGGCAGGACGACTGGGTGGTGATCGATGGCGATGCGGGGGTGGTGGTGGTCAACCCCTCGCCGATCGTCCTTGAGGAATACCGCTTCCGCCAGCGCCAGAGCGAACTGGAGCGGGCGCGGCTGGACCGGCTGCGCCACACCCCGGCCGTCACCCTGGACGGCGAGGCGGTGCAGTTGCTGGCCAACATCGAGCTGCCCGGTGACGCCCCGGCCGCGCTGGCAGCCGGGGCAGTGGGCGTGGGCCTGTTCCGCAGCGAGTTCCTGTTCATGAACCGCGGCGGCGTACTCCCGGACGAGGACGAGCAGTTCGAGGCCTATCGCGAGGCGGTGGCATCGATGCAGGGCATGCCGGTGACCATCCGCACCGTGGATGTCGGCGCGGACAAGCCGCTGGACCGCATGAGCCTGCAGGAGCTGCGCCACGAGCACCAGCTCAATCCGGCCCTGGGGCTGCGGGCGATCCGCTGGAGCCTGTCGGAGCCCGCGATGTTCCAGCAGCAGCTGCGGGCCATCCTGCGGGCCAGCGCCTTCGGCAAGGTGCGCGTGCTCGTCCCGATGGTCGCGCACGCCTCCGAGGTGCACCTCACGCTGCAGGCACTGGCCCAGGCCCGGGCGCAGCTGGACCAGGCCGGCCGTGCCTACGGCCCCGTGGAGCTGGGCGCCATGGTGGAGATCCCGGCCGCGGCCATCGGCATCGACTTCTTCCTGCGGCACTTCGATTTCGTCTCCATCGGCACGAACGACCTCATCCAGTACACGCTGGCGATCGACCGTGCCGACGAGTCGGTGGCGCATCTCTACGACCCTTGGCACCCCGCCGTGCTGCACCTCGTGGCGCAGACCATTGCACGCGCGCGCGCCGCCGGCCGCGATGTGAGCATCTGCGGGGAGATGGCCGGCGACGTGGCCTTCACCGAACTCCTGCTGGCCATGGGGCTGCGCAGCTTCTCCATGCACCCGGCGCGCATCGCTGCCGTCAAGCAGCGCGTGCTGCGCGCAGACACCGCGCGCCTGGCCCCGCGTCTGGCGCGGGTGCTCGAGGCGGAGGATCCGCAGTCCGAGGCCGGCCGCTTGCTGCGCACCGGCTGAGGGTCTTACGCCTGACAATCTGCGCGCCACTTCCGGGCTGCAGATTTCCGTGCTACAGTCATGGGCTGCGCTCTTGATGGCGCCGCGATTTGGCAGGCACACCGCCTGACTGTTGCGGCCACACCGGAAGCGCGGGGCGCGATGACCGAGCGCTTGACACGGGTTTGAAAAACGTGCCAGAATCGCTGTCTTTGCTGATCACTGATCAGCCCGTCGCAAGACGCCGCTCTTTAACAACATACAGCCGATAAGCGTGGGCGTTTGAAGGCAAGTGCCAACGTCGAGAGTCGCAAGACTCAAGACTTCAGACGCTCACGGAAAATGAAGTGAAGTTCACTTCAATTCCGTTTTGAGCAAAACTTCAAGATCAAACTGAAGAGTTTGATCCTGGCTCAGATTGAACGCTGGCGGCATGCCTTACAC
>JBMOGN010000038.1:0-20843 GCA_049318345.1 Rubrivivax sp. | reverse complement strand
GCGAATTCATTGACCGACACCAGCAGATCGCCGCTGGATCGCACCTCCACCCCCGGGCGCAGGGCCACGGCCTCAGGCAATAGGCCCAGACGCGCCGAGATGCCGCCCGCGGCCTCGTCGACGAATCGACGCGCTTCGCCGTACAGGCGACCCTCAGTGCCAGCGCTCAGGTTGCGACCGTCCGCGCTGTCAGCCTCCGCCGTGATGGCGCTGGCCTGATAGACCTTGTAGGCTTCGATCACCGCAGGCTGCGCCGCACCCCGCACGGCTGTGTCGAGGCGCGCCACGGCCACATCGCGTCCAGCTTCGTCACCCACCCGCGGCGCCCGCAGCGTCACCGATCCGCCGCGACCGGCCTGGCTGCCCTGCACGTCGATCAGGCCGCCGGTCAGGCTGATGCTCGCGCTGCCGTCCGGCACTGCGGGCGCGCTGCCGTCTGCCGTGGCGGTCTGGATGAGCACGCGGCCGCCCTGGCCCGTCGACCCGCCGCCCGAATCCGACACCGGTGCCCTGCCCTGCGCCAGCAGTCTCGCCTCGTCGCGCATGCGAACCTGGCCGCTGTCCGGCTGACCTGATGCGGCCCGGGCCGCGAGCTCGATGCTGCCGCCCTTGTTGCCCGAGGCGTCGATACTGCTGCGCCCGGACAGCGTGATGCTGCCGGCATCGGCTGCGATGCGGACTTCCGAGGCCACGATGGCGGCGTTGCCGTCGAGCGCCACGTCGCCCTGGCGCAGCCGGAAATCGCGCGAACCGGTGAACCCGGTGACGCGGCCCTCCACCACCGCGTTCAGCCTGGCGTTCAGCGCACCGAAAGCCTCGGCTGTGCCTGCCTGCACGCTGTCGGTATCCAGGCTGAACCGGCCACCGGCCACCGGCGCGGCCTGGCCCGGCACGGCACGGGCCCCGCCCCGCAACGTGCCGGAAATCTGCAGCAGCGCTCCATCGGCCGTGCCCTGCACCGCGGTCAACGACAGGCTGCCGGCATCCGCGCCGACAGCAGAGACGTCGACCGTGGCATCGGCACCCACTGCCATGCGCGGGCTGCTCAGGCTGATGGTGCCGCCCGGGCTGTAGGCGGTGGCGCCGGCAAACGCCACGGCTGCACCGGCTGTCGAAACCTGCCCGCCCTCCAGGGTGAGGCTGGTGGCGGCCTTCATCTCCACGGTGCCCGAAGTCGCCTGAATCAGCGCACGCGAGCGAATGGTGTCGGCCTCGAAGGCCAGCCGGCCGCCAAAGCCGACCGGCTCGGCGACTGCCGCGGTACCGGCACGGTCCGACCCGGACAGGACCATGGCCGTGCCTGCACGCAAGCTGCCGTCGGCATTGCTGGCCACCGTGATGCGTGAGGCATCCAGGCCCATCGAGCCGCCGGTCGACAGCACGCTGCCGGCGCCCACGATCCGCAGGTCGCCGGTCGCCGCCAGGCTGACATCGCCGAACTGTTGCAGCGAGAAGCTGCCGCTGCCCAGCTCGATGAGGCCGCCTTGCACGTGCAGCAGGCCGACGCCGGCCGCTGCGTCGCCGGCGGGGGCAGGACGATCGGCGCCTTGCAGCCTCACGACGCGAGCCCGAAGCTGCGCAAGCCCGGCGTCGCCGAACCAGGACAGGCCCGGCCCCCCCAGCGTGAGCCGCTGCAGCGAATCGCCGCCGAGATTCAGCGGGCCGTATACCCCAATGGCCGAGTCGCGGCTGGTCAGTGAGAGCGAGCTCAGCGCGGACCAATCTCTCACGGCCGCGCTGCTGAAGGTGAAGCTCCCCGCCGCCGCGGTTGCGGGCACGGCATCACCCAGCGCGATGGCAGGCACCGCCAGGGTGAGCTTGCCCCCGGCATCCACGGCCAAGGTGCCGCCAAGACTGCTGCGACCTTCCGAATCGATCTGCAGACTGCCGCCCGCCGCAACCTGTGCGTCCCGGCCGATGCCAAGCGTCGCGTGCGGGCCACTGCTGCTCACGCGCACGATGCTGCCGCCCGCGGCCGAGCCCGTTGCCCTGAGCACGGCGCTGCCGCCATCGACCAGGAGGTCCTCGCGGCCGCCGCCCGAGCCCTGCGCACGCAAGGCTGCGCCTGCCTCGACCCGCAGGCTGCCGCTGGCACCCAGAATCAGCTCCGGTGCCGTGAGCGCGTGGGCCGCATCGTTGGCCAGCAGCAGATCTGCCGTGCGCACATCCAGGCGCGTACCGCCCGGCTCGACCGTGCGCACCGCGCCCAGGCTGAGGCTGCGGGCCTGCAGCGCACTCAGCTGCCCGGCGGACAGGCGCACCGCGCCAGCCGCTCCCACCCCGGGGCTGGCGGTGATCTCCAGGCGCTGTGCGGCGATGTCCGCCAGGCCGGCCACGCCGCTCGCGGCACCCGCCAGTCGGACCCCGCCGTCCAGACGCAAGGCATTGGCATTCGGGTCACTGGCGCTGAAGACCACATGGCCACCGTCGCGCGGCAGGTCGGGAGCAGCCAGGCCCGCCGCCTGCGCCTTGTCCTTGAAGTAGGTGTCCGCGTCGTACAGCGCGAACTCCGATCGTTGCCTCACCACCTGGCCCGGCGCCACCGCGAAGCCCTGGTTGCGTGCGACCTGCGCCCCATTGCCGGCCTGGGCCAGGCGCCCGGCCACCAGGTAGGAGCCGTCGGCCAGGGTCTGGTTGGCATTGGGCTGCATGTCGCGGGTGCCAGAGGCCACGCTGATGCTGAAGCCGCCAGGCATGAGGGCATAGTGGGCGGGCAGCAAGGTGTACAGGCCCGCCGGCAGCTGGCCCTGGGCCGACAGCCAGACCGCGTCGCCCACCGCCAGGCCGCCGTCGACGCCGTAGCCGCCATCCACCGGGGCCACCTTGCCGCTGAAGCCCGGCAGGATGGCGAAGGTGGTCGTCGGCGTGCCCGGCCGGTTGTTGGCCAGCACGTCCTGGGAGCCGCCTCGCCCCGGGGTGAAGCCATACGCAAAAACCGATCCCCCGCCCGAGAGGTCCAGGGTCGCGCCAGGGGCCAGCGTGACGCGGCCCGCCGAGGACACAATCTCCTTGGAAGGCAGCGCACGCTGAGGCGTCGCGGTACCGGCTACCGGGCTCAGCGAGAGCTCGACATCGGTACCGCCGGGCAGCTGTGCGGTCCAGGTGCTGGCGGTGGGGACGCTGCCGTTGGTCACGACACCCAGCGGAACGGGGCCTGCACCCGCCACCGACGTGACGCTGCCGTCGCGGTAGGTGAGGTCGGTGGTGATGAGCGCATTGACGGCGGGATCGGTGTTGCCCAGCACGAGGCGGCCCTGCGGCGCGACCACCCGCCCGGCCTGCACGATCTGCGGTGCGTAGGCCGTCAGGGACCCGCCGGCCGAGAGCACGGCGCCCGGCACCTGGCCGCTGTGCGAGAAGCCCAGGCGGCCGGAGCCCGCATCGGCAGTCGGCTCGACGGCCAGGGTGAAGTCGGTCAATGTGGTCGGGTAGACCTGGGCGCTGCGAAGGTCGAGCTGGCCGCGCACCCAGAACGAGCCGCGCGACGTGCCGTCGTACTGCAGTGCGTTGCCCACTGGCGTGTTGGGGTCGTACCAGTCGATGCCGATCAGCCGCACGTCCTGCGAGGCCGAGAGCGTGGCCGTGCCAAAGCCTTGAAGCGCCGAGTGCCCGACCAGGTCGATGTTGGACGCATCGACCCGCAGATCGGCATTGCCCGCCAGGGCCGAGCGAGCAGCAGCCTGGCCGGGACGGGGGTACTCGGTAGCCGACTGGTCCGGGTTGCCGTTGCCCAGTTGCACCGCCGGCGCGCTGAGCCTGAGCGTCGCCGTCTTGGTCAGATCCAGCCGCTGATCAGCCAGCCGCCACTGCGCCAGATCCTTGACCGCCTGTTCGATGTCGAGGTTGTCGTAGTCTCGGTCGCTGACACCCCGCGCGCGGTCGGCCGCCTTCAGCGCATCGACGGCCTGCCGCACCACGTTGGGGTCGCGGCTCTCAAATTGGCGGGTTGCCGCTTGTTCGAGGTCATTGATCGCGCTGCCCCGTACGCCGCTGTCGGCCAGGAGGGTGGGGGCATCGAGCTTGAGCACCGACGATGCCGACAGGGTCAGGTCGCCCTTGCCCAGGCCAAAGGCGAGCGTGTCGCTGCTGCGCAGCGTCACGCTGGCGAACTTGCCGGCATTCAGGTTGTCGGCCACGACGGCCCCGGTACCCGCCGCCACCTGGTACTCGTCGTAGGTGGTCTTCAGGAGTTGGGCACTTCGGCTGGCCAGCGCCTGGCGGCTCATGACATCCAGCACGGGCGCGTCGGACGAGTCCAGGCCGATCGTGATGCTGCCGCCCTTGGCCCCGCCGGCGCCTGCGCCGACGAAGCTCCCGAGCAGATCGAGTGCCGTTCGGGAGCGGATCTCGATCGACCCGCCTGCGCTGCCCAGCCCGGTGACCGTCGCCAGCCCGCCGTTGCTGCGGAAGCTCAGGCCTTTGGGTCCGAGGCCGACACCACCCACGTTGAACACCGCGCCAGGCTGCATCACGATGGCGCCGGGTGCGGCGTCGACCGTCGTGCTGCCGAAGCGATCGGGGGTGCCCAGCGCACCACCCAGCATGATGCGTCCGCCGTCCAGCAGCTCTCCGCTGCTCACGCCGTTGCCGTCCGTGTAGAGCCGCGCGTCGCTGCCCTCGGCCAGCACCGCCGACTTGCTTCCGAACCACATGTGGCCGGTGTTGCCCAGCAGGCTCATCGTCACCCGGCCGCCGGGCGCGTGGACCGTGCCCTCGACCTGCAGCGATCCGGCCGAAGACAGCGTCACGGAGGCACCCGGGTCCAGGTCCAGCTGCGAGCCTGCGAGCAGCCGCAGGTCGCCCGGCACCGCGCCGGCGTTGGTCGACGCGCGCAGGGTCAGGTTCGTGGCAGCGCGCACGTCCGACGGTCCGCTCAGCGGTGCCAGCCAGGGGCGGGCCACCGCTGACATGCTGCCGGTTGCCACCGTGTTCGCATCGAGCGCGAACTGCCAGCGCTCGGCGCGGGGCTGCACGGTGGCGCCCGCGGCCAGCGTCAGGTCCTGGCCAGCCAGGATCTCGTAGCTGGTGAAGCCGCCCTGCTGGAAGAAACCGGGCGCCAGGGCCATCCCGCGGCTCGGCACCGTGGCGGCATCCACGTTGCCCAGCACGAAGGCACTGCCCTGCAGCGCCAGCGTGCCGCCTCGGGAAAAGCCATAGCCGCGCAGTTGCAGGCCGGGGCCGATGACCAGGCGGCTCGCCGCCAGCCCCGCGGGGGTGAGGTCAGCCGTCGACGCGCGCAGGCTCACCAAACCCGCCGAGCCCGTGGTGAGGCGGCCCGCCGTGCTGACCGACGCGCCGGCCGAGACGTCGATCTGCACCGAATCACCGAGCTGCAGCCGGTTTGCAGCCAGGCTGACGCTGCCACCGCGGTTGGACAACACGCCGGTGGCCTGCCCGTCCGCGTCGCGCGGCGCGCCGGCCGCCGCCAGATCGTTGGTCCAGCGGCCCGCCGCATCCAGCGTGACGCCCGAGGCCACATCGAGACCGACGGCACTGGCCGTCAGCGTACCCGAGGGGATCGCCACCGGCGCATTGATGGAGAGATGGCCGCCTTCGGGCGCGTTCGTCTCGCCCTCGTGCAGATTGCCGCGCGCGGCGGCATCCAGGCGCAGCTGCCCGCCTGCAGGCAGTGCGACCGGTGAACCGATGACGATGTCGCCGCGCGTCTGAACGCTCAACCGGCTGAACCCTGCCTGCACGAGTGCGCGGGTGTCCAGGTCCAGGCGACCGGCCAATGTCGACTGCCCGGGATCCGCCTGGTCGAAATCTGCCCCGACTGCGGGGGCGTTCAGGCCGGGCGTGCCCCCGGTGCCCAGGCTCACCAGGCCTTCGTAGCGGGTCTGGGCCTGGTTGCCGATCTGCAAGCTGCCGCCCAGCGGAAAGCCCGCAGCCGACGGATCGCGCTGGCGGGCGCCACGCGTGGCCTGCCCGCTGAGTTCGCCCTGGGCCACGATGATCGGCGCGGAGAGTGCCACCGTACCGGCGCTGGCACCTTGGCGGTATCCGGCCTCGGTGCGCGCGCTGCTGTCCGGCAGGTTCACGATCTCGGTGTAGGCGACGCCTGCCTTGGCGCTGCCGACGTCAACCAGACTGTTGCCCAGCCGCAGCTGGCTCGTGTTGACCTTGCCTGCCAGGTAGTCCACCCAGCCGCCATCGACGTTGATCCGACTGCCAGCGCGCTGGATCACGGCGGCGTCGGCAGTCAGAGACACCGTCCCGCCCGCAGCGTTCAACTCGCCGAGACCGAACTGACGCTGCTCGAGGTAACCGCTGATGTTCGCAATCGGCGTGCCTTGCCGCACATCCACGCGGACCTTGCCGGCATAAAGCGGTGATTCGCGGAGCACGACGTTGTCGGCCAGCTCGGTTCCGCGCAGTTCGACCTCGATGACGTTGCTGGACATGGGCAGGGTGGTGCCACGGCTGCCGGATACGTCGATCACGCTGCCCGCAGCCAGATCGACCCGCACCGCAGAGTCACGTCGAGGATCAGGCGTCAGACCACCAGGATCCTGGTCATAGAGGCGCTTCGCAGTGAGCGCCACGTTGCCGCCCGGCGCCAGAATCTGGGCTCCGGTCTGGACCTCCACGCCCAGCCCCGAGGCCGTGACCTGGGAACGGTTGAAGATCGCGGTTGCAGTCACTTTCTCGTTGTCGTCGGCAAGCGCCTTGACCTCCGTGACGCTGCCAGCTCCAAAGACCAGCGGCCCGGCGCGCGTAGGCGCCAAGGTCTGGTTGCTGACCTGCGCCTGATCCTGGGCGCGAAGGAAGATCGAGCCGTTCAGGTTGACCGTGGTGGTCGCTGAAACCAGGCCCTTCTGGTTGACCGCATAGCCGACCATCGTTGCGTTGCCGCGACCCACCTCGATGCGGCCGGAGACGCCGTTTTCGGCCGTGCGCGGCGTGCTGCCGCCGGGCAGGCTGGGCAGGTCGTCGTTGCTGACCTCCACCAGAACCCCACGCAGCGACGTGCCCGTCTGCCCCACGTTCGGCGCAGCGAGGTAGACCTTGCTGCCTGCGGCCAGCACCACCTGTCCATCTGGCGCGCTGATGGTGCCGTGGTTGCTCACGTTGGGGCCGGCAAGCAGCGCCAGCCCCCCGCCAGCCACCCGGATGGATGCGCGCGACTGGGCATCTCCCTCCACCACCACCGCACCCGGGGCTCTGCCCAGCGCAGGGTCCGCGCCCAGCACCGGCCCGTCTCCCTGGCGCAGGAGCCCCCCGGTGACCCGGCTCTCGTCGAACCTGAGCGTGCTGGCGATCAACCCGGCCGTGTTGACCTCGCCACCTTTGCCGAAGACGATCCCGTTGGGGTTGTAGAGGTACACCCGGCCATTGGCCTGCAAGACCCCTTCAATCACCGTCTTGTTGTCGAACGCGCCACCGGCCACCTTGTTCAGGAGCACCGCCGAGGCCGAGGGCTGCACGATGTTCAGCTGGGCGGCGCGACCGATGTCGAAGCTCTTCCAGTCGACGATGTTGGTCGCGTCGGTCTGCGTCAGCGTGGCCGTCACGCGTCCTGTGGCGGGGTTGACGGCCGCCGTGCCGTAGTTCAACGGCGTTCCTGCCTTCTGCGACAGGCCGGATGGCAAGGCCGATTCGGGCACCCGTGCAGGCGCATTCTGGGCCTGGCCCTGCGAGCAGACCAGCAGCCCCGCCAGCATCAGGACCTGCACACTCACGTGGGTCGCCTGCACGGCAATCTGCGATGGCGCCAGCAGGTTTCCGCAGCGGGGCATGCGCTGCCGGCTCGGCCAGCCGGATCGGAGCGGCTGGACCATTTTCAATACGCCCAGATCGCGCGAAGGTGCAAACGCGTCTCGCCCGATCCCGTCGAGTCCCCACGCACCAGCGCCCGTGCGGCATCCATCTCGACCGTTGCTCCGCCGGGCGCGACTAGGCGCAGGCCGAGCCCCGTGCCGGCCAGAGAGTGCAGCCCGACCTGCGGCGCCTGAGGCTGCAAGGTCTTCAGCCGAGCGGCGTCCAGGAACACCAGACCGTTCAGCCGCCAGGGCGAGGATGGCCCCAACGGCGAGTAAGCGGGCGTGCGGGCCTCCAACGAGACCCTCAGGCCGAGGTCGCCGGAGCGCTCGCCCTCCAGGTAGCCGCGCACGCTCTCCGCGCCACCGGCCACCATCTGCTCGGTGGGTACGAGCGGGCCGGTGGCGAGCTGGGAGTCGACCCGCGCGCTCAGAGACCAGCGCCCCAGCATGCGCACATGCTGTGCGCCCAGGCGCATGGTGACGAACTGCGCCGAGGCGCCCGCGCGCTTGGCCTGGAAGCTTTTGTCGCTGTTCCCGAGGAGCCCGCGCAGACCTGCCGCAAGGCTCAGGTCGATGGTGCCCGAAGCCTCATCTCCGCCGACGCTCGCGGTGTAGTTGACCACCAGAGGCACGTAGCGCACCGGCGTATCGATCGAGCCGGCGTTCGCGACGGTGATGGTCTGCTCGATGGACTTGTAGTCGGCACCCGCGCTCAGGCGCTGTATCCAGTCGCCGCCACTGTCGATCGGGCGGTTGTAGCGAAACCCCATCGTGTCCGAGTTGCCGATCAGCCCGAGCCCCGGCGCATTGGCCAGAGTCGCGAAGGCGCTGCGCGAATGGACCAGGTACAGCGCATACGCGTCCCGGTCCGAATGCCCAGGCAGCATGTAGTTGAGGGCCGCTACCTTGGCATCCCCCGGACGCTGCGGCGCAACCTGCAGCGTCATCCCGATGCCGTGACCGCGCTGGAACAGGTTGTCGTATCGCACGTTCGCCGACAGGCGCGTTTCGGTGGTGTTGGGCGTCTGCCGGTTGTTCAGCTCGATGCTGCCGTGCAGCGGCAGCTGATCATCGACATCGAGCTGCACCTCTACCGTTCCAGGCAGCCGGCCGGCACGCAGCACCGGCGTGACCCGCATGTCCGAGCGCCGGTTCACACCCGCCAGTTGCGCCTGGACGGTGTTGAAGTTGGGCACCGTTCCTTCGGCAAGTTCCGTCACACCCGCCCGCACCGCGCTGGGCAGGGTGTAGCCGGCGCCGCGAACGCGCACGCGCTCCACCGTGCCCTCGACCACCCGCAGCACGACTTCGCCCGTGCTCACATCCTGCTCGGGAATGGAGACGACCACGGTCAGGAAGCCTGCGTCCCGGTAGGCCTTCTCCAGGGCGGCACGTGCCGCCTCGACATCCTGAAGCGTCCTGCGCTCGCCCATGTGGGTGGCCACAGCCGCCTCGATGGCCGGATCGGCCAGGGTGCTGTTGCCTTCGACGACGTACTGGTAGATGTCGAACCGGGGCACGGGCGCACCATCGGTTGGTGCGGTCTGCGCCCGGGCAGACAAAGTCGCCACGCAGGCAAGTGCGACCACCAGGGCGATCGACTGGAAGCGTGATCGCGCTCTTGTGTGCAAGCACCAATTGACCGGCTGCCGGGCCGCGCCGAACGGATCAGACATCCCGATGACTATCGTGGTCGCACGTGACGCGATCGTTACAAGAAGACGCCTGCAGGGTCTTGTGAACCCTGCAGGCGATAGATGAAACAGCCGGGCCTCATGTGCCCGGCCGAAGCATCACAGCTTGGTGATGGGCGAGCAGTTGTTGCCGCCCTGACGGCTGTAGGCCGCCTGCTTGGCGCTGACAGCACCGTCGAGGTAGGCGTGCCCCGACAGGTTCGTCAGGTTGGAGTCCTTGAAGCCGTTCATCATCGCCTCGACCAGGGCCTTCTTGTCCGTGTTCTTGGCGTCGTTGATCGTCTTGGTCACGTACATGCCATACAGCACGTAGGCGAACGGGTACGCACCATTCGCAATCTGCGCACGGGCGGCCGTGGCATTGCGGAAGTCGCTCCCGTTGGCGTTCGGGCTGATGCCGTCGATCTTCACGAAATGGCCTGCCGTGCCTTGCGCACCACCGCTGCCCGTGCCCAGGACGCCGATGGCGTAACCGCCGCTGTTCAGCACGTTGCGAACATCGGTGGAGGTCGCGTTTTCCGTGATCGTCAGCACGCCCGAAACGCTGTCGCTCGCGCCACGGATGGCCAGACCACCCAGCAGGCCGCCAGCCTTGGCCACGGCCTGATCCACGCTCTTGGCCACGGCGGCCTTGTCATTGCCGCCGCACTGGCCGTTGACGAAGAACATGTTCGACACGGCCTGCGTCCCGGACAGGTCGTCGCGACGCGCGAGCTTCAGCTCGCCCGTCAGCGTGGCGTCGCCCACCAGAGCGGCCACCGTGCTGACCGCACCGTTCTTGGACACGAGGCTGGCGTAATCGGCGCTCTTGATCGACGGCTGGTTGGCTGCGGTGGCGTCATTCGCCAGACCCTGCTTCGTCTGCAGCGCCGCGTAGAGCGAGGGGCTCACGGCCACGCCGAAGGACTGCAGTGCGAGCGGCACCTGGGTCAGCGTCGAGGGCTTGCCCTTGGCGGCAGCAGCGTAGAGCGCATAGAGCTCCTGGGCGCGCGTGTCGCTGAGCGCCATGTCGGCGGTCATCGTGGTGTACGAGTTGCACCCCACCAGCGTAGCCGTCGAGGTCACCCCGCTGGCCGTCGTGCCGCAGAAGGTGTTGGCGGTCTTGGTGTCCGGCGTGTTTGCGTCCTTGGCCGGGCCGACGAAGGTCACGGTGGCTTCAGGGATCTTCTTGGCGGCGTCAGACTGGTCGGACAGCTTCGGGGTCTTGCCCAGCAGCTGCGACACCCCACCGGCCGAGCCGTTGTTGGAGTTGTAAAGCACGTAGATCAGCTTGCCGCCGAGGGTGCCCAGACCCGCCTTGGCGATGCCGACATAGGCCTTGAAGCCGGTCGTGTTGAGGCTGGGGACGGCGGTGGTCACAGAAGCGCCGGGCCTGATTTCGATCGGCGTGAAGGTGTTGGCGAAGATCTGGGAATTGGCGACCGTCAGCAGGTTGCTCGCCTGGGTCGAGGCGCCGCCGATGAACAGCGTGGCCGCCGGGTTGCAGTTCTTGACGATGAGCTCGGCCGCAGCGCCATCGGCAGGCGACGTGAGGCTGGCCGGGCAAGCGGAGGTCGACGCGAACGCGCCAGCCGAGCAGGCGGCCAGGCAGGCGCCCGCAATCAAGTGGGTACGGAACTTCATGAGGGTACTCCGGGTGAAGATGAATGCGCGCGCTACCCAAAGGGTGCGCGCGCTTTCGGATGCGGAAAAGATGCGAAACCGGGATGCCAGATCAGCGCTGGTTGATCACAGCAACAGCGGCGGTCGTGGCGCTCTGCAGGATGTAGGCCACCGAAGCGCTGTTGTCGCCAGCGGCAGCACCTTGGTAGATGTAAGCGAGCGAGGTCGTGGCGCCAGCCTGCTCGATCACGGCCACGCTGGCTGCGGCAACTTGGTCCTGGAAGATGATGGCGGTGTTCTCGACCGGCGTCGTCGTCAGATCATTGACGAACCCTTCAACGACAGTCTGGGCGGCAGACATGTCGACGCCCGTGCTACCGGCGACGTCGGTGAAGGAGATGTCGCCGGCGAAGCTGGAGAGGGAGGAAACGGCCAGGGTGGCGGCGATGGCGATGTGCTTGAAGTTCATGATGGTCTTTCTTGAGAGGGCCGGAGCGGGCTGATTGCCGCTGTCGGCCGAAACGAAACATGGTGGGTGGATGACGCCGGCGACGCATCCCGGAGGCGCGACAGTCCGCTATCTGCGGAACCGAGCCCTTCCTGGCGCATTGCCAACGCTTGTTACTTTAGGAAGCACTTTTGAAGCACCGATGAACCGCCCCCTGCCGAACGGCATATGTGCAGATCTTTTTTACCCCCTGCTCGGGGGGTTGACTCAAGTCCGGGCCTGAACGTCCGACATCCAGGGCATGCCGCTTCGGCCGAAGCGGGTTGCGCCCTGCCTCACCGCGTGCCAGGGCGCTCATGGAGTGCCCGATGTTCAAGCCTGTCGCCGTTCGCCGACCCACCGTATCCACCGTATCCACCGGATCCACCGTTACCACCGTCTGTCTACCCGGGGCAACGGCCCCCGCAACCCGGCTGCCCGATTCCCGTCGCCTGGCCATCGGTCTGGCGATCGGCTTGACGTTCGTCCTGATGGCCCCGCCGCCAGCCCTTGCCGCGGACCTCGGTCCGCAGACGGATCTCGGTGCGTCGGACCTTTCCACGGCAGGCGTGTGGCTGCAGCAGAACGGGCAGCAGCTGGTGGCAACATTGCGACAGACTGGTGACACCAATCGGCTGCGGGTGCAGCAGGCCGGCTCGGGCCACCGCGCGGTCATCGATCAGACCGGCACGAACAACAGCATCGACCTGACGCAGACGGGCGCTGGCAACAACTTCGATGCGATGCAATCGGGCAGCGGCAACCGGATGCTGGTGCAGCAGTACGGCGGCTCGAGCGCGCAGCTCTACCAGTCAGGGTCGAGCAACAGCCTCACGCTCGTCCAGGGGGCGGGCCACCACAACGCCTACGTCAGCCAGGCTGGCAGTGGCAACACGGCCTGGATCAGTCAACGCTGACATCCAGGCAGACCGGCGCAGCAGCCCTGTGGCTCGTCGGAAATAGTCCGAACGGCTCACGACGCGGCGGCAAGCGGACTATCGGAACGTAGAGCGTGTCATACACGCTCGATAGGCTTTGGGGACTTTGACGGCAGGAGGACGACGGGTGAAGCACCCGGCCTCGTGCCTGGAATCAACCCGCTCAAGCCTTCCGAAAGCGCCCCGCCATGAAGCGTCACGGCTCGATGAATCGAAGCTTCCGTCTGGTCTGGAACTCCGTGCACCAGAACTGGGTTGCCGTGGCCGAGACGTCACGGGCGCGGGGCAAGTCAGGTCGGCTGCTGACATCGCTGGCAAGTGCGGCGGTGCTGCTGGTCACCGGCGTGCCGAGCTGGGCCGGGCCGGAGGGGGGACAGGTCGTTTCGGGCACGGCCGTAATCACGCAGACCGGCGCGCCCGGTCAGGTGGCCACCACCGTGCAGCAGGGCAGCGACCGGGTCTCGATCCAGTGGCAAAGCTTCAACCTGGGAGCGCAGGAGCGGGTGGCCTTCCTCCAGCCGTCGGCCACTTCGCTTGCGGTCAACCGTATCCTGGATACGCAGGGCTCGCAGATCCTGGGCCGCATTCAGGCCAACGGCCAGGTCTGGCTGATCAATCCCAACGGTGTGCTGTTCGGACGGCAGGCTCAGGTCGATGTGGCGGGCCTCGTGGCCAGCACGCTGGATCAGGTCGAGGTCGACGCCGCAGGCGGGGTGCGGTGGACCGGGTCGAGCCGTGCGGCGGTGGTCAACCAGGGACAGATCACGGCCGCCCCGGGTGGCCACGTCGCGCTGCTCGGCCACGAAGTCGTCAACGACGGGGTCGTGAGCGCGCGGCTCGGAACCGTCGCCCTCGGCGCGGGCAGCGACATCACGCTCAAGCTACGAGGCAACAGCCTGCTGTCGCTGCAGGTCGACGGCCAGCTGCTGGACGCCCAGGCCGCCAACGGCGGCCTGCTGCGCGCCGATGGCGGGCAGGTGCTGGTCACGGCGGGGGCACGCGACAGCCTGCTGGCCAGCGTCGTGAACAACACCGGCGTCGTGGAAGCTCGGACGGTGCAGGAGCAGGCGGGCCGCATCGTGCTGCTGGCGGGCAAGACCTCCGGCACGATGAACGTGGCGGGCACACTGGACGCCTCCGCCCCTGAAGGGGGTGCGGGCGGCTTCATCGAGACTTCCGGTGCTCGCGTGCGAATCGCCGACGGCAGCCGTGTGAACACGCAGGCATCCTCTGGCTCCGGGGGGCGCTGGCTGATCGACCCGACGGACTTCACGGTGGCCGCCTCTGGTGGCGACATCAGCGGTGCCACCTTGTCGGCCAACCTGGCCACGACCGATGTCGAGTTGCGAAGCGAGTCGGGTTCGCGCCCAGGCAGCGGAGACGTCAACATCAACGACGCCGTGACCTGGAGCAGCAGTCGGGTGCTCACGCTCACTGCAGCGAACAGCGTCAACCTCAACGCCAGCATCACGGCCACATCCAACTCGCCCGCAGCCGGCCTGCGCGTGAACTTCGGCACCGGCGGGTTCAATCTCGCCGAAGGCGTGACCGTGAACCTGCCCAATGTGCCGGTGACCTCCACGAACGCGCTCGTGATCAACGACACGCCGTACACCGTCATCAACCGGCTCGGCACGAGCACCGACATCGCCCGTCAGACCCTGCAGGGGCTGAAGAACGACGTGGACGGCGGGGCCTACGCCCTGGGCAGCGACATCGATGCCAGCGCGACGGCCACCTGGAACCGTGGCGCCGGCTTCCAGCCCATCGGGACCGCCGACGTGCCCTTCGCGGGCACCTTCAACGGGTTGGGCCACCGCATCACGAATCTCACCATCAACCGGCCGACCACCGACAGCGTCGGCTTGTTCGGCTACGCCAGCGGCGCCACCCTCAGCGATGTGCATCTGGTCGGAGCCAGCGTACGGGGTCGCTCGCAGGTCGGCGCGCTGGCGGGCTACCAGGACAACCTGATCGAGCGCAGTTCGGCTTCGGGGAGCGTCACTGGCGCCGGCGATTACATCGGAGGCCTGGTCGGCGAAAGCGACGGCATCGTCAGCCGAAGCAACTCCAGCGCAGCGGTGTCGGGCGTCAACTCGGTGGGCGGACTGGTTGGCCGGAACAACCGCGATCAGGTCATTTCCAGCCGGGCTTCCGGGTCCGTTTCGGGGAGCGGCGACCGGGTGGGCGGGCTCGTCGGGGACAATCAGGCGTCAGTGGTCGACAGTCAGGCCAGCGGGACGGTGAACGGTGCCACCGCGGTCGGCGGCCTCGTCGGCTGGAACGAAGGCACCATCACGGGCGGTGTGGCCAGCGGCGCGGTGAACGGCGTCGGGTCTGCCGGTGGCCTGGTCGGCTACAACGCGTCGGGCGCCTCCATCGAGGCGAGCCGGGCCACTGGCGCCGTCAACGCCGCCGAGGCGAACGCGGGCGGGCTCGTGGGCGAGAACGACGGCAGCGTGAGCTCCAGCGTCGCCAGCGGGAGCGCGGGTGCAACAGACAGCGCGGGTGGGCTGGTTGGCCTGAACGGCGTGCTGGGCACGGTCGAGACCTCTCAGGCCAGCGGCGCGGCGAATGCCGACAGGAATGCCGGCGGGCTGATCGGCGACAACCAGGGCGGCGTGACCGACAGCCGCGCCAGCGGCGCCGTCAGCGGGATCACGCTGATCGGTGGCCTTGCAGGCAACAACGATGGCAGCATCGTGCGCAGCCGGGCCACCGGCAGCGTGACGGCCGGGGCTGACGCCGACGGGATGTCGGCCGCCGGCGGCCTCGTCGGATTCAACAACGGCACCATCAGCGAGTCCTACGCCACGGGCAAGGTCACTGGCACTGGCAACGCCGTGGGTGGCCTGGTCGGCAACAACAATTTCACCGTGGAAGACAGCCATGCGAGCGGCGCAGTTGCAGGTGCGGATGCCGTGGGCGGGCTCGTGGGGCTGAACACAGGCAGCGTCGACCGCAGCCTGTCGCGAGGCGCCGTGACGGGAAGCGGTGCGATCGGCGGGCTGGTGGGCTTCAACGACACTGGCGGCAGCGTGGCGGCCAGCTACTGGGATGTCGCAGGCAGCGGGCTGGCCAGTTCCGATGGTGGCATCGGGCTCAGCGCGAGCGGGATGCTGCAGTCGACGAACTTTTCGGGTTTCGACTTCGGCAGCAAGTGGGTGCAGGTCGACGGGCTGAGCCAGCCTCTGCTGCGCAGCCTGCTGACGCCGCTGACGGTCACCGTGGACCGTGGTGCAGCGCCCACCAGGACCTACGACGGTAGCCGGTCGGTGCCCGCCGGTCAGGTGCGATACAGCTCCAACGGCACCGCCGTGACGCCGGACGCCACGCTGCTGCAAGGTACCTTGACCGCGGCGCTCGACAGCCCGAACGTCGGCCTGCGCAACGTGACGCTCGGCGGCCTGTTCAGCACCAGCCAGGAGGGCTACCGCATCGATTACTCGCCCGCGACCGTCACGGTGACGCCGGCCAGCCTGACCATCGCGGCGCGTTCCGACTCCAAGGTCTATGACGGTGGTCTCGCCTCGACGCTTGCGCCCACGGCATCCGGTCTGCGCGGAAACGACACCCTGGTCAACGCCACCCAGGCATTCACGTCCCGCCATGCGCTCGGCCAGGGAGGCAGCACGCTGGCGGTCACCGGCTACACCGTGCAGGACGGCAACGGCGGCGCCAATTACACCGTCACCACGACGGCTGCAAACGGAACGATCACGCCGGCGCCGCTGACCATTGCTGCGTCGACCGAAACCCGTGCCTACGACGGCACGACGCTGTCGGCGGTATCGCCGACCGTCAGCGGTCTGGTCGGTGGCGACCAGATCAGTGGCCTGGGGCAGGCCTTTGGTTCGCGTCATGTACTGGGCACTGGCGGGAGCACGCTGACCGTGACCGGTTACACCATCAACGACGGTCGCAATGGCGCCAACTACGCGGTCACCACGACGTCGGCAGCGGGCACCATCCTGCCTGCGCCGTTGACGATTGCGGCCGTGACCGACACGAAGGTCTACGACGGCACCACGCGCTCGACGGCCGCGCCCCGCGTGAGCGGTCTGCTCGGCGGAGACTCGGTCGGAGCAAATGCCCAGAGCTTCGGCTCCAAGGACGTGCTCGGGACCAACGGCAGCACACTGGTGGTCGTGCCGGGAGCGGTCAGCGACGGCAACGGAGGGCGGAACTACACCATCAACGCGACAACCGCAACCGGCACGATCAACCCGGCCTCGCTGACCGTGACCGCCACCGCGCTCGACAAGGTGTACGACGCCACCACTTCGGCCAATGTGACGCTGGGCAGCAATGCGGTCGCCGGTGACACCCTGACGTTCAGCCAGGCGTCGGCGGCCTTCAGCGACCGCCACGCGGGAACGGCGATACCGGTGACGGTCACCGGCATCGCCGTCAGCGGCCGAGACGCCGCCAATTACCTGCTGGCCAGCAGCACCGCCACAACGGCCGCCAGCATCACCCCTGCTGTGGTGACCCTGACGGCCGCAACGGACAGCAAGGTCTACGACGGCAGCACGCAGTCCTCTGCGACTCCCACGGTCAGCGGCCTGCTGGGCACCGACACGCTGGTCAGTGCCACACAGGCATTTGCCTCGCGCAACGTACTGGGCGCAGGCGGCAGCAGCCTCGTCGTGACAGGCGAAACCATCCAGGACGGCCGGGGCGGCAGCAACTATTCCGTTCAACGCGTGGCAGCCAGCGGCACGATCACGCCGGCCCCCCTGACGGTCACCGCGGTCAGCGACAGCAAAGTCTACGACGCCACCACCGTCTCGGCTCGAACGCCCGTTGTGACGGGCCTGCTGAGCGGTGACACCGCGCCCGCCGCGTCTCAGGCCTTTGCCTCACGACATGTGATGGGGCCGGCCGGAAGCATGCTGGTCGCCTCGGCAGGCGCGCTGAACGACGGCAATGGCGGCCGCAACTACAGCGTCACCGCGGTATCGGCAACCGGCACGATCACCCCGGCGCCCTTGAACATCGCGGCGGTGGGCGACACCAAGGTCTACGACGGTGGCACGGCCTCCAGTGCCGTGCCCACCGTATCGGGGCTGCTGGGCAGCGACACCCTCGGAGATGTGCGCCAGGCCTTCACTTCCAGGCAGGTGTCGGGCACGGGCGGCAGCGTGCTGAAGGTGTCCAGCTATGTGTTGAACGATGGCAATGCAGGCGCGAACTACCGCGTCACCGATACGGCCACCTCCCCCGGCACCATCACTCCGGCGCCTTTGTCCTTGCGTGGACTCGTGGCGGTGTCCAAGGTCTACGACCGAAGCGTATCGGCTGGCGTGAGCGGCACAGCCGCGATCACCGCCATCGGACAGGATGATGTGAGACTCAGTGGCACGCCGCAGGCGCAGTTCGCCGATGTCCTGGCCGGGACGGGCAAGGCGGTCAGCGTGACCGGGCTGACGCTGGCTGGAGCGGATGCCGTCAACTATGCGTTGATGCCGGTCTCGGGCCTCTTTGCCGACATCACGCCCGCACCGATCTCGGTGACGGGGCTGACGGCGGTGGACAAGGTGTACGACACGACCACGGCCGCCACGCTCTCCGGGTCTGCCAGGGTGACACCCATTTCCGGTGACACCATCACCCTTTCCGGCACGCCGCTTGCCCGCTTCGCTTCGCCCGACGCGGGCCGTGGCAAGCCGGTGACGGTGACCGGGTTGACGCTGACCGGCCCCGATGCCGCCAACTACCGCCTGCAGCCTCTGACCGGCCTGCAGGCTGCGATCACGCCGGCCACGCTGCAGTACGTGGCCACGCCAGCCAGCGCCTTCCAGGGCCAGTCGCCGGGCCAGCTGAGCGGTGTCGTCACGGGGCTGGTGGGTGCGGACACCTTGGCCAGCGCCACCACCGGCACCGTCGTCTGGACCACCACCGCGACTGCGGCGAGCCCGGTTGGCGAGTACCCCATCGCCGGCGGCGGACTGCAATCGAGCAACTACTTGCTCGCGCAGGCGCCGGGCAATGCGACGGCGTTGACCTTGCGCGCCGGCACGCTGCCGCCCACGGTGACGGATCAGGTCGCAGCCATCTCGGACATTCTCGGGAGCTCGCCGCCGCCCCTGGCCGACGGTGGTGGCAGGCGGGGCAGGAACTCCCCGACCGCCACTGGCGGACCCTCGGGCTCCCTGCTCCTGCCAGGCTTCGTGCAGGTCGTCGACGGCGGGGTGCGACTGCCAGACGGCGCCATCACGCCCTGATTGTCAGACGGCCGGGTCGCCTCGAAGCCAATTCCGCTCATGCCGCAGATCCCGGCTCCCATTCCGTTCGTACGAGAGCAAAACGTGCCACCTACCCCTTCGAGTATTCCGCCCTGGCGCTCATCCACCCTGACGGTCGCGATGGCTGCGGTGACATGCCTGTCCAGTGCACACGGGGCTGAAGGCTCCACGCCCGGTGCGGGCAACCTCCTGCAGCAGGTGACCCCGCCGCCGTCGACAACCCCGCCCACCACAGCGCCACGGGTGGTGGTGGAGCAGGCCCCCGGGCAAGCTCTTCCGGAGGGGATGCAGTTCGAGGTCCGGACGCTGCAGATCAGCGGCAACTCGGTGTTCGACACCGACACCCTGCTTGGCCTGGTCGCCGATGCCCGAGGAAAGCGGCTGAGCCTGCGGCAGCTGGAAACGCTGATCGGGCGTATCACCGCACACTACCGCACGGCCGGGTATCCGCTGGCCCGAGCGATCATTCCGGCGCAGACCATCGTGGATGGTGGCGTGCGTGTGGAAGTGATCGAGGCGCGGCTGGGTGCAGTGCGCCTTGACAACCGCAGCGTCGTGATGACGGACCGGCTGGAATCCATCCTGGCCCCTCTGCGAGCCGGTGAAGTCATTGCGCAGGCCTCACTGGACCGTCCCCTGCTCCTGATCAGCGACCTGAGCGGCGTGATTCCGAGCGCCGTCATCCGTGCGGGCAGCGTGGTGGGCACCTCCGATCTGGACGTGCGTGTCGAGCCTGGGGCGGCCTGGGCGGGCCGGGCACAGCTTGACAACCAAGGCAATCGCTTCACCGGGCAGCAGCGGGCGTCGGCCGAGGCCAGCTTCTTCAATCCACTGAACCGTGGCGATGTCGTCACAGCCAGCCTGCTCACCTCGGGGCAGAAGCTCCTGAGCGGCCGCGTAGCGTATGCAACGCCGGTGAGTTCGACGGGAACCCGCTTCAACGCTGGCTTCTCCGGCCTGCGCTACGAGCTGGGAGACTCTGCCGCCGCCCTGCTGGCCCATGGCGACGCGGCCAGTGGCACGGTTTCGATGAGTCATCCGCTGCGCCGAGGCACTGACTGGAACGTCCGGGCCGAAGTCCAGGGTGAGCGTCTGACGCTGCGCGATCGGGTGGATTCCACCGGCATCCGCAGCGACCGCCGACTCGATCTCCTGTCCGTACGCCTGTCCGGTGACGTGTCGGGTGTTCCAGGCAGCAGTGCCCAGGCGGCCTGGTTCCTTGGCGTGACGGGGGGACGTCTGGGTTTCGCCGATGCCGCCTCGGCCGCCGCAGATTCGGCCAGTGGCCGCACGGCCGGAGGCTTCGGCAAGGTCGAAGGCCAGTTATTGGTCACGCAACCGATCCTGGCCGGCGCGACCCTGGCGATCTCCGTGCGCGGACAGCAGGCCCAGGGCAACCTGGACGCGTCGCAGAAGTTCTCCCTGGGCGGCCCCAACGCCGTGCGTGCCTACGAGGTGGGCAGCTTGTCCGGCGACAGTGCCTACCTGATGAGCGTCGAATGGCGTCAGGACCTGCCGCCCCTGGGCGCCGCAGGCAGCTTGCAACTCGTGGCCTTCGCCGACGGCGGACGCGTGACGATCAACCAGCAGCCCTGGCGCGTCGGCCTCAACACCGCCAGCCTTGGCGCTGCCGGCGCGCGCCTGGCGTGGAGCAGCAGCCCCGCTGCCTGGCAGGCTCGCCTGACTGTCGCTGCGCCGTGGGGCCCTGCACCCGAGATCTCGGGCCTGAAGCGAAGCACGCGTTTGTGGCTGGAGCTGATCAAGGACTTCTGACACGGCTGGGCTGTCGCACGCCGGCGGTTCAAGATCGCCACAGCCGCACTCGGGGAGAGGGCCCCTGCGTAGCGGCCGCGGCGGGCGTCACTGCCTGATCGTGACCGTGAGTCCGGAGCCGACCAGGTTGATGCTGACGCTGGGCCCGCCGATCACCTGCTGCACGTTGATCGTGTTGTTGTCGCCGGTCTCGCTCAGATTCGCGACGTTGCCGCCAGCCTGCGACAGGGTAATGCTGTTGCCGTTGCCGATCTGGCTGGCAAGCAGGCTGTTGCTGATTCCGGTCTGAGTGACGTCCAGCCTGTTGGCCACGCCCGTCTGCGTGGCATCCACCAGGT
>JBMOGN010000037.1:0-21305 GCA_049318345.1 Rubrivivax sp. | reverse complement strand
GGTCTCGGTCATTCGACGAGCATAGCGCCGGGCACGTGCGCAGGACGGACAATGCGGGTCTGCCTCCTTCCACACGGGTGTCCGCCATGACGCTGCTGATCGTTGGTCTCGTCCTGTTCCTCGGCACGCACTCGGTGCGGGTCTTCGCCGACGACTGGCGCACCCGGCAGGTCCGGCGCCTGGGCGAGCCCGCCTGGAAGGGCCTGTATACGGCCGTCTCGCTCGCGGGCTTTGCGCTCCTGGTGTGGGGCTACTCGCGCGCCCGGCTGGAGCCCACTGTCCTGTGGGCCTCGCCGCTGTGGGTGCGCCACGTCGCCGGGCTGCTCATGGTGCCGGCGCTCATCCTGCTGGTGGCGGCCTTCGTGCCCGGCAACGCCATCCGCGCCCGGCTCGGCCACCCCATGCTGCTGGGGACCAAGGTCTGGGCGCTCGCGCACCTGCTGGCCAACAACACGCTGGCCGACCTGCTGCTGTTCGGCGGCTTCCTGGTCTGGGCCGTGCTGTGCTTCCGCGCCGCGCGTGCGCGCGACCGCGCCGCCTCGCTCGTGCGCGCGCCCGGCAGGGCGGGCCCGACGATCGCGTCCGTGGTCGCCGGCCTGGCGCTGTGGGCAGCACTGGCCTTCTGGGCGCACGCCATGCTGTTCGGGGTGCGGCCCTTCGGCTGAAGCGCCGCGCCAGGGGCACCCCTGTGGGGGCCCCCTCGACGCCGCCTTGAGGGCGATGGCCGCAGCGCGGCCGCGCGCGGACCATTCCTGCAACGCCCCGGGCCCGGTAACCCGGCGCAGCAGGAGTCCGCCGCCATGAACCCCCCGCCACCCGCGCCCCCCGCCGCCGCGCCGGCGCCTGCCTCACGTCCCGCCGAGCCGCGCGAGTGCGGCTGGCTCGCCTCGAGCCTGGACCTGCAGCGCGGCGTGCAGGTCACCGAGCACACCGACCCGCAAGCCGTGCTGGAGGCCATTCCGCTGGGCTGGTGGGTGGACTGGGAGTCCTGGCGCCACGGCGTTCATCGGCGCTGATTGCTGCTCGTCAGCCCGGGCCGGCGCTTTGTCGCAAGGTGCTGGTGGCGCTGCCGCCGGCTGCCTACAGTGCCTGCATCGACCTCCCGCGACCCCTGTCGCAGGAGTCACCCGAAGCCACCAGGAGCCCACCATGAAGACCCCCCTGAAGACCCATCTTCCCGCCCGTCTCGTGTCGTTTGCCTGTGCCGCCGTTCTCACGGTGGCGATGCTCGCCGGCGTGGATGCGCTGGCCGTCAGCGATGCCCCGGCCGGGCTGCTCGCCCGCTTGGCGCATCTCGTGCACGCCTGAGCGCGTGGCCCTGACCGGTCAGGCCAGCCTGCCGGCGCGGAAGTCCTCCACCGCGCGGATGAGCTGCTCGTGCGTGTTCATCACGAACGGCCCGTATTGCGCGATGGGCTCGTTCAGCGGCTGGCCCGCTACGAGGATCGCCCGCGCCCCGTGCGGGCCGGCCTGGAGGACCACGCCATCGCTGCCCGGCGCATTGGCGAAGATCGCCATGCGCTGGCGCGGCACCGGCGCCGGCCCCACCTGCAGCTCTCCGCGGTAGACATACGCGAAGGCGTTGTGCGAAGCCGGCAGCGGCTGCTCGAAGCGCGCGCCAGGCTCCAGGTGCAGGTCCAGGTAGGTGGGCGCGGTGGCCTCGCGCTGCATCGCGCCGCTCACGCCCAGCGCCTGCCCGGCGATCACCCGCACCTCCATCCCCTCGGCTCTTGCCAGCGGGATCTCCCCAGCCGGGATGTCGCGGTACCAGGGCTCGCACATCTTGTCGCGCGCCGGCAGGTTCAGCCACAGCTGGAAGCCCTCCATGTGCCCTTCGTCCTGTTCGGGCATCTCGCTGTGGATGACGCCGCGACCGGCGGTCATCCACTGCACCCCGCCACTGCTGAGCAGGCCCTCGTGGCCGGCGGAGTCCCGGTGGCGCATGCGGCCGTCGAGCATGTAGGTGACGGTCTCGAAGCCGCGGTGCGGGTGGTCGGGGAAGCCGCCGATGTAGTCGCCCGGGTTCTCGGTGCCGAAGGCGTCGAGCATGAGGAAGGGGTCCAGGCGGCGCTGCAGGTTCTGCGTGAGCACGCGCACGAGCTTCACGCCGGCGCCGTCGCTGGTGTGCTGCCCGGCGACCAGGCGCTCCACCGGGCGCGGCTGGCGCACGGCCGGGGGAAGGGTGGGAGGGGCGGTGGTCGTGTCCATGGCCGGATCATCGCGCAAGCCGGCCTGGTGCATGAGGCGGCGGCCTTGAACGCAGCTTTCACCGCGGCTGCACGCTGCGCTACGCTCGTGGCCATGTTCCCTTCGGCCCCCGCGCTGCCCGCTGCCTTGAGGCGCCGCCTGCGTGAGGTCTGGCGCTCGGCAGGCTGGCCCTGCCAGGACATGGTGGAGGTGGAGCTGCTGGCTGCGGGCCTGCTCGAGCGCGTGCGCGACGCCGCCGGGCGGGAGACCCTGCGCGTCACCGACGAGGGTGTGCGCGTGCTCGCGCAGTCGCTGCAGCACAACCGCCGCGCGCGCAGCCTGCACGAGGCGCTGGTCGAGCGCGTGGCGCTGGAGATGCAGCGTGCCGGGCGCATCGTCTGGCGCGGCCTGTCGCTGCGCGCGGGGCTGGCGGCCGCCTGCGCCGCCTGCGCCGCGTCCCCGGCTCCGGTGTCTCCGAGCGGGGCCGCCGATGCCGCCGATGCCGCCGGCCTGCGCTGGGCGATGGCGATGCCCGATGTCTACTCGATCCGCCACACCACGGTGGAGGACTGGGTCGAGCCGGTGGTCCACGAGATCAAGGTCCGGCGCGCCGACCTGCTGGCCGACCTGCGCCAGGCCGACAAGCGCCAGGCCTACCTCGCCCTGTCCAGCCAGTGCTGGTATGTGCTGAAGGACGGCATCGGTGAGGCCGACGACCTCCCGCCGGAGTGCGGCGTGATGCGCGCCCACGGCTCGCGCGCGGGGGCGGCCGGCGACCCGGACGCACCCTTCGACGGCCCGCTGGAGGTGCTGCGCGCGGCGCCCCGCAGGCCGCACCGCATCGGCTTTGCCACCTGGCTGGCGCTGGCTCGCGCGCCGGCCGAGCCCGCTGTCCGGGAGCCCGATCAGCGCCTGCTGTGAGGGGCCGGCTGCAAGGAGCCCGATGGGCCCGGCTCAGCGCTTGGCGGGCGGCTCGCCGCCCTCGTAGGCGTTGTGCAGGTGCACCCTGGAGGCGGCCCGCTTGCGCAGCCGGATGTTGAGCATCTCCACGCCCAGCGAAAAGGCCATGGCGAAATACACGTAGCCCTTGGGCACGTGGTGGTCGAAGCCCTCGGCCATCAGCACCACGCCCACCACCACGAGGAACGACAGGGCGAGCATCTTGATCGTCGGGTGGGCCGAGACGAAGCGGCCGATGGGCCCGGCGAACAGCATCATCAGCGCCACCGAGACGATCACCGCGGCGATCATCACCCGCAAGTCGTCCACCATCCCCACGGCCGTGATGATCGAGTCCAGCGAGAACACCAGGTCGATCACCATGATCTGCAGCATCACCGCGGCGAAGCTGGCCTTTACGGCGGCCGCCTTCGTTCCTTCCTCGCCCTCGAGCGAGCCGTGGATCTCGGTGGTGCTCTTCCACACCAGGAACAGGCCGCCCAGGATCAGGATGAGGTCACGCCCGGAAATCTCCTGGCCGACCACGGTGAACAACGGCGCCACCAGACCCACGATCCAGGCCAGCAGCAGCAGCAGCCCGATGCGCATGAACATCGCCATGAACAGGCCCAGCCGCCGCGCCACCTCCTGGCGCTCCTTGGGCAGCTTGTCCACGAGGATGGAGATGAAGATGATGTTGTCGATGCCCAGCACGAGTTCCAGCGCGGTGAGCGTCAGGAACGCGATCCAGGCTTCGGGAGAGGTCAGCAGATCCATGTCGGCGGGTGGGCGGTGAGCCCGGCAGGGCCAATGCGCCAAAGGATAGTCGGGTCCGGCTGCACATGCAGCGTCGATCCCGCGTAACCTTGCGCACCTGGAGGTTCTGCCATGTCCCCGCCCCTTTCGATATGCGCATCCGCGGTCCGCGCCGCCGTCGGCCGGGCCGTGTCTGTCGCCCGGGCCCCGGCTGCGGCGCTGCTGCTGGCCGCCGCTGGCGTGGTCCCGGGCGCGCAAGCCGCCCCGGCGCTGCCTTCCACCAATGTGGCCTGGGTGGCGGCGGCGGTGGACGCCGACATCGACCGCGCCTTCGAGCAGGCCCGCCAGCAGAAGAAGCCCGTGCTCCTGTACTGGGGCGCCACGTGGTGCCCGCCTTGCAACCAGCTCAAGGCCACCCTCTTCAACCGGCAAGACTTTGCCGCCCAGGCCCGCAACGTCGTGGCCGTGCACGTCGACGGTGACCGCCCCGGCGCGCAGAAGCTCGGTGCGCGCTTCAAGGTTCGCGGCTATCCCACGGTCATCCTGATGAGCCCCGACGGGGCCGAGATCTCGCGTCTGGCCAGCGACGCCGACGCGCTGCAGGTCATGGCGGTGTTGCAGGCGGGCCTGTCTGGCGGGCGGCCCGTCAAGGCCGTGCTGGCCGATGCGCGCGCCGGGCGGCCCCTTTCGGCCAACGAGTGGCGCATGCTCGCCTTCCACGGCTGGGAGGTCGACGAGGATCAGCTCGTCCCGGCGGCCGAGCGGCCTGCGGTGCTGGCCGAGCTTGCCTCCCGCAGCCCGGCCGGCGACTCCGAGACCACCACCCGGCTGTGGCTCAAGGCGCTGGCCGCAGGCGACGAGGGAAAGGGCCTGAAGCCCGATGCCGCGCTGCTCGAGCGGGTGCAGCGCGTGCTCGCCGACCCGGCCCTGGCGCGCGCGCACCTGGATGTGCTGGCGGGCGAGGCGGCCGACATCGTGCGGGCCCTCGCTCCCGAGGACGGCGCGCCGCGCCGCGCCCTGCAGGAGCGCTACGACGCGGCGCTGGTCCGGCTGCAGGCCGACACCACCCTGTGGCGCGGCGACCGGCTGGGCGCCCTGGCCGGTCGCGTCGCGCTGGCTCGGCTCGGGCAGCCGCGCGATGTCCTGGAGCCGAAACTGCCCGAGGCGCTGGTGCGCGAGGTGCGCGAGACCGCGGCCCGTCTGGACCGCGAGATCACCGACGGCTACGAGCGCCAGGCCCTGATCACCACCGCCGCCTGGCTGCTCGGCCGCGTCGGCCAGTGGGCCGACAGCGACGCCCTGCTGCGCGCGAATCTGGCGCGCAGCCACTCACCGTACTACCTGATGAGCCAACTCGCCGGCAACCTGCGTCGCCAGGGCCGCAAGGAAGAGGCCCTGCGCTGGTACCAGGAGTCCTTCGACAAGAGCGTCGGGCCGGCCACCCGGCTGCAGTGGGGAGCCGGCTACCTCACCGCGCTCATCGAACTGGACCCGCAGGACGCCCCGCGCATCGAGAAGGCCGCCTCCCAGCTCCTGGCCGAGGCAGCTGTCGACAAGGCCGCTTTCTATGAAAGAAGTGCGCGCTCACTGCAGCGAGTGAGCGCCAAGCTCCTGGAGTGGAACAAGGACGATCGTCAGGCGGCGACGCTCGGGCGGCTGCGCCGTCAGCTCCAGGGGGTATGCGCCCGGGTCGATGCGGCCGACGCCCAGCGCCAGACCTGCGAGGCGCTGCTCAGGCCCCGGGCCTGAGCCCGCACGGCGCGCCCGGCCCGCCCGGCCTGCTCGTGGACGCGGCCGGCGCGTTCATCCGGCCGGGCCTGCCTTTCGTCGCCAGGGCCGTGCGCGGCGTGCCGAGCCGGCTCAGAATGCAGGCATGAAGTCATGCTCCCACCTTCGCGCCCGGCTGCTTGCAGCGGCCTCGGGTGCCCTCGTCTGGGCCGTGTCGGCAGCCCCGGCGGCCGCTGCCCCGTCGGCTGCAGCGGCCGTCCTCAAGCCCTGTCGCCTGGCCGGTGTCGAGCACCAGGCCCTGTGCGGCCAGGTCAGTCGTGCGCTGGACCCGGCCGCACCCCAGGGCACGCAGATCGACGTGCACTTCGCCGTGCTGCCTGCCCTGGCGCGCTACAAGCAGCCCGACCCGCTGGTCTTCCTGGCTGGCGGCCCGGGGCAAAGCGCCATCGCCCTGGCCGGCTCCATCGGCGGGCAGTTCTCCCGGTTGAACACCCGGCGCGACATCGTCCTCGTGGACCAGCGCGGTACCGGCCGCAGCGCACCGCTGAATTGCCCCGAGCCGCCGGCCGCGCAGCCGCTTCGCCTGGCGCTGGATCCCGCCCTGGCCCGGGCGCGCCTGGCCGAATGCCGCCAGGCCCTGGCCCGGCTGGCGCACGGTGACCTGCGCCACTACACCACCCCGGTGGCCATGGCCGACCTGGAGGCGGTGCGCCAGGCCCTGGGGGCGCAGAAGATCAACCTCGTGGGCGGCTCCTACGGCACCCGTGCCGCGCTGGAGTACGCGCGCCAGTTCCCCCAGGCCGTACGCCGCCTCGTGCTCGACGGCGTGGCGCCTGCGGACATGGCCTTGCCCCAGGCGATGGGGGTGGACGCGCAGTCCGCCTTCGAGGCCCTGGTGCAGCACTGCGAGCGCGAGCCGGCCTGTGCGGCGCGCTCGCCGGGCTTGCGCGAGGACTGGGCGGCGCTCATCAGGAGCCTGCCGCGCACGGCCACCGTGCCCCATCCGGTCACCGGCCGCGACGAGCCGGTCACCTTCACCGCCGACACGGTGACCGGCCTCGTGCGCATGGCGCTGTACGCGCCGGTGATGGCCTCGGCGCTGCCCCATGCCATCAGCCAGGCCGCACGCGGGCGCTTCACGCCCCTGGCCGGCCTGGGCGCGGTCCTGGACGGCGGCCCCGCCCTGCGTCTGGCCGAGGGCCAGCACTTCTCGGTGGTGTGCGCCGAGGACCTGCCCCGCATCGATGCAGCCGCAGCCGTGCGGCCGCAGGCTGGCGCCTTCGCCGCGGGCGGTCTGCTGACCTACACCGAGGTGTGTCGCGACTGGCCGCGCGGTGCCGTGCCGGCGGCCTTCTACACCCTCGTGCCCGCTGCGGCGCCGTCCCTCTTGCTGTCCGGCGGCCTCGACCCGGTGACCCCGCCGCGACATGGCGAACGCGTGGCCCGGGCCCTGGGTGCGGCCGCCCGGCACGTGGTGGTGCCGAACGCCGGCCATGGCGTGCTGGGCATCGGCTGCGTGCGCGATGCCGTGGTGCGCTTCATCCAGGCCGCTGACGACGCGCAGGCCGCGGCCGTGTCGGTGGACTGCGCGCGCGACATGCCGCGACCGCCCACCTGGTATCCGCCTGCCGAGCCTGCCGCCTCGTCGGCTGGCGCCACCCCGACGCGCACGGCCGTGAGCGCCGTGAGGGCCGGCCACCCTGACGAACGGAGGGCGCCATGATCGAGGTGCGCGAACTGCAGAAGTCCTTCCGCCAGGGGCGCGGCCGGCAGGCCCGCGTGGTGCGCGCCGTCGACGGGCTGAGCCTGCACGCGGCCAACGGCCGCATCACGGGGCTGCTGGGCCCCAACGGCGCAGGCAAGACCACCACCTTGCGCATCGCCTGTGCGCTCATTCCGCCGGATGCCGGGACGGTGACGGTGGACGGGGTGGATGTGGCGCGGGACCCGGCCGGGGCCCTGGCGCGCATGGGCGTCCTCAGTGACGCACGCGGCCTGTACACGCGGCTGACCGCGCGCGAGAACATCGTCTACTTCGGCCGGCTGCAGGGCATGACGGCACAGGCCGCCCGCGCCCGTGCCGAGGAACTGGGCCGGACGCTGGACATGCAGCATCTGCTGGACCGCCGCACCGAGGGCTTCAGCCAGGGTGAGCGCATGAAGACCGCCCTGGCCCGCGCCCTCATCCACGACCCGCCCAACATCCTGCTGGATGAGCCCACCAACGGGCTGGATGTGCTGGCCACGCGCGCCTTGCGCGAGACGCTGCGCCGACTGCGCGACGAGCACGGCAAGTGCATCGTCTTCTCCACGCACATCATGCAGGAGGTCGAGCGGCTGTGCGACGAGGTGGTGATCGTCGCGCGCGGCCACACGGTGGCCCGCGGCACGGTGCCCGAGCTGTGCGCGCAGGCCGGCGAGGGCGACTTCGAGGAGGCCTTCGTGAGGCTGGCCTTCGGGGAGGAAGCCGGGCTGGATCCGGCACGACAGGCACAGGATGAAGGGTCCGATGCGCGGGCCCGGGAGCGGCAGGCATGAGCGCGTTCGGGATCGTCTTTGCCAAGGAGCTGCGCGACGCCCTTCGCGACCGTCGCACCATGCTCATGGTGCTGCTGAGTTCGGTGGCGATGGGGCCGCTGATGCTCGTGCTGATGTCGGTGCTGTTCTCCGACCTGGAAAAGAGCGCGGAGTCGCGCGAGATCCAGGTCGTGGGCATCGAGCACGCGCCGACCTTGCGCAACTACCTCGAGCGTGCCGCGATGAACGTGGTCACCGCCCCGGCCGACCACGAGCGCCTGATCAAGGACAGCAAGCTCGCCACGGCCGTGCTCGTCGTGCCTGCCGACTTCGAGCCGCGGCTGGCGCGCGGCGAGCATGCCGTCGTCGAGGTGGTCACCAGCAGCGGCAACCAGCGCGCGCAGGCGGCGGTGCGTCGCCTGTCCGGGCTGATGCGCGGCTTCAACGAGGAGCGACGCCGGCTGGCGCTGGCCGCACACGGGGTCTCGGCCCGCGTGCTGCAGGCCGTGGAGGTCGAGGAACGCGACCTGGCCGACACCGGCTCCCGCGGCTCGCAGCTGTCCTTCATCGTGGCCTTCTTCGTGCTGTCGGCCGTGATCTACGGCTGCTTCACGGCGGCGCTGGATACCACCGCCGGCGAGCGCGAGCGAGGCTCGCTGGAGCCGCTGCTCATGACGCCGGCCTCGCCCCTATCCCTGGCGCTGGGCAAGTGGGCTGCCGTCTCGGCGGTGGGCATGGCCATCGCGGTGCTCAGCTGCTTCAGCTTCCTGCCCGGCCAGTGGCTGATGCAGAGCGACGTGCTGTCGGCCATGTTCCGCTTCGGCCCGCCGGAGGCGCTGTGGTTCCTGGCGCTGCTGCTGCCGCTGGCCGGTGCGCTGTCCGGGCTGCTGATGGCCGTGGCCGTGCACTCGCGTACCGTCAAGGAGGCCCAGGCCGGGGTGACGGTGGTGCTGCTGCTGGTGAACCTGCTGCCGCTGGTCAGCGTGTTCGGGCGCAGCGGCGAGGAACCCTGGCACCTGTGGGTGCCGGCGCTGGCCCAGATCACGCTCATGGGCCGCGTGCTCAAGGGCGAGGCGCTGGGGGCGGGCGATGTGCTCGTGCCGCTGCTCGTCAGCATCGCGCTGGCCGCGGCGACTCTCGTCTGGATTGCCCGGAATCTTCGAAAGGTCGCCGTCAAGTAAGTGCTTGCTTTCTATATTGACGTTATTCCGACTGAATGCGAGCCGGTAGGGGTGGCGATTCGGGAGCGGTGAGTCGATCCAGTTGCGCCAGCCAGGCCAGGGCGTCGGTGCGGGAGGACCCGCACATCAGGGGCTGGGGGGCGAGCGAGGCGCACACGGCCGGGCGCTCGGGGCGCCCGAACAGCCTGCAGCGCTCCTGCTCGTCGAGTTGCACACAGCGCACGCCGGCCGGCTTGCCCAGGGGCATGCCGGGAATGGGCGAGCTGATCGACGGGGCGATGCAGCAGGCGGCGCAATGGGGGCGACAGTTCACGGCCCGGATTGTGCGGTGCGCGCCGCTCATGCCACCTAGAATCGAGGGTTCGGCTCCTTCGTGCAAGCGGAGCCGCAGCCGCAGCCGCGCCCACCCCTCATGCTCTTCCCGAAGACTTTCGACGTCATCGTCGTCGGCGGTGGCCACGCCGGGACGGAGGCTGCCCTGGCCGCCGCGCGCATGGGCTGCTCGACGCTGCTGCTCACCCACAGCATCGAGACCCTGGGCCAGATGAGCTGCAACCCTTCCATCGGTGGCATCGGCAAGGGTCACCTCGTCAAGGAGGTGGATGCGCTGGGTGGCGCGATGGCCCAGGCCACCGACGAGGCCGGGATCCAGTTCCGCATCCTCAATGGCTCCAAGGGGCCTGCCGTGCGGGCCACCCGTGCACAGGCCGATCGCGTGCTGTATCGCGCCGCCATCCGGCGCCGCCTGGAGAACCAGCCCAACCTCTGGCTCTTTCAGGCCGGGGTCGACGATCTGACCGTCCAGGGCGGACGTGTGACGGGTGCGGTCACCCAGACCGGCCTGCGCTTCGAGGCCCCTGCGGTGGTGCTGACCGCGGGCACTTTCCTGGACGGGCGCATCCATGTCGGCCTGCAGAACTACGCCGCCGGCCGTGCCGGCGACCCGCCGGCGATCAGCCTGTCGGCCCGCCTGAAGGAGTTGCGGCTGCCGCAGGGTCGGCTGAAGACCGGCACCCCGCCGCGCATCGACGGGCGCACCATCGACTTCGCCCGGCTGCAGCCGCAGCCGGGCGACGGCATGCCGGCGGCCGACGGCTCGGCACCCACCGGCCCGGTACCGGTGTTCAGTTTCCTGGGCCATCCGGCCCAGCACCCGGCGCAGCTGCCCTGCTGGATCACGCACACCAACGCCCGCACGCACGAGATCATCCGCAGCGGCTTCGACCGAAGCCCGATGTTCACCGGCGTCATCGGGGGCGTGGGCCCTCGCTACTGCCCGAGCATCGAGGACAAGGTCAACCGCTTTGCCGACAAGACGAGCCACCAGATCTTCCTGGAGCCCGAGGGGCTGACCACCCACGAGTTCTACCCTAACGGGATCTCCACCTCCCTGCCCTTCGATGTCCAGATCGAGGCCGTGCACTCCATCGTGGGCCTGGAGCAGGCGCACATCCTGCGCCCGGGCTATGCCATCGAGTACGACTACTTCGATCCGCGCGAGCTGCAGCCCAGCTTCGAGACCCGCGCGATCCAGGGCCTGTACTTTGCCGGGCAGATCAATGGCACGACCGGCTACGAGGAGGCGGCGGCACAGGGCCTGCATGCCGGGCTCAACGCGGCGCTGCAGGTCCTCGGGCGTGAGCCCTGGCTGCCCCGGCGCGACGAGGCCTACCTCGGGGTGCTGGTCGACGACCTCATCACCCGGGGCGTCACCGAGCCCTACCGCATGTTCACGAGCCGCGCCGAGTACCGGTTGCAGCTGCGTGAGGACAACGCCGACATGCGGCTCACCGAGGCCGGACGCCGGCTCGGCCTGGTGGACGACTGCCGCTGGGACGCATTCAACCGGAAGCGCGATGCGGTTTCACGTGAAACACAGCGCCTGAAGTCCACCTGGGTTCACCCCGGTATCCTGGCGCCGGAGGTGGCCACACGCTTCCTGGGCAAGCCCCTGGACCACGAATACAGCCTGCTGGATCTGCTCAGGCGGCCGGGGGTCGACTTCGAGGCCTTGGCGGCCATCGCTGCGGCGGCACGGCCCGAGGCTGGTGTTTCACGTGAAACGCTCGTCGACGAGCTCGGCGCCGAGATGGCCGACGCCGTGATTGAGCAGGTGGAGATTGCCACCCGCTACGCCGGCTACATCGACAAGCAGCACGACGAAGTCGCCCGCGCCGCTCACTTCGAAGGCCTGCCGCTGCCGGCCGACCTCGACTACGGCGCGGTGCGGGCCCTGTCCTTCGAGGTGCGGCAGAAGCTGGCCCAGTACCGGCCTCGGACACTCGGGCAGGCGTCGCGGGTACCGGGGGTCACGCCGGCGGCGGTGTCGCTGCTGCTGGTGCACCTGAAGAAGGGTCGCCTGCGCAGCGCAGGCGCGCGGGCCCTCCAGGCCGATGCTGCGGACGCGGCCTGACGCCGGCGGCCCGGCTGCGCCGTGACCGAGACTTCCGCGCACGCGGCCCCGGTTCAGCAGGCGCTGCAGGCCCTGCAGGCGCAGGGCCTGCACCCGGCGGCCGATTCGCTGCCCAGGCTGCTGGACTACCTGGCCCTGCTGGCCCGCTGGAACCGGGTCTACAACCTCACGGCCGTCCGGGAGCCGGCAGCCATGGTCGTGCAGCACCTCCTGGACTGCGTCGCGATCTGGCCGCCGCTGCGGCGTCACCTGGGCCAGCCTGCCGCCCCGACTCCGGTGCTCGACGTGGGCAGCGGTGCGGGTCTGCCGGGAGCCGTCCTGGCCATCCTCGACCCGTTGCTCGAAGTCACCTGCGTGGACGCCGTGGCCAAGAAGGCTGGCTTCGTGCAACAGGTGGCTGCCGAACTCGGCCTGCCGAACCTGCGCGCCGTTCACGCGCGTGTTCAGGATCTGCCCGCCGGGGCCGGCTACGCGGTCATCACCTCCCGGGCCTTCGCCTCGCTGGCCGACTTTGTCGCCCTCACCGCGCCGCTGCTGGCGCGCGAGGGCGTGTGGCTCGCGATGAAGGGTCGCCGGCCGGACGACGAGATCGCGGCGCTGCCGCGCGACACCGAGGTGTTTCACGTGGAACCGCTGCAGGTGCCGGGCCTCGAGGCCCAGCGATGCCTCGTCTGGATGAGAAGGAAGGACGTATGAAGACAAGCCCCCGTCGCCCCCGTCACCCCGGTGGGCCCGGTTCGTCACTCCGCCTGGCGGTCGCGCTGGCGCTGGGGATCTCGGTGGCGCAGGCGCAGGTTCCCGCGCCCGCCCCGCTGCAGTCCCTCCCCGCCCTGGAGGTGCCGCCCTACATGGGCACGTGGTACCAGGTCGGCTTGTTCCCCAACGCCTTCCAGCGCCAGTGCGTGAGCGACACCACCGCTACTTACCGCCAGCTCCCTGACGGGGCCGTGGAGGTGCGCAACCGCTGCCGCACGGGAGACGGTCGGCTCGACGAGGCCATCGGCCAGGCCCGCCCCACGGGCGCCCTCAGCGGCACGACGCTGGCCCCGGCCCGGCTGGAGGTCAGCTTCTTGCCCGCGTGGCTGCGCTGGCTGCCCGTGGGATGGGGGCGCTACTGGGTGATCCAGCTGGCCGAGGATGGACGCTACGCCGTCATCAGCGAGCCGACACGGCAGTACCTGTGGATCCTCTCGCGCCAGCCTGGGCTGAGCCCTTCCGACGAGGCGGCCATCCGCGCCCGGCTGCTCGAGCAGGGCTTCGACGACCTGTCCCGGCTGCAGCGGCATCCGCACGGCCGCAGCCCAGGCTGAGCCCTGGGGCATGCCTGCCAGTTTCCCCCCTGACCTGAGATACTGTGGCCCGGTGGGTGGCGGGCTTGAGCGGGCTTGAACCGGCCTGAGCCGGCTGCCGCACCCTCCCACACTCTCCTCCCGGACCCGTCCTGACCGCCATGCTGGGCATCACCGACTTCGGCACCTTCTGCCTGACGATCCTCATCTTCCTGGCCTTGCCCGGGCCCGGCACGCTGGCCCTGCTCACCTCCACCGCCCAGGGCGGGCTGCGGGCCGGCGCAGCGGCCACGGCCGGCGTCATCGTGGGCGACCAGGTGCTGCTGTGGCTGGCCGTGGCGGGCGTGGCTGCCGTGCTGGCCGCCCACCCGACCTGGTTCCGCCTCATCCAGGTCGCCGGGGCCGCCTACCTGGTGTGGGTGGGCGTGCAGCTGCTGCTGTCGCGCTCCGGCTCGGCCCTGCCCGTGCGCATCGAGCCGGGGCGGTACTTCCGCCAGGCGGTGCTGATCACCCTGCTCAACCCGAAGGCGATCGTCTTCTACATGGCCTTCTTCCCGCTGTTCATCGACCCGGCCCTCCACCGTGGCCTGCCCACTTTCGCCGCCATGGCGGCCACCATCACCCTCATCACGGCGGCCTACTGCCTGACGCTCTGCGCGCTGGCTGAAAGGGTCAGCGAGAAAGTGAAGACTCACAAGCGAATGGCCCGCCTGCTGGAACGGCTGGCTGGCGTGTGTCTGGTGGGCTTCGGCATCAGGCTGGGCAGCTCGTGATGCGCATCTACTGCGTGGCCAACCAGAAGGGCGGCGTGGGCAAGACCACCACGGCCGTCAATCTCGCGGCCGGGCTGGCCCGTGTGGGGCAGCGCGTGCTGCTGATCGACCTGGACCCCCAGGGCAACGCGACCATGGGCTCGGGCGTGGACAAGCGCAGCCTCGCCCTGAGTGTCTACGACGTGCTCCTGGAGTCGGCGAGCATCGCCGAGGCGCGCCAGGACAGCCCGCGCGGCGGCTATGCGGTGCTCGGTGCCAATCGCGAGCTGGCCGGCGCCGAAGTCGAACTTGTCGGGCTGGAGCGGCGCAACGAGCGGCTGCGTGCCGCGCTTGCGGTGGCCGCCGCCGACCACGACTTCGTGCTCATCGACTGCCCGCCCTCGCTGAGCCTGCTCACGCTCAACGGGCTGTGCAGCGCCCACGGCGTGATCGTGCCGATGCAGTGCGAGTACTTCGCGCTGGAGGGGCTGTCCGACCTGGTCAATACCGTGCGCCAGGTGCACGCCAACCTGAACCGCGAGCTGCAGCTCATCGGGCTGCTGCGCGTGATGTTCGACCCCCGCATCACGCTGCAGCAGCAGGTCAGCGAGCAGTTGAAGTCGCACTTCGGTGACAAGGTGTTCAACACCATCATCCCGCGCAACGTCCGTCTGGCCGAAGCGCCGAGCTACGGCTTGCCGGGTCTGGTCTTCGACCCGGCCTCCAAGGGCGCGCAGGCCTATCTGGAATTCGCCCGCGAGATGGTGGCGCGGGTGGAGGCGGCAGGTGGCGGGCATGGGTCCTGATAGCGGCCCTGATTCACGCCCTGATCCCGGCTCGGAGTCCGTCCCCCCGCTTCCCCGCTCGCTGCTCATGCGCGTGGAGGACGCCGGCATCAACGCCAGTGCGCCCACCCGCCAGTTGTGGCTGGACGGCTGGATCGTGCGGCTGTCCGCGGGCAAGGCCCGGCGCGCGCGCTGCATCAATGCAGTGGCCGGCGGCGAACGCCCTGTGGCCGACAAGCTCGCGGAGTGCCAGGCCCTGTACCGGCAGGCGGGGCTGCCCATCTTCGTGCGCGTCACGCCCTTCACCCAGCCGGCCACGCTGGACGACGAACTGGCCGCGCGGGGCTGGGTGCGCCTGGACGACACGCGCGTGATGGTCCGCACGAGCCTGCAGGCCCTGCCGCAGCCGGCTGTGCCGCCGGGCGTGGTGGAGGAGGAAGTGGACGGCGCGACCTACGCTGCCGTGGTCGGCGCGCTGCGCGGCACGCCGCCGCCCGATGTGCACGCCCATGCGCAGCGCCTGGCGACCTCGCCCGTGCCCTATCGCGGCTTCGTCTGGCGACGGCTCGACGCCCCGGCGGGTGATGTGGTGGCCTGCGGGCAGGTGGCGCGCGAAGGCGCCCTGGCGGGCCTGTACGACGTCTTCACCGCCCCGGCGCAGCGCGGGCGGGGTTTCGCGCAGGCCCTGTGCGCGCGCTTGCTCGAGCGTGCCCGCGATGACGGGGCAAGCGTCGGCTACCTGCAGGTGGACGCTGCCAACGCCCCGGCTCTGTCGGCCTACCGGCGTTTGGGTTTCCAGGACGCCTACGGCTACCACTATCGCAGCCCGGAAGCGGGCGCTCACTGACTGAGCGACCCGTGCGGGGGCGGGAAGCTACAGGCCCAGACCCTCGTCGCACCCCAGGTGGGCGTTCATCGACTGCACGGCCGCGCCGCTGGCGCCCTTGCCCAGGTTGTCCAGGCGTGCGAAGAGCAGTGCCTGTCCGTCGCCTTCGAAGACGAAGAGGTCCACGCGGTTCGTGTCGTTGCAGCCCTGCACATCGAAGAACCCATGCTCCAGGGTGGCCGGATCGGACAGCGGCATCACGCGCACGAAGCGCTCGCCGGCGTAGTGGTCCTGCAGCGCCCGATGCAGCGTGGCGGCGGTGGCGCCGGCAGCCAGCTGCGACAGGTGCAGCGGCACGCTCACGGCCAGCCCCTTGTAGAAACTCGCCACCACCGGCATGAACAGCGGCCGCTGGCGCAGCCCCGTGTGCGCCATCATCTCTGGCAAGTGCTTGTGCACCAGCGCCAGGCCGTAGGGCCGTGGCGAGGCCAGCGACGGATCGCCGCCGGGCTGCGCGGCCGCCTCGTACTCGGCGATCATCTTCTTGCCCCCGCCGGAGTAGCCCGTGATCGAGGTGGCCGACACCGGCAGCTCGTGCGGCACGAGCCCCGCGTCCACGAGCGGGCGCATCAGCATGATGAAGCTGCTGGCGTGACAGCCCGGGTTGGCGATGCGCCGGGCCGAGCGGATGGCCGCGCGCTGACCGGCGGCCAGCTCGGGCATGCCGTAGACCCACCCCGGCGCCGTGCGGTGCGCGGTGCTGGCGTCGATGATGCAGGTGCGCGGGTTCGTGACCAGCGCCACCGAGGCGCGGGCCGCCGCATCGGGCAGGCACAGGAAGGCCACGTCGGCCGCGTTCAGCAGCCGGGCGCGCTCGGCCTCGTCCTTGCGGCGCTCGGGGTCGATACGCAGCAGCTCGATGTCGCTGCGCCGGGCCAGCACCTCGTGGATGCGCAGCCCCGTGGTGCCTTCCTGGCCGTCGACGAAGACCTTGGTGCTCATGTTCCTTGCCGCTTGCCCGTGGTCCGTCGCCCATGCGTCCGGCGCTACGGGTATTCCCCTTCCTGCGCGGAGCATAAGGCAATCGTCGGGCCCGCCCGGATGCACGAAGCCTGCCCGAGCGTGCCCGGGTGTTGGACAATTGGCCCCATGGCTGAACGCATGGCGACTCGAAAACCCAAGGGCCTGGGGCGCGGGCTGGAAAACCTGCTCGGCCCGCAGGCCCCGGAGTCGCCGGGCACGCCCGGGGCGCCCTCCACGCTGCGGCTGGACCAGCTGCAGGCCGGCCGCTACCAGCCGCGCACGCACATGGACGAGGGCGCGCTGTACGAGCTGGCCGAGAGCATCCGCAGCCAGGGCGTGATGCAGCCGGTGCTGGTGCGCCCGGTAGGCCCGGCCGGCAGCGGCCGCTACGAGATCATCGCCGGCGAGCGCCGCGCGCGCGCAGCGCGCCTGGCGGGCCTGGAGGAGGTGCCGGTGCTCGTGCGCGAGGTCAGCGACGAGTCCGCCGCCGTCATGGCGCTCATCGAGAACATGCAGCGCGAGGACCTCAACCCGCTGGAAGAGGCGCAGGGCCTGCAGCGCCTGGTTGCGGAGTTCGGTTTCACGCACGAGCGCGCGGCTCAGGCCGTGGGCCGCTCGCGCAGCGCGGCGTCCAACCTGCTGCGCCTGCTCAACCTGGCTGCGCCGGTGCAGAAGATGCTGATGGCCGGTGATCTGGAGATGGGTCACGCGCGCGCGCTGCTTGCGCTGGAGCCCGCTCAGCAGATCCTCGCCTCGGCCGAGGTCAGCGCGCGCAAGATGTCGGTGCGCGAGGCCGAGAAGTTCGTCGCCGGCATCCTCAAGCCCGGGCGCCAGCAGCCGCTGCTGCGCGTGAAGGCCGACAAGTCGCGCGACCTCGTTCGCCTGGAAGAGCAGCTGGCCGACCGGCTGGCCGCCCCGGTAGAGATCCGCGTGAAGCGGCGCACGCGCCGCGGCGAGCAGGGCGAGATCTCGATCGCCTTCGGCTCGCTCGAGGAACTCAACGGGCTGCTGGAGCGGCTGGGCGCGCGCGACGCCTGACGGCAGCCAGCCACAGCAGCGCGCCGCTGACCATCGCGATGGGCAGCAGCGAACCCAGGTTCAGCCAGGTCCAGCCCTGCGTCGTCACGAGCGCGCCGGAGGAGAAGGACGTCACCGCCATCGTGGCGAAGACGCAGGTGTCCATCGCGCCTTGCGCCTTGTTCTTCTCCTCGGGGCGATAGGCCTCGGTAAAGAGCGTCGTGGCGCCGGTGAACAGGAAGTTCCAGCCCACGCCGAGTACGGCCAGCGCGACGAGGAACTGCATGACGTCCACGCCCGACAGGGCCACCGCCACGCACACCAGGTTCAGCAGCGCGCCCACACCCATGACCGGCAGCGCCCCGAAGCGACGGATGAGGTGTCCGGTGAAGAAGCCGGGCACGAACATCCCCAGCACGTGCCACTCCAGCACCAGCGCGGCGCGGTCGAAGGGGTGCTGGCACTGCTGCATCGCGATCGGGGTGGCGGCCATCAGCAGGTTCATCACGCCATAGCCCAGCGCCCCAGCGGCCACCGCGACGACGAAGACCGGCTGCCGCGCCAGCTCGGCCAGCGGGCGGCCGCTGCCCGCACCCGGCGCGGGTGCCACATGCGGCGGGAACTCGATGAATGACAGCGCCACGAGCGAGGCCAGGCCCACGGGGATGAGCGCGAGGTACGAGCCTACGAAGGGCTCGCCGGCCAGCAGCCGCGTGGCGCTGGCCAGGTTCGGTCCGATGAACGCGCCGATGATGCCCCCGGCCAGCACGAGCGAGATGGCCCGCTCCTTGAAGGCCGGCGCCGCGAGCTCGGGGCCCGCGAAGCGGTACAGCGAGGCGTTGGCGCTGTAGAAGCCGGCCACCAGGGTGGCGGCCACCAGCACCCAGAACTGGCGCGTGCTCGCCGCGTAGGCGCACAGCGCGGCCGAGACCATCGCCACCACCAGGCCGATCTGGAACGAGCGCTTGCGCCCGCGCGCGCGCTGCAGCCGTGCCACCATCGGCGCGCTGAAGGCCGCGCCCACCACGTAGCCCATCACGGGCAGCGTGGCCATCCACCCCACGGGCGCCAGCGCCAGCCCCATGAGGCCGTTGATGGCGATGAAGGTCACGTTGTTCGTCAGGAACATGCCCTGACAGAACGCGAGCAGCACGACGTTGCGGTTCATCCGACCGCATGGTCTCACAAAGCAGCCGCCCGCCCCGCGCGGGGCCGCGGGCTCAGAGGGTGAAGATCTTGCCCGGGTTCAGGATGTTCTTCGGATCCAGCGCGCGCTTGATGGTGCGCATGATCTGGACCGCGCCCGCGCCCGCCTCGTCCACCAGAAAGCCCATCTTGTGCAGCCCGATGCCGTGCTCGCCGGTGCAGGTGCCCTCCAGCGCGAGCGCGCGCTGCACCATGCGGTGCGACAGGTTCTCGGCCGTGGCGCGCTGCGCGGCGTCACCTTCCTTCACGAGGTAGGCGAGGTGGAAGTTGCCGTCGCCCACGTGACCGACGATGTAGTAGGGCAGCCCCGAGGCGTCGGCCTCCTCCACGGAGGCATCGATGATCTCGGCCAGGCGCGAGATCGGCACGCAGGTGTCGGTGGTCACGGTGCGGCAGCCCGGGTTGGCCGACATGCCGGCGAAGTAGGCCTTGTGGCGCGCGGTCCACAGCCGCGTGCGCTCCTCTGGGGTGGTGGCCCACTGGAAGCCCTGGCCGCCGCAGTCGCTGGCGATGGCCTGCACCGTCTGCGCCTGCTCCTGCACCCCGGCCGGGCTGCCGTGGAACTCCATCAGCAGCAGCGGCGCTTCCTGCAGGCCGAGCTGGCTCTGCGCGTTGACGGCACGCACGGCGTTGGCATCCAGCAGCTCGCAGCGGGCGATGGGCACGCCCATCTGGATCGTCTGGATCGTGGCCTGCACGGCCGAGGACACGTCCGGGAACTGGCAGATCGCCGCGCTCACCGCCTCGGGCAGCGGGTACAGCTTGAGCGTGACCTCGCAGATCACACCCAGCGTGCCCTCGCTGCCCACCATCAGCCGGGTGAGGTCGTAGCCGGCGCTGGACTTCTTGGCGCGCGTGCCGGTGCGGATCACCTCGCCCGTGGCCGTGACCACCGTCAGGCCCAGCACGTTCTCGCGCATCGTGCCGTAGCGCACGGCGTTGGTGCCGCTGGCGCGCGTGGCGGCCATGCCGCCCAGGCTCGCGTTGGCGCCGGGGTCGATGGGAAAGAACAGGCCCAGGTCGCGCACCTCGCGGTTGAGCTGCTCGCGCGTGACGCCGGCCTGCACCGTCACCGTCAGGTCCTCCGCGTTCAGGCGCACCACCTGCGTCATGCGGCTGACATCCACGCTCACCCCGCCCTGCACCGCCAGCAGGTGGCCCTCCAGCGAGGAGCCGGTGCCATAGGGGATCACCGGCACCGCGTGTGCGTCGGCCAGGCGCAGCACCGCGCTCACGTCGTCGATGCTTTCGCAGAACACCACCACCTCCGGCGGCGTCACCGGAAAGGGCGACTCGTCGCGCCCGTGCTGCTCGCGCACGGCCTGCGCGGTGGAGCAGCGCTCGCCGAAGTGCGCGCGCAGCGCCTGGAGCATGGCTGCCGGCACGGGCCGGGGCTCCACGTGCGGCAGCGCGTGGCCGGGAAGGGGGGCGTTCATGGTCGGGTCCTCCTGGTGCGGGAGCGGGGCCGTGGGGCGGCGGTGCCGGGCGGCCCCGCGCAGGGCATTCTAGGAGGGCCGCCGGTCGCCCGCGGGTGTGGCTGCTAGCATCCCGCTCCCCACCACCGGCTTGCGCCTCCCACTTCCCACCCCATGAGCAACCGCCTCACGCAGATCGCCACGCGCACGGGCGACGACGGCACCACCGGCCTGGGGGACGGCTCGCGCGTGGCCAAGGACCACCTGCGCGTGCACGCCATGGGCGAGGTCGACGAGCTGAACTCGAGCCTGGGGGTGCTGCTGGCCGAGCCGCTGCCGCAGGATGTGCGCGAGCTGCTCGTGACGGTGCAGCACGAGCTCTTCAACCTCGGCGGCGAGCTCTCCATCCCGGGCTACACGCTGCTGCAGGCCGAGGCCGTGCAGCGCCTGGACGAGGCCCTGGCGCGCTTCAACGCCGCGCTGCCGCGGCTGCAGGAGTTCATCCTGCCCGGGGGCACGCGCAGCGCCGCACTGGCTCACGTCAGCCGCACGGTGGCGCGTCGCGCCGAGCGCGCACTCGTCACCCTGGCCGCCCGCGAGACTGTCCACGACGCCCCGCGGCAGTACCTGAACCGGCTGTCGGACCTGATGTTCGTGCTCGCGCGCGTGCTCAACCGCGCCAACCTGGACGGCCGCGGCGGGGACGACGTGTACTGGAACAGCCAGCGCCTGCGCAGCCGGCAGGACTGAGCGCGCTCAGCCCCTGCGGCGTGCGCGCACCGCCTCGCTGAGGGTGTTCAGCAGCTGCACCGAGTCGTCCCAGCCGATGCACGCGTCGGTGATGCTCTGGCCGTAGGTCAGCCGCCCGGGGTCGTCGCGCCCGGGATTGAACTTCTGCGATCCCCCCTCGAGGTGGCTTTCCACCATCGCGCCAAAGACGCAGCGGCTGCCGCCGGCAACCTGCTGCGCGACCTCGCGCGCCACCTCGATCTGGCGCTGGTGCTGCTTGCTGGAGTTGGCGTGGCTGAAGTCGATCATGAGTCGGCAGGCGAGCCTGGCGGCCTCGATCTCCCGGCACGCCGCCGCCACGCTGGCCGCGTCGTAGTTGGGCGCCTTGCCGCCGCGCAGGATGACGTGGCAGTCGGGGTTGCCGGTGGTGTCGACGATGGCCACCTGCCCGTTCTTGTGCACCGACAGGAAGTGGTGCGGGCGGGCGGCGGCCTGGATGGCGTCGGTGGCGATCTTGATGTTGCCGTCGGTGCCGTTCTTGA
>JBMOGN010000036.1:0-21503 GCA_049318345.1 Rubrivivax sp. | reverse complement strand
GCCGATGGTGGTGGTGGCCACCGGCGTATCGTTTAAGGGCGTGACGCTCGCCCCGAGCTGCGCCGTCTGCTGCGACCACACCCCCGTGCCCCCGATGGAGCCGCCACTGGAAAGCGTGAGGTTGCGCGCGCTGGCGAAGGTGATCGCCGAGGCCTTGGACTGGTCGCCTAGGCGCACGGTGAGCGAGCCGGCCACGCCGGCATCGTTGTTGAAATCGGCCGGGGGCTTGAAGCGCAGTTCGTAGCTGGCCGGAAGCACGAGGGCCGTGGTGCTCGACAGGCCCGTGGTGGGCACATTGCTCCAGCTCGAGGAGCTGGTGGCGCGGTACTGCCACACGCCCTGGCTTGCGGTGGCGTTGTTGCCGATGACGGCCACTGCTCCAAGCGTGGTGAAAGCGGAGGTGTCGGTGGCGTCGGAGTACACCCCGCTGCCGCCGAAGATGGCGCTGACCAGCTGGCCGGCCGGGTTGGCGGTGTCCTCCGCCACCACGAGCGCAGCCGGGTTGCCCACGACGGTGGGGGCGTCGTTCAGCGGCGTCACGGTGGTGGTCAGGCCCACGGTGGATTGCGTCCAGCGCCCGGCTCCCCCGATCGAGGCACTGATGCTGCGCGTGCCTTGCGCCTCGGCGCCGGGACTGCCGTCGCCCAGGCGCACCTGCAGCGAAGTGGGCGTGCCGTGGAAGTCGGCCGCGGGCAGGAAGCGAATCAGGTGCGTGGTGGGCAGCACCAGAGCCGCGGCGTCGCTCACGCTCGCATCGATGTTGGTCCAGGTGGTGCCGTCGGCCGACCACTGCCACCGGCCCTGCGAGGTGGGCGCGCTGTTGCCCACCACGGCCACGGCCGACAGGGTGGTGGCGTTACCGTCAGCGGCGTCGGAGAAGGCTGCCGTGAAGAGCGAGGACACCGTGTCCCCGACCGGGTTGCTGGTGTCCTCGACCACCGCAGCCAGGGTGGGCGTCACGCCGCCCACGAGCGTGGGCGCATCGGCTGCTGAGGTGACGGACACACCGATGGTCGTCTGGGTGGCAGCCCAGCGGCTCGCCCCCCCGGTACTGCCCAGGTTGATCGTGGAGCCGGTGGTGAGCGCTCCGCCGGAATCCTCGGCCACGCGCACGTTCAGGACACCTGGGGTGCCGCTGAAGTCTGCGGCAGGGACGAAGCGGACCTGGGCGGAGGGAGCCAGGACGATGGCCGCAGAATCCGAGAGCGGGTCGGGCGTCATATGGCGCCTGACGTTGGTCCAGTTGTTGCCGCCGTCGCTGGAGACCTGCCACTCCCCCTGCGCGGCCGTCGAGGCGTTGCCCACGATGGCCAGACCGGCGAAGGCGTTGGCGGCCGGTGCATCAGCGGTGTCGCTGAACCCCGCGCCCGCGTACAGGGTGCTCAGCGCCGTTCCCGAGATGGACCCGGCTGCGGTGTCCTCCAGGATCGTGGGTACGCTGACGGCGCTGCCCACCGGCGCATCGTTCGTCGGGGTGATGGTGACGGTGAAGGTCGAGGATGCGCTCGCCCCGGCACTGTCGAACCAGTTGACGGTGATCGTCACCGGGTTGCCGGCGTTGTCCACCGTGGTGCTGCGGTTGGCCACGGGCGTGACCGTGATGGTGCGGGTGCCGCCGGTGCCGCTGATCGTCACGCCCGAGGCGCCCGCGGTGGGGTTCCGGGTAGCGGCGACCACCGCTGTGTTGCTGCTCCCGATCGTGAAGGTCGTGCTGCTGGGGTCCTCCACATCGGTCACCGTGAAGCTGCCGCTCGAGGTGGTCACATCCTCGGTGGTGGACCGGTTGCCGATCGCCCCGATGGACGGCTGGTCGTTGACCGAGTTGACCGTGATCGCGAGCTGCACGGAAGCCGAGGACCAGGGGGTGGTCCCGCCGGTCAGCCCCGACAGGTTGGCATTGGCGCTGAATGCAATCGACCCGGACGAGCCATCGGCGAGCCTGGCCGACAACCGGCCGGGGCTGCCGTTGTAGTCCTGGTTGGGCAGGAAGCGAAGCCGGTAGTCGGTCGGCAGCACGAGTGCGGAGCCTGTGGCCACGGAGGTGGAAATGTTGCTCCAACTGTCCCCGCCGTCGCTGGAATACTCCCACCTGCCCTGGCTGGAGGAGTTGGCCGCATTGCCGACGATCGCCACGGCCGTCAGCGAAGTGGCTTCGGTGCCGTCGGTGCTGTCGCTGAAGGCGCTGCCGAACAGCGCCGAGACGAGCTGGCCGGTGGTGGGGGTGTCCTCGTTGATGGAGGTCGCAACAATCGGTGCGCTCAACGGCGTGGAGGCCACGGGCGCATCGTTCACCGGGCTGACCACCACATCGAAGCTGCGGGTGCCGCTTTGCTGCAGCCCGCCAGCCTCGGTCACGGTCAGGGTGATGGTGGCCGTGCCGAAGGCGTTGCCGGTGGGCGTGACCTTCACGGTCCGGTTCATGCCCGAGCCACCGAGCACGATGCCTGACTCCGGCACGAGGGCCGTGTTGCTGCTCGTGGCCGTCACCGTGAAGACGCTGTCGTCCGGGTCGGTGATCGTGAAGCTCCGCGTGCTGGTGCTGCTGTCCTCGTTGATGGTCTGGGTATTCACCACGCTCAGATCGGGCGCGTCGTTCTGGGCGGTCACCGTGATGCCGACCGTGGCCGAACCCGTGGACCAGGGTTGCGTGCCGCCCGTCAGGCCCGTCAGGTCCCCCGTCTGCGGCGTGGCGGCCACGCTGGCGGTGCCGTCGGCCACGCGCACGGTCAGCACCCCGGGCGTGCCGTTCCAGTTGGCCACCGGGTTGAATCGCAGCAGGTAATTGGCCGGCACCACCCAGGCCGATTCCTCAGCGAGTCCACTGGTGGGCACATTGGTCCAGGAGGCGTCGGCCGGGGCCTTGACCTGCCAGGTGCCCTGCGAGGCGGTGGCAGCGTTGCCGACGATCGCCACGGCGGACAGGCCCGTGGCCGCCGGGCCGTCGGCGCCATCCCAGTAGCGGCCCGCCAGCGCCGTGGTGAGCGCGGTGCCGGGGTTAGAGGGGCCGTCTTCCACGATGGCGGCCAGCACGGCCGCGCCCGTGGCGGTGGGCGCGTCGTTGAACGCCGTGAGGGTGACGCTGCGCGTGGCGGCGGGGCTTCGGCCGTTGCCATCGTCCACGCTGAAGGCCACCGTCCGCGTGGCTGTCACCAGCCCGTCGCTCGTGTTGGAGTAGCCCACCGTGCGCAGCGCAGCCTGGTACTGCGCCACCGTGGCGGTGCCGGTGAGGGTGAGCACGCCGGTGGAGGCGCTGTAGGTGCCCGTGATGCCGTTCTGGTTGGTGAAGACGAGCTGGTCCTGGCCGGCCGTGAAGTTGCCGACGATCTCTACTGTGGCGCCGGTGAGGTTCGCGCTGTCGGCATCGGACACCACGACGCCGGAGTCGATAACCGTGGCAACCGCAGCGTTCTCGGCAAAACTCACGCTGCCGGTGGAAGTCGTGACCACCGACTCCTGGTTGTTGACGACATTGATCGTCGTCTCGTCCTCGTCGGTGAGGCTGGACGGGTCGGTCGAGATCACGGTCAGGGTGAAGCTGCCGGAACTGTTGGGCGTGGCTGCCACCATGCCGTTGAGCGCAGCGTTGATGGCGGCGACGGTGCCGGACAGGCGCACATCGGAAGTGCCGTTGTCATCCACCGTGAGGTTGGCGGTGGTGGCCAGCGTGAGGGCCACGTTGGCGGTGGTCCTCAGCCGCACGTCCAGCGTGGGGGAGTCGACGTCCTGCACGCGCAGCAGCGAGCCGTTGAAGAAGGTGAAATCCACCCCCTTGTGGGCCACGAGGCTTGCGGGCATCACGTTCACCGGCGCGTCGTTCACGCCCGTGACGCTGGTGCCCAGCGTGACGGTCTGCTGCGACCAGCGGTTGGAGCCGCCGGTCAGGCTGCTGAGGTCCTGGGTCTGAGGCGAGGCCACCGTCCCGCCGGAATCGTCGGCCAGGCGCAGCGTGAGCCCGCCCGGCGTGCCCGCGAAGTCGGCCACCGGCAGGAAGCGCAGCCGGCTGCCCGGCGGCAGCACCCGGGCCGAGGTGTCGCTGGCGGAGGTGGAGAGGGTCGTCCAGGTGGTGCCGTCTGGGGAGGACTGCCAGGCCCCTTCGGTGCTGCCGTTGGCGGCGTTGCCCACCACCGCCACACCGCCGAGCACGGGCGTGCCCCCGTCCACCGGCTCGGTGAGCATCGCGTCGAACAGGGCCGAGGCCAGGGCGCCCGGCGGGTTGGTCGAGTCCTCGACGATGCTGGCCAGCGTGGCGCTTCCGGATGCGTCGGGCGCATCGTTGACCGGGGTGACGCTGATGGTCAGCGAGGCCGTGTCTGCCGACCACACGCCGGCCCCGCCCACCTGACCGCCTGCGGCCGCGGTGATATCCCGGGACTCGGCAAAGGTCACGGTGCTCCCGCCGACCGAGTTATCGGCCAGCCGCGCCAGCAGCGTGCCCGGCGTGCCGTTGAAATCCGGCTTCGGAACGAAGCGCAGCCGGTAGGAATCCGGCAGGACGAGCGCGGTGGTGTTGGCCAGCCCGGTGCGGGGCACCGGGTCCCAGGTGCTGCCATCGGCCGAGTACTGCCAGGAACCCTGCGCGGCGGTGGCGTTGTTGGCCACGATGGCCACGGCCTGCAGGGCACTGGCGCCCCATCCGTCGGCAGTGTTGTCGTACACCGACGGGCCTCCGAAGAGCGCCAGCACGGTCTGGCCGCTGCCGGGCGCGGAGTCCTCGTCCACCGGGGTGGCCGAGGCGTTGCCGACCGCCACCGGCGCATCGTTGATGCCGGTGACCGAGGCCGAGACGCGTGCCGTGTTCGACGACCAGTTGCCGGTGCCGCCCGTGAGGCCCGTCAGGTTTCCCGAGGTATTGAAGGTGACCGCAGCATCCGAGACACGAAAGGTGAGTTCCCCCGCCGATTCGCCGCTGAAATTTGCCGCCGGGACGAAGCGGACGTAGTAACTCGCGGGCAGGAGCAGGGCAGAACTGGTCGACACGGCCGTGGAAACGGTCTGCCAGGCACCCGTGCCCGAGGCGGAATACTCCCACCGGCCCTCGTCGGCGGCGTTGGTGGCATTGCTGACGATGGCGATGCCCCGGAACGCGTCGCCGTCCACATCGGAATAGCCCGAGAGGCTCGAGACCTGAATCCCACCGGGGTTGGTATCGTCCTCGTTGACGGTAAGGGTGCTGTTGTCCGAGACGGAGGGTGCGTCGTTGACGGCCGTGATGCTGGTGGTGAGGTTCACCTGGGCAGACCAGCGCGAGGTGGTGGTGATCGAGCCGAGGTTCACGCCCGTGGCCTGCGAGTTCAGCGACGCACCGGAACCGTCAGCCAGTCGCACGACCAGAGGAGGGTGCGTGAGAGTCGTGCTGTTGTAGTTCCCCGCCGGCACGAAGCGCAGCTGGTCGGAGGGCAACAGCGTGAGGGCGCTGGTGTCACTGACGCTGCCGATGTTCGTCCAGGTGCTATTGGATGTCCTGAAGTACTGCCAGCGGCCCTGACTGACCGAATCGGCGGTATTGCCCACCACGGCCACGCCCTGGAAGGCTGTAGCCGAGCCGGTCGGGTTGTCGGCAGCGTCGCTGTAGTTGCCCAGGAACAGCGTCTGGACCGTGGCTCCCGGCGGGTTCGTGGTGTCCTCGTTCACGGCTGCCAGCGTCGCGCTGCCGGTGAACGTGGGCGCATCGTTCACCGCCGTCACGGTGAGGTCGAAGGAGACGGTGCTGATGCCGGCGTTCGCGTCGGTGACCGTGAGCGTGATCGTGGCCGTGCCAGCCTGGTTGCCGATGGGGGTGACGGTGACGTTGCGCGAAGCCCCGCTACCCCCGAGCGCGATGTTCGCCACCGGCACCAGCGTCGTGTTGCTGCTGGCACGGGTCACCGTGAGGCTGGTCGCAGCAGTCTCCACGTCCCCGACGGTGAAGGCCAACGCGCCTGTGTTGGCGTCCTCGTTGATCGTCCTGTTCACCAGCGTGCCGGCGTGGCTGATGGTGGGCAGGTCGTTCACCGCCGTGACGCTGGTGGCGATGTTCGCCTGCCCCACCGACCACGGGTTGGTGCCCCCCAGCACCTCGGTGAGGTCCTCGCTGGCGGCAAAGGCAACCGCACCCTGGGAGCTGTCGGCCAGCCGCACGACCAGCGTGCCGGGGGTGCCGTTCCAGTTCGCGTTCGGCAGGAAGCGCAGCTCGTAGTCAGCCGGCAGCACCAGCGCGCTGGTGCCGGCCAGCCCCGAGGTGGGCACCGCCACCCACCCCTGCCCGGCCGGCTGCCCCGGGGCCCGGTACTGCCAGCTGCCGCCGGAGGTGGCGTTGTTCTTCACGATGGCCACCGCCCCGAGGGCCGCGTCGGCGCCCACCCCGTCGGCCGTGGCGTCGTTGTAGACGCCGGCCACGAGGGTGGACAGCACGGCCCCCGGCGGATCCGCGGTGTCCTCGCTGATCGCCGTCAGCGTGGCCGTGCCCGAGGCCAGCGGCGCGTCGTTGATGGCGTTGATCGTGACCTGGAAGCTGGAGGTGGCCGTTGCCCCGCCGCTGTCGGTGGCGGTGAGCGTAATGGTCACCGGCCCGCCGTTGCGGTTGGCAGCCGGCGTCACCGAGATGGTGCGGGCGATGCCGGTGCCCGAGACGACCAGGTTGGCGTTGGGGATGAGCGTCTGGTTGCTGCTGGTGGCCGTCACCGTCACGGCGCTGACCAGCCCGTCGGGGTCGCCCACCGTGAAGGAGACGTTCGACAGCGGCGAGTCCTCGTCGGTGGACTGGCTGGCGATGGTCGAGATCGTGGGCGGGGTGTTGGGCAGCAGGTGGGCCCAGTCGGCCTGCAGCGCCCGGCTCACCGCCGGGGCGGCCCCGATGGCGCCGCTGGCGACCTCCAGGGTCCAGTCGCCTCCGAGCAGCGCGCTGCCGGTGTCGTCGTCGCTGGCGGCCACGTCCGCACCCGTGAGGGCGGCCAGGTCGCTCACAAGCTGGCGCCCGGGCGAGCCGGCAGCCACGTCGCAGCCGTACAGCAGCACGTCGGCATCGGCCGCCAGCGCCTGGCCCCAGGCCGCGATCTCGCCCGCGCGCGCGAGCAGCGTGGCCGCGTCCAGGCGCACGGCGCCGAGCTGCACCACGCCATCGGCGCCGTGGGTGAGCACGTGCACCGCACCGATGTCCTGGCGCTGGGCCAGCAGCGCGCCCAGGCGCGCGATGCCGTCGTCCTGGTCGTCCAGCACCAGCACCTCGAGCGCACGGCCGGCCTCCTGCTGCGCGTGCAGATCGGCCAGCAGCGCCTGCAGGTCGGGCACGCGGCTGGACAGCACCACCACCTCCACCCGGGTGGTGGCCTCCTGGCCGATGCCCGCACCCACGACGAGGTCGCGGCGCGCCTCCTCGGGGTGGGTGAGGGCCTGCAGCGCATCGTTGACGAGCGCACTGCCGAAATCGGCCGAGTACAGCAGCCGCGGCTCCACCGTCTCGATGTAGGGACGCCGGCCCGAAGGCGGGGTGCGGGTGGCGGAGCCTCGGGGCATGGCGGCAGGGCGATCGGCGGGGCCGGCTCAGCCCACGGGCGCGAGCTGGGCGATGCGGCCGGGCGGGGCCACTCGCGAGCCCGGTGCGGGGGCCGGTGCGGCCGGGGTAGCCGGCGAACCCGGCGCAGGCTGCACCGCTCGGGCCGGTGATGGCGTCACGGGCGGGGTGGCCGCCGGGGCGGTGGGCGCGTTGCCCGTGCCCGGGCGGCGCGCGGCCTCGCGCTCGGCGGCGCGGGCATCGTCCACCGTGCAGCGTGCGCCGGCGGGCAGCCGCTGGTCGGGGTTGGGCAGGCTCAGGCGCACGCGGTAGGTGTTGCTCGCGCCATCGATCACGCGGTCCACGTGCGTGACCTCTCCCACCACCGGGGTCACGCCCACGAGGTCGGGCTGCACGGCCAGGCGGTTGCCCACGGCGTACTGGCCGAAGCGCGCGGCCGGCACGATCAGGTCCACACGCAGCGGGTCCAGGGAGGCCAGGCGCAGCAGCGGGCGGTCTTCCACGCGCTCGCCCGGCTGGCGGAAGCGCTCGACGATGGTGCCGCTGAAAGGCGCGCGCACCACGCGCTGGTTGACCTGCGCGCGCACCACATCCAGGTCGGAGGCCAGCACCTGGCGCTGGCTGCGCGTCTGGGCGAGCTTCTGCTCGGCCAGGCGCTGCTCGGTGAGCGCCTGCTCCACCGCCTGCGGGGAGAAGAAGCCCTGCGTCTGCAGCTCGGCGGCGCGGTTGTAGCGCTGGCGCGCCAGCTCCAGCGAGGCCTCGGCCGCGCGCACCTCGGCATCGGCCGTCCAGCGCGTGTGCGCGGCGCGCTCGCCGGCGCTCTCCACCTCGGCGCGCAGCGTGACCAGCGTCTGGCCCTGGCGCACCATGTCGCCCACGTCCACCGGAATGCGCTCGACGATGCCCGTGACGGGCGAGCCGATGTCGGCCACGCGGTTGGGGCTGATGAGGCAGCCGATGGTCGGCGCGGCGGGGCGCGCCGGCTGACGCGCCTCGCGCGCGCCGGGCAGCGTGCCCTGCAGCACGGTGGGCGGCGGCTTGGGTGCAGCGGCCGGTGCCGGCGCTGGGGCCGCAGGAGCCTGCGCCTGCGCCACGCCCACGCCCTGCGGGCCCAGGGCGAGTGCGGCGGCCAGCGCCGCGCCGAGCAGGCCTGGCAGCGCAGGCAGCCAGGAGGCCGCCAGCGCCCGGCCGCTGCGGTGCTGCCACTGCAGGTCCTGTTCGACGCTGGCCTCGCGCACGCGCGCCTGCTGCGCCTCCTCGCGCGCCTGGCGCCAGGCGAACCAGCGCGCCTCCAGCGCCCCGGGCTGCAGCGCACGCCTGCCGCGCGGCGCACCGCGAGCCGGGCCCGGCGCCGTTGCCGGCGGCCGCACCTCGAAACGGCGCTGCCAGCGGGCGATCACGAGCCGGTCCACCCAGCCCGCCCAGCCGCTGCCAGGCTTCCAGGCGGAAGCTTCGAGCACCCGCCAGACCTCGGCCACGCCGGGCTCGCCGCGGCGGCCGCTGCGGCCCACCACCTGGCGGTCCAGGCGCGCGCTGGGGTTGTCCTGGCAGCACAGCACGTGCAACCCGCCCAGGCGCGCCACGCCCGGGCCCAGGGCGATGTCGGTGCCGCGACCGGCCATGTGCGTGGCCACCGTCACCGCGCCGCGCTGGCCGGCGCGGGCCACCACCTGCGCCTCCTGCGCATCGTGGCGTGCATCCAGCCGCGCGTGCACGATACCGGCGCGCTCCAGCGCCTGGCTCATCGCCTGCGAGGCCTGCACCGAGGAGGTGGCCACCAGCACCGGGCGGCCCCTGGCGTGAAGCTGGCGCACGCGGCGCACCATGGCGTGCACGCGCTGCGCCTCGGTGGCGAACAGGCGCAGCGGCAGGTGGGCCAGGCGGCTGGGCAGCCGCCGGGGCACGGGCACCACCCCGCAGCCGTAGGCCGCACGCAGCTCGCCCGCGCACTCGCGCAGGGTGCCGCTCATGCCGGCCAGGCGCAGGTAGCGGCTGAAGAAGCGCTGCAGGCTCAGGCGCGCGGCCACGCGGGTGGGCGGGCTCAGGCGGCAGCCCTCCTTCATCTCCACCAGGGCATGCAGCCCGCGCGACCACTGCCGGCCCTCGGCGGGGCGGCCGGTCACGGGGTCCAGCAGCTGCACGCTGCCGTCGCGCACCACGTAGTCGCGGTCGGCCTGCAGCCCGTGCAGCGCGTGCAGCGCGCTGGCCAGCAGGTCGGCGCGGTGGCGCCGGTTGAACCACACGCCCGACAGCGGCTGCGCCAGGGCTTCCACGCGGGCGTGGCCCGCGGGCGTCCAGTCCACGCGGCCGCTGCCGGCGTCGAGCCTGAAGTGCTCGCCGCGGCGCAGCTGGCGCGCCAGGGTGAGCGACTGGTAGGCCAGCGCGCGCTGGTGCGCCGCGGCCTGCGCGCCGCTGCCGCGCGGGTCCACCACCTCGCTGAGCAGCAGCGGCAGCGCCGCCTCGTCCACGAGCAGGCTGTCGGCCTCGTCGACCACCGCGGCCCACAGCCCGCGCAGCAGCGGCGGTTCGGCCGTGGCGGCCGCTGCCGTGGCAGGTGCCTCGGCCGCGCCGGGGGCGAGCTCGTCCAGGCGCTGCTGCCACTCGCTGCGGAAGGCCACGCCGCGGCGCAGGTCGCGCAGGTGGTCGAAGGCCACCTCGCGCGCGGTGCAGTAGGTGACGTCGCAGGCGTAGGCGGCGCGGCGCTGCTCGGGCGTGCTGGTCGCCGTCACGCAGCCCACGCTCAGGCCCAGGGCGGCGAACATCGGGCCCATCTCCTGCGCGTCGCGCTGCACGAGGTAGTCGTTGGCCGTCATCAGGTGCACGGGCATGCCCGACAGCGCCCAGGCCGCCGCGCCCAGCGCGGCCGCGTAGGTCTTGCCCTCGCCTGTGCTCATCTCGGCGAGGTCGCCGTCGAGCATCACGAGCGCGGCCAGCAGCTGCGTCTCGTAGGGCGTGCGCCGCAGCGCGGCGCGCCCGGCGCGCGCCACCATCGTGAGCGCCGGCACGCGCTGCGCCGCGCCGAGCCCGTCGCGCCGCAGCGTCAGGCGCAGGGCCTGCAGCGCGTGGGGGTCGAAGGCGGTGCCCGGCGCATCGCCGGCCAGCACTGTGGCGATCTCGTGCGCCTGCGCCTGCAGCGCGCGCAGCCTGCGCCCGGGCGTCACCGCGCCGAGCACGCGCTGCAGCGCGAGCCAGGCGCGGTGCGCGAGCCAGCGTGCGAGCCCGAGGGAGGCCTCGGAGGGGCGGTCGCTGCGCTGGGCGTAGGGACGCAGGGGCAAGGAGGTCATGGTCATGGTCCGGCCCTTCAGCGTGCGGGAGAGAAATGCACGAGCACGGCCTGCTGCAGGCTGCGTGCGACGGTGAAGGCCAGCGGCCGGTTGCCACGGTCGAAGCGCACCCACACGCGCTGCCCGATGGGCGTGCGCGCCCCGCCCTCCAGGCCCGGCACCTCCAGCGCCAGCACCACCACGTCGCGCGCGGCCATGCGGCCCTGCGTATCGGCGGGGTCGGTGACGATGGGCCCGCCGAAGCGGTCGCCCAGCGCGGGGCTCGGCAGCTCGCGCGTGGCCGCCAGCGAGTCGCGCACCAGGCGTGCAGCCAGCACCTGCGGATGCGGGCCGTCCACATGCACGGAAATCGAGGCGCTGGTCACCTCCATCGAGGCGGCCTCCTCGGCCTCCAGCGCCACGCGCACGTTCAGCGGCGCGGCCGGTGCGGGCAGTTCGTCATCGCCGGCCGACGCCACCGTGCGCACGCCCGCCACGGGCACGAGGTGGGCGAGCACGGTGCCCTGGGCGAGGAAGCGCCCGGGCAGGTCCTGCGGGCGCGTCAGCCCCACGCGGCCGGCCGCGGGGGCGCGCAGCACGAGATCGTTCACGCGCTGGTCCACGCGCACGCGGGCGGCCTCGGCCGCCTCGAGCTGGCGCGCCACGCGCTGCGCCTTGGCCGGGTCTTCGCCGAGAGCCTGGTGCAGCTCCACCCACAGTCCGACGATGCGCCCGTCGATGTCGGCCTGCTCGGTCTCCAGCGTCGGGTTGGACAGCCGGGCAATGGGCTCGCCGGCCTGCACGAGCTGCCCGTCCTGCACCAGCACCTCCTGCACGAAGCCGGCGGTGCCGGCGCGCACGAGGCCGTCGTCGGGCAGCCACAGGATGCCCCGGGCCACCGAGACATCGGGCAGCGGCAGCGCCACCAGCACCCCGAGTACGGCGGCCAGTGCCAGGCCCGCGCGCGCGCGGCCACGCCGGGCCTGGCCCGGCTCGAGCTGCAGGCCCCAGAGGTGGCGCACGGCGCGCAGCAGCGGCAGCACCGCCATGGACCCCAGCAGGAGCGCCAACACCACCATGCCGAGCCAGAAGTTCTGCCCCCCGAGCCACATCACCAGGCCCACCGACAGCAGCACGCGGCACACCAGCGAGGCCGGAGCGTAGGCCCACCACCAGGCGCGCTCGCCCGGCGAGGGCGGCACCTCCTGCGCCGCGGGCAGGCCCACGAGCGTGCCCAGGCGCTGCAGCCAGTGGCGCGAGCTGCGCGTGGCCAGGTTGGGCAGCTGCAGCAGGTCGGTCAGGGCGTGGTAGCCATCGAAGCGCAGCAGCGGGTTGGCGTTCACCACCAGGGACGACAGCGCCCCCAGCACGAAGACGAGCATGGCCAGGTCGCGGGCGAGGCCGGGCTGCAGCACCGTGAGCGCCAGTGCGGCCACGGCCGCCAGCGCCAGCTCCACCATCGCGCCGGCGGCACTGACCACCAGGCGCTGGCGCGCCGGGCCGAAGCCATCGGCCGCGCTCGCGTCCACATAAGGCACGGGCGTGAGCACCATGACCGTGACGCCCCACTCCGGCACCCGGCCGCCGAAGCGCCGCACCGCCAGCGCGTGCGCGCCCTCGTGCAGCAGTTTCATGAGCGGAAACATCACCCAGGTCAGCACCACCACATGGGGCGTGCGCAGCCACTTGCCGGCGAAGTCGGCCACGGCGCCGGCCTGCGAGAAAGCCGCCACCGCGCCCGCCGCCACAAGCAGGAGCCACAAGGCCAGGCCGGTAGAAGAGAACACCGCCCGGCCCAGCGGCTCCAGGCGGGCGAGCGCCCGCTCGGGGCTGCCCAGGGGCACGCGGATGGCCAGCAGCGAGCCCAGCCCCGGCTTCTTCTGCTGCGGCGCGCCGGATTCCAGCGCCGCCATGGCGCCGAAGTCGGGCTCCTCGTCGAAGCGCAGGTAGCCGTCGCGGTACAGCAGCATCAGCTGCACGATGAGCTCGTCCTGCGTGGGCGCGTCGTCCTGGCGCTCGCGCAGCAGGATCTCCCACAGCTGCTGCATCGGCCGCAGGCCGTCGCAGCGGCCCACCAGCGCCCAGGCGGCCTGGTTCAGGCGCACGCGGCGGCGGCCGTCGGCCGACGCCAGCACGATCCAGGGCTGGCCGCGGTAGACCACGCGATCGGCCCGCACCCCGTCGGCCAGGCAGGGGCGCAGGGCCGACACGCGGAACCACTGCTCCGACACCAGCGGCGTCGCCTGCTCGCGCCCGGCGTGCAGCGGTGCCACGGCGGCGGAGCGGGTGCCCGAGGACAGCGCAGCGCTCATCCCCAGACCCTCCACCACATGCGGCGCGCGGCGGTGCCGGCCTCGAAGGCCCAGCCGGCCAGCAGCGGGCGCTGCCCGACCTCGATGCGGCCGCTGCCCGACAACCCCGGGCGCAGCGTGGCCGGCGGCTCGGGCACCTCGGCCTCGACCTCGAAGACGCTGCGGCCGTCGGCCGTCACCGCCATGGGCGTGACCTGGCGCACGCGCAGCGTCAGCGTGTCCCAGGGCAGCGCGGCCAGCGCGAGCGAGCCGCTCTGCCCGGCGCTGACGCGGCCGATGTCCTTCTCGTCGACCTCCACGATCACGCGGTACTGGCCGGCCGGCGCCAGCGTGAGCAGCTCCTCGCCTTCCTTCAGCGGCGCGCCCAGGCGCTGGCTGAGGTCGCCATGCACCACCACGGCGTCGAAGGGCGCGTGCAGCCGGGTGCGATCGAGCTGCGAGTCCACCAGCGCCAGCTGCGCGCGGGCCTGCTGCAGCCGCGCGAGGTTCATCATCACCTGCGCGCGGTCGGCCTTGGCGTTGGCCTCGGCCAGCGCGCTCTCCCATTGCGTGACCTGGCTGTGCAGCCGCTCGCGCTCGAGGTTCAGGTCGTCGTCGGCCAGCTCCACGAGCAGCTGGCCGGCCTTCACCGCGTCGCCCGGGCGCACATGGGCCTGCTTGAGGAAGCCAGCCACCGGCGCGACCAGCGCGCGCTGCACGGCGCCTTCCACCCGCGCACGGCCCCCCACCTCGTGCGCCAGGGGCCACAGGCACAGGCCGATGAGCGCCACGGCCGCCGCCACGGCCACGCCCGGCCCGAGCAGGCGGTGTTGCGCGCCGGGCAAGCGGGCCCACAGCCGCGACGCCCTCCAGCGCAGGCTGCGCTCGCGCTGGCGCAGCAGCCCGAAGACGGGCGAGGCGAACGCGACGGCGTGCTCCAGCCAGGCCGCCTCGCGCGCGCCCACCGGGCGCGCCTGCGCGCCGCGGCGCCAGGCGCACAGCACCCCGACGGGCTCCAGCGGGTCAGCCGCGTCGGCCGTACGGGGCCGCGGCGGCACCAGCAGCACGCAGGCCACCGAGCCGCCCTCGGCGCCGAGCAACTGGTGCTGCGCGGCGCGGATGCGAGGCAGGGGCTCGTGCACCGGCGCAGGGGTGACCACCGAGCAGCGCTGATCCAGCGCCTCGTGCATGGCCGCGAGCAAAGCGCGCACAACGGGCAGGTCGGCGTCGACGGGGGCTGCCCCGGAGCGAACCATCTGCTGCAGGCGTCCGGACTGCACGAATGCCACTGCCACCTCGTCGAAGCCATGGACCCGTGCCAGCCGATCCACCAGGCGTCGGGCTGCGTGCTCGTGCGAGCGGGCGTCCACCATCGCAGCCTGCACCTCCAGCAGCCGGCGCAGCGCGACCGCCTGTGCGCGTGCCGCCTCGGCCGGGTCCGGGCCAGGAGTCGACACCACGGCCCCAGCATAGGGCCGCGCAGGCGGTGTGGATTCGAGGAGGGCAGGGTTGGCGGCAGTCACGCGGGGTAACCGTGAAAAAATGCATGCCTGCTCAGTCTCCCGTGGCCAGGTCGTCGCCGAAGCGGTGATCAAGGCGCCGAACAACGGGCTTTTCTCACCCCAATCCCCCGCAGGTGCGGGATGCCGCCGCCCGGGTCACGCGCCTACGCCCATGCAGCCCCTCGAGCACGCCCTGATCCAGGGCCGACGCCCCTCGGCCGCGGCAGCCGCGGCGGCCACGCCCGCCCGCCAGAGCGTGCTCGTGGCCGGCGCGGGCGGCGCGCTGGGCTCGCGGGTGCTGGAGCGGCTGCTGGGCAGCGGGGCCTTCGCCCCCGTGCAGGTGCTGGCCACGCAGCCCTTCCACGCCACCACGCGCGGCCTGCAGGAGCTGCTGCTGGAAGAACTGCACAGCGGCCAGGCCGCGCCGCTGGCGCTGGTCGTGTTCGACGCGCCGCGCCGCACCAACGGCCGCGACGACGCCTTCCTCGCGCCTCAGCCGCAGGGGCTGGCGCCGCTGGCCGCGCGGCTGCACGCCGCCGGCGTGCGCGACCTGCTCGTCGTCATGCCCCACGCCGCCGCCTCGCTGCCCGATGCGCTGCAGGCCGGCCTGGCCAACCTGTCGGAGCAGGCGGTGGCCACACTGGGCTTCACGCGCGTGGCCATCCTGCGCGCGGCGCGCCCCGCGCCCGGGACCACGAGTCGCGGCCTGCAGCGCCTGGCCGACACCCTGCTCGAGCAGCTGCGCCTGATGCTGCCGCAGCATCGCCAGCCCGTGCGCGCCGACCACGTGGCCCGCGTGGCCGTGGCGGTGGCGCGGGAGCTGAGCCGGGCTGCGCCCGGCACGCGCGTGCTCGCGCCCGAGCGCGTGTGGCAGGCCGCCCAGCTGGACGACCCCACGGCCTGGGTGCGGTCCTGGCTGGCCGGGCAGGAACTGCCCGACATCCACGCGCGGGCCGGGCGGATGTGAGCGGGGTGCCGCACCGCCAGCGCCCTTGACGCATGACAACCCCGCTGCGCGGCCACGGCTGCACACTGGCCGCATGCAGGCTTCGTCCGTATCTTCGCCCGTCAATTCGCCCATACTCGTCTGGGACCTCCCCACCCGCGTCTTCCACGCCTTGCTGATCGCGGCCTTCGCCGGGGCCTACCTGAGCGGGGAAACCGAGCGCGCGCCGCTGCTGCACGTGACGCTGGGCTGGACGGTGGCCGCGCTGATCGCCTTCCGCCTGGCCTGGGGGTTCGTGGGCACGCGCCACGCGCGCTTCGCGAGCTTCGTGCGCGGGCCGTCGCAGGTGGCGGCCTACCTCGCCTCGCTGTGGACCCCGCGGCCCCAGCACCACGCCGGGCACAACCCGGCCGGCGGCTGGGCCGTGCTAGCGCTTATCGTGCTGTGCGCGGCCACCGCGCTCAGCGGCTGGGCGAGCGTGCAGCCGGGTGCGCCGCACGCGCTGGAGGAACTCCACGAGGGGTGTGCACAGGTGCTGCTGGCCACCGTGGGCGTGCACGTGGCCGGGGTGCTGGTGGCATCCTGGCTGCACCACGAGAACCTCGCGCGGGCCATGGTCACAGGCTGCAAGCGCGCCGCACCCGGCGAGGCCATCCGCGGCGCGGCGGCCTGGCTGGCGGTGGTGCTGGTGGCCGCCGTGCTCGCTTTCTGGTGGGCCGAGTGGAGCCACCCCGAATGGCTCGACCTGCGCTTGCCCGTGGAGGAGTCGCGCGAACACAATCGGGAATGATCGCCGACACGCACGCGCGCAGGGTACCGGCCGCCCTCCTCGCCTTCCTCGCCCTGCTCGCACTTGCTGCCGCCTGCCTCGTCCCGGCGCGCGCCACCCCCGCCACCCCCGAATCACCCGACCCCCCGGACGCCCAGGCCCTGTGCCGCGACCGCGGCTACCCGGTGGGCACGGCTGCCACCTGGTTCTATGACGAGTGCGTGCGGGTGGGCTCGTTCACGCACCAGGCCGAGATACCGGGGCTCTTTCGCGGCAGCGCCAACGCCATGGAGCCGGCCGCGCAGCCCATGCCGCTGGCGCGGGCGCCCGCCGAGCTCGACTACCGCTGGCAGATCGACCAGACCCGCGGCCTGGGCGTGGACGACTACCTGCGCCGCCAGCGGGTGATGGCGCTGCTCATCGTGCGCAACGGCGTGATCGAGGTCGAGCGCTACCAGTACGCGCGCAGCGCCGCGCACCGCTTCGTCTCGCAGTCGATGGCCAAGACGGTCACCGCACTGGCCGTGGGCTACGCCGCGCAGGAAGGGCTGCTGCGCCTGGACGACCGCGCCGATGCCCACGCGCCCGCCCTGGCGGGCACGCTCTACGGCGAGGCCACGGTGCGCCAGCTGCTGCGCATGGCCTCCGGCGCCGCCTTCGAGGAGCGCTACGACGGGCGCGACGACCTCGCCCGCTACGGCGCGGCGGCCCTGCGCGGCGGGGCCGCAGCCGGCGCGCGGGTGATCACCACACGCGCGCACCCGGCCGGCGAGGTCTTCAACTACGCCAGCGCCGAGACCGACATGCTGGCGCTTGTGCTGCGCGGGGCCACCGGCCGCACGCTCAGCCAGTACCTGCAGCCGCGGCTGTGGCAGCCCATGGGCGCGGAGAGCTCGGCGCTGTGGCGCGCCGGTGCGGACGGCCTGGAGCGCGCGGGCGGCAACCTGAACGCCACCGCGCGCGACTGGGCGCGGCTAGGGGTGCTGCTGGCGCACGACGGCAGGCGCCCCGACCAGCCCGATGCCGGCGCGGTGCTGCCGGTGGAGTTCCTGCTGGAGGCCACCGACTGGCGGCGTCACCCGCCGGCCTTTGCGCCGCGCCGCGCCACGCCCTACTACGGCTACGGCTACCAGGTCTGGACCTTCCCGGGCGAGCGCCGCCGCTTCGCGCTGCTGGGCGTCTACGGCCAGGCCATCTTCGTGGACCCCGAGCAGAAGCTCGTCATGGTGCACCTGGCGGCCAACGCCACCGCCCGCGCCGGGCAGACGAGCATGGGCCGGGAGATGGGCGCGCTGTGGCACGCGGTGGTGACGCACCGCGGCCGCTGGTGAGCGCCTGACAGGCCCGCCCGCCCCCGGGGCCTGGCACGGGGCCTGCATGCACGGCGGCTACGGCGCGTTGCCGCACCATCACGGAGACATTGCATGAATCGTCGCACCACCCTGGTGCTCAGCCTGGCCCTGTCCGCGCTGTTCACGTCAGTCGCCCACGCCCAGACCGCCCTGGACGAGATCCTGGCCAAGAAGGCGATCGTCATCGCCATTCCCACCGACTTCCCGCCCTACGGCTTCGTCGGCACCGATCTCAAGCCCCAGGGGCTGGACATCGACATGGCCAACTACATCGGCGCCAAGCTCGGCGCGAAGGTGGAGCTCGTGCCGGTGACGAGCGCCAACCGCATCCCCTACCTGCAGACGAAGAAGGCGCACCTGGTCATCTCCACGCTGGGCAAGAACGCCGAGCGCGAGAAGGTCATCGACTTCACGGCCGCCTACTCGCCCTTCTTCCAGGCGGTGTTCGCGGCCAAGGCGCTGAACGTGAAGTCCTTTGCCGACCTGGCCGGCAAGACGGTGGCCGTCACCCGCGGCGCCATCGAGGACATGGAGATCACCAAGCTCGCGCCGCCCGCGGCCGACATCAAGCGCTTCGAGGACAACAACGCCACTGTCTCGGCGTTCGTCTCCGGCCAGGTCCAGGCCATCGCCACCGGGGCCTCGGTGGCGGGCAACATGATGCAGCGCAACCCGCAACTCAACGCGGAATACAAGCTGCTCATCAAGGACTCGCCGAACTTCATCGGCGTGGGCAAGGGCGAGGACAAGCTGCGCTTGCGCGTCAACGAGATCCTCGCCGCGGCCAAGACCTCGGGCGACCTGGACAAGCTCGCGCAGAAGTGGCTCGGCCGGCCGGCTGGCGACCTGCCCAACTGACGCCCGCGCAGGCGGGGTGGCCATGGTGAGCCTGGACTTCGCCGCCGTGCTCGCGGACTGGCCGCTGCTGCTGCGTGGCCTGGCCGCCACGGTGGGGCTCACGGCCGTCTCGGCCGTGGCCGGGCTGGCCGTGGGCGTGCTGTGCGGCTGGGCCCGCGCCTGGGGCCCGCGCTCGCTTGCCCTGGCGGTGGCCGCCTACGTGGAGCTCGTGCGCAACACGCCCTTCATCGTCCAGCTCTTCTTCATCTTCTTCGGGCTGCCCAGCCTGGGGGTGCGGCTGTCGCCGGAGGCCGCCTCGGTGCTGGCCATGGTGGTGAACCTGGGCGCCTACGCCGCGGAGATCGTGCGCGCGGGCATCCAGGCCACACCGCGCGGCCAGATCGAGGCCGGGCTGAGCCTGGCGCTCACGCGCGCGCAGGTCTTCACCCGCATCGTGCTGCCGCCGGCGCTGGCGCGGGTGTGGCCCGCGATGGTCAGCCAGATCATCATCGTCATGCTGGGCTCGGCGGTGTGCGGGCAGATCGCCGCGCAGGAGCTGTCCTACTTCACCAACCTCATCCAGAGCCGCAACTTCCGCGCCTTCGAGGCCTACATCGTGGCCGCGGTGCTGTACCTCGCGCTGGCCGTCGCGCTGCGCCAGCTGCTGCGCTGGCTGGGCGCGCGCTTCATCTTCGGCCGCTGACGCCACCACCCTCCCCTTCATGGTCGAGTTCACCCTCTGGGACATCCTGCGCAACCTGCTGCTGGCCGCACGCTGGACGGTGGCGCTGTCGCTCGTCGCCTTCGTGGGTGGCGGCCTCGTGGGCCTGGCGCTGCTGGGTGCGCGCATCGCCCGCTGGCCGGGGGCCGAGCGCGGCGTGGCGCTGTACGTGGAGCTCTTCCAGGGCACGCCGCTGCTGATGCAGCTCTTCCTGGCCTACTTCGGCCTGGCCCTGCTCGGGCTGGACGTCTCGGCCTGGACGGCCGCGGCGCTGGCGCTCACGCTCTACACGAGCGCCTTCCTGGCCGAGATCTGGCGCGGCTGCGTGAACGCCATCCCGCGCGGGCAGTGGGAGGCGGCAGCAAGCCTCGCGCTGAGCCTGCCGCAGCAGCTGCGCCATGTCATCGGCCCGCAGGCGCTGCGCATCGCCGTGCCGCCCACGGTGGGCTTTCTCGTGCAGGTCGTCAAGGGCACGGCCCTGGCCTCGGTGATCGGCTTCATCGAGCTCACCAAGGCCGGCACGATGATCACCAACGCCACCTTCCGCCCCTTTACCGTGTACGCGTGCGTGGCGCTGCTGTACTTCTGCCTGTGCGCGCCCATCTCGGCGTGGAGCCGGGTGCTCGAGAGCAGGCTGGCCCGTGGACACTGACCCCATCATCGAGATCGCCGGGCTGCGCAAGCGCTTCGGCGAGCTGGAGGTGCTGCAGGGCGTGGACCTGTCGGTGCGCCGCGGCGAGGTGGTGGCCATCATCGGCCGCAGCGGCTCGGGCAAGAGCACGCTGCTGAGGTGCATCAACGGCCTGGAGCCCTTCCAGGCCGGCACGCTGCGCGTGGAAGGCCAAACCGTGCAGGCCTCGGACCCGCAGGGCCTGCGCGCGCTGCGTCAGCGCGTGGGCATGATCTTCCAGGGCTTCAACCTCTTTCCGCACCTGAGCGTGGGGCGCAACATCATGCTCGCGCCCCGGCTCGTGAAGGGGCTGCAGGGCAGCGCGGGCGAGAGCCGCGCGCGCGCACTGCTGGCACGCGTGGGCCTGCAGGAGAAGTTCGACGCCTTCGCCGACGAGCTCTCGGGCGGGCAGCAGCAGCGCGTGGCGATTGCCCGCGCCCTGGCCATGGACCCGGCGGTGCTGCTGTGTGACGAGATCACCTCCGCGCTCGACCCCGAGCTCGTGGGCGAGGTGCTGAAGGTGGTGGACTCGCTCGCCCAGGAGGGCATGACCCTGCTCATGGTCACGCACGAGATGGGCTTCGCGCGCAAGGTGGCGCACCGCGTGGTGTTCATGCACGCCGGGCGGATCCACGAGATCGGCCCGGCGTCGCGGCTCTTCGACGAGCCGCAGACGGAGGAACTGCGGCAGTTCCTCTCGGCGCTGCGCTGAGCGCCGCGCGTTACTTGGCCAGCAGGTCCTCGGGCTTCGTGCCCGCGGCCAGCGCATCCTTGTACCAGTTCGGGCGCTTGCCCCGGCCCGACCAGGTGTGGCCCGCCTCGTCCCGGTACTTCACCACCGACGGCGCACGGGTGCGGGCGCCCTTGCGGCCCTTGCCGGCAGCAGCCTTCTTGCGCGAGACCCCGGCTGCGGCGCGCGCAGACGCCCGGCGCCCGGTGCCCGCGGCAGCCTTGCCGAAGAGTTCGCGCGGCGTGATGCCGTAATGCGCGATTGCATCCTTGATGCGGGCAATCACGTCCGCGATTTCACGCGCACGGATTTCCTCGGCTTCCTTCTTCAGCTTCTCGATCTCTGTCTCGATCTGCGACAGGGTGCGTGCCATCCAGTACTCCGATTGATTCCCACGTGCCGTGCACCTGCAGGGCAACGGGGCCAAGTGTCCGCCAGGCCCGGAAGGCTCTTGTTGTGCGGCAGCAATTCCCTGAATGGCGCATTGTAGGGCGGCGGCCATTCCGAATTGCCATTCGTGGGGCTGTTTCTGTGCGAATTCCCCTCATTCGCGGCTCATTCATCGGCTGTGCAATGGCAAATGAAGATGCAAATACGCAAGGAAATGAAGAAGAAAATGCCGATGCAAATGCAGCCGCAATTCAGACCGCCCACGCCCCCACAGGGCTCCCACTAGACTCGCGGCTGCTGAAGGAAGGGCACCCATGGTCGAAACCGCTGCGCTGGCTGCCGGCCTGTCCTGGGCCAGCGGGATGCGCCTGTACCTGGCCGTGCTCATGGCCGGGCTGCTCGCGCGCGCCGGCCTGCTCGAGCTGCCCGCCGGCCTGCAGGTGCTGCAGTCGCCCTGGGTGATCGGGGTGGCGGCCACGCTGGCGGCCGCGGAGTTCGTGGCCGACAAGGTCCCCGTCTTCGACTCCGTGTGGGACGCCGTGC
>JBMOGN010000035.1:0-21695 GCA_049318345.1 Rubrivivax sp. | reverse complement strand
GCGCCACGACCTTGATCATCGCGATCTCGGCCTTGGCGGCCTTGTTGCCGGCCACATCCATCATCCAGGCGGCCTTGAGCGTGAGCAGCCGGGCCTGGTCGATCATGCAGCGTGCCTCGGCGATACGTTCCTGGGTGACAGTCTGCTGCGCGACCGTCTTGCCGAAGGCCACGCGGGCGCTGGCCCGCCTGCACATCAGCTCCAGCGCGCGCTCGGCCAGGCCGATCAGGCGCATGCAGTGGTGGATGCGCCCGGGCCCCAGGCGCCCCTGTGCGATCTCGAAGCCGCGCCCCTCGCCGAGCAGGATGTTCGACGCCGGCACCCGCACATCCTGGAAGTCGATCTCCATGTGACCGTGGGGCGCGTCGTCGTAGCCCATGACGGTCAGCGGGCGCAGCACCTTCACCCCCGGGGTGTCCATCGGCACGAGGATCATCGACTGCTGGCTGTGGCGCGGCGCCTGCGGGTCGGTCTTGCCCATGAAGATCATGATCTTGCAGCGCGGGTCGCCTGCACCGCTGGTCCACCACTTGCGGCCGTTGATCACGTACTCGTCGCCCCGGCGCTCGATGCGCGACTCGATGTTCGTGGCGTCGGACGAGGCCACCGCCGGCTCGGTCATGGCGAAGGCGCTGCGGATCTCGCCGGCCAGCAGCGGCTCGAGCCACCGGCGTTGATGTTCGGGCGTGCCGTAGCGCACCAGCACCTCCATGTTGCCGGTGTCGGGCGCCGAGCAGTTGAACACCTCGGGCGACCAGGGCACGCTGCCCATGATCTCCGCCAGCGGCGCGTATTCCTGGTTCGTCAGGCCGGCGCCACGCTCGCTCTCGGGCAGGAAGAGGTTCCACAGCCCGGCCTGGCGCGCCAGCGGCTTGAGGTCCTCGATGACCTGCAGCGGGCTCCAGCGCTTGCCCGCCCGCGTGTTCTCCTCGAGTTCGGACCACCAGCGCCCCTCGGCGGGCCGCACATGGCGATTCATGAAGTCCTGCAGGCGTTCCTGCAGCTCGCGGGTACGCGGGGAGTAGCTGAAGTCCATCGGGTGCTCCTGTTCAGATCCTGCGGGCAATTGCCCAGCCGAGTTCGGCCAGCGGTCGCGCGCCGGCGCCCGCCGTGCGCGCTTCCGCGCTGGCCGCGGTGCCGTCGACCACGCGTCGGGCGATGCCCTGCAGGATCGCGGCGATGCGAAAGAGGTTGTAGGCGAGGTAGAAGTTCCAGTCCGGCTCCAGCGTGGACGCATCGGCCAGGTCCGTGCGCTCGGTGTAGCGCCGGATGTACGCAGGCTCCGTGGGGATGCCCGCCGGCAGGGGGTCCAGGCCGCCGATGCCGCGGCCCATCGCGTGCGGAATGTGCCAGGCCATGCAGTGGTAGCTGAAGTCCGCCAGCGGGTGCCCGAGCGTGGAGAGCTCCCAGTCCAGCACGGCCAGGATGCGCGGCTCGGTGGGATGAAAGATGAGGTTGTCCAGCCGGTAGTCGCCGTGCACCACCGACACCGCGCGCTCGTCCCGCGCACCAGCCGGGATGTGCGCCGGCAGCCACTCGATGAGCCGGTCCATGGCCTCGATGGGCTCCGTGACCGAGGCCTGGTACTGGCGGCTCCAGCGGCCGATCTGGCGCTCGAAGTAGTTGCCGGGCTTGCCGTAGTCGGCCAGCCCCGCGCGCACCGGATCCACGCGGTGCAGCGCCGCCAGCACCCGGTTCATCTCGTCGTAGACGGCGGCGCGCTCGCCTGCGCTCATGCCCGGCAGCGCCTGGTCCCAGAGCACGCGCCCCTCGACGAACTCCATCACGTAGAAGGCGCGGCCGATCACCGACTCGTCGTCGCACAGCAGGTGCATGCGCGCCACCGGCACGCCGCTTCCATGCAGGGCCTGCATGACGCGGAACTCACGCTCGATGGCGTGCGCCGAAGGCAGCAGCCGCGCCACCGGGCCGGGCTTGGTGCGCATCACGTAGCGCGTGGCCGGCGTGCGCAGGAGGTAGGTCGGGTTCGACTGGCCGCCCTTGAACTGCTCCACCTGCAGCGGGCCCTCGAAGCCCGGCAGATGCGCCTGCAGGTGCCGCTCCAGGGCCGCGATGTCGAAGGCGTGGCTCGCGGCCACGGGCTTGGTACCGGTGAACTTGTCCATCGCGTCGGCAGGGCGGTTCACAGGCGGGACAGGCGCTGCAGGCCCTCGCGCAGCGTCTCGTCCTTCTTGGCGAAGCACAGGCGCACGATGCCCTGCTCGAAGCCGTTGCCGTAGAAGGCCGACAGCGGGATCGCTGCCACGCCGACCTCGCGCGTGAGCCACTTGCAGAACTCGCCCTCGGACAGGTCGCTCACCTCGCCGTACTCCACGCACTGGAAGTAGGTGCCCTGCGTGTGCAGCGGCTTCAGCCGCGTGCGCGCCAGGCCCTCCACGAAGAGGTCGCGCTTGCGCTGGTAGAAGGCCGGCAGGTCGCGGTAGGGGGCGGGGTCGGCCATGTAGCGGGCCAGGCCGTGCTGCACCGGGGTGTTGACCGTGAAGACGTTGAACTGGTGCACCTTGCGAAACTCGGCCGTCAGCGCCGCGGGCGCGGCCACGTAGCCCACCTTCCAGCCGGTGACGTGATAGGTCTTGCCGAAGCTGGAGACCACGAAGGCCCGCTCCGCGAGGGCCGGGATAGAAGCGGCGCTCACGTGCCCGACGCCGTCGTAGACCATGTGCTCGTAGACCTCGTCGGCCACGAGCAGCACGTTCGTGGGCGCCAGGAGCGCGGCGAGCTGCTCCATCTCGGCCCGTGTCCAGACGGTGGCGCTGGGGTTGTGGGGCGAGTTGACGAGGATCGCGCGCGTGCGCGGGCTCATGGCGGCGGCGATGGCCGCGAAATCGGGGCGGAAGGTGCGCGGCGTCAGCGGCACGCGCACCACCTTGCCGCCGGCCAGCTCGATATTGGGCACGTAGCTGTCGTAGCACGGCTCCAGCACGATGACCTCGTCGCCCGGGTGCACGGCGCACAGGATGGCGGTGAGGATGGCCTGCGTTGCGCCGGCCGTCACCGTGATCTCCGTGGCGGGGTCGTAGCGCCGCCCGTACAGCGCTTCGACCTTGGCCGCCACGGCTTCGCGCAGCCGCGGCACGCCCGTCATGGGCGGGTACTGGTTCAGGCCCTCGCGCATGGCGCCGGTCACGGCGTCGAGCAGCTGCGGGTCGCAGTCGAAGTCCGGGAATCCCTGTCCGAGGTTCACGGCGCCGTGCTCCGTGGCCAGCGCGGACATGACGGTGAAGATCGTGGTGCCCACGTCGGGCAGACGGCTTTGCAGGTCGGGAGTGGCCATGGCAGGGTTGCGGCGGAAGACGGCCCGGGGCAAGGCCGCAGGCAGATTCCCGATGCTAACCCGCCGGGGCGTGCCGGCGGCTTGCTCGCATGGCAACGCAGCCTTGCGGCGCGCCGCTCAGCGGTAGCGCACGAGCCAGGTGAAGGCGGCCAGCGACAGCCCCAGGTACAGCAGGCTCGGCGCGATGGCCGCCACCCAGGGCGTCCACTCCCGCAGCAGGCCGATGTGGCCGAAGACGTTGTTGACGAGGACGAAGCTGATGCCCAGCATGATGCCGCCAAAGACCTTCAGGCTGATGCCGCCCGAACGCGCCTGCAGGTAGGCGAATGGCAGGGCCAGCGCCACCATCACCAGGCAGGCGAAGGGGTACAGGGCTCGCTTCCAGAACTGGATCTGGTACTGCTGGGCGGCCTGCTCCTGGCTGCTGAGGTGGCGGCTGTAGCGCCACAGGTCCATGGTCGACATGGTGCGGGGCGGGAGCACCGCCGCGGCCACGACCGCGCCCGACAGCCCGCTGGCCCAGTCCAGGCGCGCGCGCTGCTCGGTGCGAACCGCCCCCTCGCGCTCGCCCGGCCACTCGGACACGGTCACGTCCTGCAGCGCCCACACGCCCTCGTCGGAGACCAAGGCGCTGGCAGCCTGCAGCCGCCTGGCAAGCCGCGCATCGGCGTCGAACTCGAAGATCCGCACGCCCTGCAGGCGCCCGCCCGCCCCGGCGGCGGCCACGTTGACCGAGATCGAGTACTCGCCCTGGGGGCGCGTCTGGCGCTCCTTGAGCCAGGCGCCCGTGCGCCCGAGACTCAGGCCGGGACCGGCGCGCGCGTCGATCAGCGCGGCCTCGCGCTCGGCGCGCGGCGCCACGAAGTCGCCCATCACGAAGGTGATCACGGCGAAGAGCAGCCCCAGCCCCGCCAGCAGCTGCAGCATCCGGCCGGGGCCGAGGCCCCCGGTTCGCAGGATCGTGAACTCCGAGGTCTGGGCCATGCGCGACAGCACGTAGATGGTGCCGATCAGCACGGCGATGGGCAGCAGCTCCACGATGTGGCCGGGCAACTGCAGCGCGACCAGCTCCAGCACCTGGCCGAGGGTGCGGCCCTTCTGCGCCATGCGTCCGAGTTCTTCGACGAGGTCGATGAAGACGAACAGCGACAGGAAGGCGGTGGCCACGAACACGACCGAGCCCACGATCTCGCGGTACAGCAGGCGCCGCAGGGTCTTCATGCCGGCACCGCCCTGGGCCGGCCGAGGCGGAAGGAGGCCGCGTGCTCGCGCCACCACAGCAGCCCGAGTGCCCCGACCAGGGCGCCAGCGTGCAGGGCCAGCAGCGCGCCTGCCAGGCTCATCGAGCCGTTGCTCACCCAGGATCGCGAGAGGTTGACGAGGTTGCTGTACACCACGAAGGTCAGGAGCGCGAACAGGAGGTTCCAGTTGCTGGCCCGTCGCGGGTTGGAGGCCGACAGCCCGATGCCCAGCAGCAGCAGGTTGGCGCTGGACAGCAGCAGGCCGAAGCGCCAGGCGAGTTCGCCCTGGTTGGGCGGCGTGGGGTTGCGCATCAGGGTGAGGGTGGGGGTGGCGAAGGCCGGGGGGGCCGTGGCGCGAAGCGCGCGCTGGTCATCCACGAGCACGCGGTAGGTACGGAAGCTCGAGGTGGCGTGCTCGCCTGTGACCAGGTGGGTCTCGCTGCGGTGGCCGTTGTCCAGCACCAGCCAGCGCTCGGCGCCCACCGTCTCCAGCCTCCCGGTGTGTGCCGAGGTGACGCTCTCCAGGGGCCCTTGCTGCGTCAGCACGAACACGTTGCGGGCGCGCTGCGGGTCGGTCTCGTCGCGCTCCACGAAGAACACCCGGCGTCCGTCGGCCGAGGTCTGGAAGACGCCCGGGGCCACGCGCGAGATGTCCGAGCGCTGCTGGTAGCGCTCGCGCACCTCCACGCTCTGGGCATTCACCCAGGGCCATACCGCCACCAGCAGCACCGCGATCACCAGCAGCACGGGCAGGGCCATCCACAGCACAGGCCGGACGAATCGCCACAGGCCCACGCCGCTGGCAAACCACACGGCCATCTCCTGGTCGCGGTACAGGCGGCCGAGCACCAGCACCACGGCCACGAACAGCGACAGGCTGAGCATCATGGGCAGGTAGGCCAGGGCAAAGTAACCCAGCAGCAGGACGACGTCCTGGGGCGCAACCGACCCGCCGGCAGCCTGGCCCAGGGTGCGGATGAGCATGTTGGTCAGCACGATGGTGAGGATCACCATCAGCGTGGCCGCAAAGCTGCGGCCCAGCTCCTTGCGCAGTGTCGAATCGAATAACATTCCAGGCTTTTTCCGATCGGCTTGATTATGAACTTCGACACTCTGGCTGCTCCGGCGGCGGGCCTGGGCCGCGTGGCGGCAGACGCGCTCGTGGTAGTCCTGGCCGGTGAGGCCGGGCGCAGCGGCCTGGACCGTACGCTCGACGCGTGCCTGTCCGGCGTGCTGGCCGATGGCGAGCTCGCGCTCAAGCCCGGACGCAGCCTGCTGCTGCACCGCGCACCGAAGGTGGCCGCCACGCGGCTGGTGTGGGCGGTGGCGGCCGATGGCTCGGCGCGGGCCTTCCACAAGGCGGTGGCGGCGGCCCTGGCCCTGCTGAAGCCCGGGGGGAGCGCCCATGTGGCGGTTTCCCTGTGCGGGGCCGAAGCGTCGGCCGATCACGCGCATGCGCTGGCACTGGCCGCGGCCGATGCCGCCTACCTCTACCGCCACACCAAGCCCAGCGCGCCTGCGGCACCGAAGCTGGCGCGCATCAGCTTCGTCTGCGCCTCGTCGGCCCAGCCCGCGCTGGACGCAGCGCTGGCGCGTGGCGCCCACCTCGCCGAAGGGGTGAGCCTGGCGCGCGAGTGTGCCAACCGGCCGGCCAACCACTGCACGCCCACCTTCCTGGGCCAGGAGGCGCGCCGCCTCGGGCGCGAGTTCGGACTGAAGGTCGAGGTGCTGGGGCGGCGGGAGATCGAGAAGCTCGGCATGGGCTCCTTCCTGGCCGTGGCGCAGGGCTCGGAGGAGCCCATGAAGTTCATCGTCATGCAGTACCAGGGCGCGCCGCGCAAGCAGGCGCCGGTGGTGCTGGTGGGCAAGGGCATCACCTTCGACACCGGGGGCATCTCGCTGAAGCCGGCCCCCGAGATGGACGAGATGAAGTTCGACATGGGCGGCGCGGCCAGCGTGCTGGGGACGATGCGCGCCGTGGCCGGGATGAAGGCGCGCGTCAACCTGATCGGGCTGATCGCGGCCTGCGAGAACATGCCCAGCGGGCGTGCCATCAAGCCGGGCGACGTGGTGCGCAGCATGTCCGGCCAGACCATCGAGATCCTGAACACCGATGCCGAGGGCCGGCTCATTCTGTGCGATGCGCTCACCTATGCGGAGCGTTTCAAGCCGGCTGCGGTGGTAGACATCGCCACCCTCACCGGCGCCTGCGTGATCGCCCTGGGCCATCATCGCAGTGGGATGTGGAGCACCGACGACACCCTGGCCACCGAGTTGCAGCGCGCGGGCGATGCCGCCCTGGATCCCTGCTGGCGCATGCCACTGGACGAGGAGTACGAGGACGCCTTGAAGAGCAACTTCGCCGATGTGGCCAACGTGGGCGGGCGCCCGGGGGGCTCCATCACGGCTGCCCTGTTCCTCAAGCGCTTCGCCACGCGGTTCCCGTGGGCGCACCTGGACATTGCCGGCACGGCCTGGAAGTCCGGTGCGGCCAAGGGCGGCACCGGCAGGCCGGTTCCGCTGCTCACGCGCTTCGTGCTCGGCCGGGCCGACGCCGGGGCCTGAAGCGGCTGACTGCCCGGGCCGTGACCCAGGTCGACTTTCACTCCGGCGTCGGCGACAAGGTGCGCTACGCCTGCCGGCTGCTGCGCAAGGCCGCGCGGCAGGGCGCGCGCGTGCAGGTCTGCGGGCCGGCCGAGGAGGTCGGCCTGCTGGACCGTGCGCTGTGGACCTTCGAGCCCGGCGAGTTCCTGCCCCATGTTCGCATGGTGCCAGGCGCGGCCCCTGCGCCCCTGCTGCACCGCACGGCCATCTGGCTTACCGAGCCGCACCAGGCCTGGCCCGAGGGCCTGGAGCCGGCCGCGGTGCTCGTCAATCTGGGCCCCGGCAGTGTGGAAGCCGCGCCGCACGTGCAGCGCGTCATCGAGCTCGTGGCCGACGACCCGCAGGAGGTGCAGGCGGGGCGGCTGCGCTGGCGGGCGTGGGCCGAGCGTGGCACGAAGCCCGTCCACCACACGGTGCGCGACGAATGACTCCCCCAGACTCTCCCGGCGCACCGGGCTTGGTGGGCGCGCTGCCGGTGCTCACCGAGGTGGTGGACTGGCCGTCGGAAGCGGACGTCGAGGCGCCAGCGGACTTGCCGCTCGTGCCGGTCGTGCCGGATGAGCCTCCGACCGCTCTGGCCCCGCCCGCCGCTCCCGTCCTGCGCATCGCACCAGCGGCAGCCGAATCCGAAGACGCCCGGGCGATCGAGGACGCGGTGATGGCCGAACTGCAGCAGCGGGTGGACCTGATGTTCGAGTACCGGCTGCGCGAGGCGCTGGCGCCGACCCTGGCTCGTGTGACCGATCTGCTCATCCGCGAGGCTCGCGAGGAGGTGGCCCTGACGCTTCGCGATGTGGTCAGCCGCGCGGTGGCGCAGGAGATCGCCCGCCGGCGCCAGCGCCGCTGACGCGCCCTTTGTGCGCCCTTTGTGCGCCCTTTGTGCGCCCTTTGTGCGCCCCTCAAGGCCCGGGGTGCCCGGGCTGGCGGTGCGGGCAGTGAAGCCCCTCGGGTCCGTCTGGATGCTTTTCGGGTATCTTCGCTCCCTCTGAGAGTTCCTGCTCAGTGCTTCACCCACCTCATTACCCATTCGACAGGAGTTCGAGCATGCAGATCCGATTCACCCTGGTCGCCGGCGCGGCCGCCATGCTGATGGCCGGGTCGGCCTGGGCCCAGGACATGGTTGTCAAGATCGGCCACGTCGGCCCGACGAGCGGCGGCATCGCCCACCTCGGCAAGGACAACGAGAACGGCGCACGCATGGCCATTGATGAGCTCAACGCCAAGGGCGTGACCATCGGCGGCAAGAAGGTCAAGCTCGAGCTGCTGACCGAGGACGATGCAGCCGATCCCAAGCAGGGCACCGCCGCGGCGCAGAAGCTGGTCGACGCCAAGGTCAACGGCGTGATCGGCCACCTGAACTCCGGCACCTCGATCCCGGCCTCCAAGATCTACAGCGACGCCGGCATCCCCCAGATCAGCCCGTCCGCCACCAACCCGAAGTTCACCCGCAATGGCTACAAGACGGCCTTCCGCGTCGTGGCTGACGACGTGCACCTCGGCGGCACGCTCGGCAAGTACTCGGTGACCGCCCTCAAGGGCAAGTCCATCGCGGTCATCGACGACCGCACCGCCTACGGCCAGGGCGTGGCCGACGAGTTCGAGAAGGGCGTGAAGGCTTCCGGCGGCAAGATCATCGGCCGCGAGTTCACGAACGACAAGGCCACCGACTTCACCGCCATCCTGACCAGCCTGAAGGCCAAGAAGCCCGACGTGGTCTTCTTCGGCGGCATGGACGCGGTGGCCGGCCCGATGCTGCGCCAGATGAAGCAGCTGGGCATCGACGCGAAGTTCGTCGGCGGCGACGGCATCTGCACGGGCGAGCTGCCGAAGCTGGCGGCCGGCGCGATGGGTGACGGCCAGGTGGTGTGCGCCGAGGCCGGCGGTGTCGAGGGCGCGACCAAGAAGTCTATGGACGACTTCTACGCCGCCTACAAGAAGAAGTTCAACATCGACGTGCAGGTCTACTCCCCGTACGTCTACGACGCGGTCAACGTGATGGTGGCCGCGATGGTCAAGGCCGGCTCGGCCGAGCCGGCGAAGTACCTCCCGGTGCTGGCCAAGACCGAGGGCTACAAGGGCGTGACCGGCACGATCGCCTTTGACGAGAAGGGCGACGTCAAGAACGGCGCGCTGACCCTGTTCACCTACAAGGGTGGCAAGAAGGACCAGATCGCCGTCGTGCGCTGAACGAGACGGGAGCCAGCCCGCGCGCCAGCGCGCGGGCTCCGGTCAGATCAGGAACCGCGGCTCAGGCCGCGGTTTTTTCTTGTCCGTGCAGCTTCAGCAGGAGCACGGAATGGGGCTCAGCCTGCACCGCCGCGGTCGCAGATGGCTCGGTGTGCCCGGCCGATTCGCCGCGTGCCGTGTCCAGCAGGACCTCCCAGTGGCCAGGCGGCAGCCTGAAGTCCACGGCCTGCAGGTTGCCGTTGATGAGCAGCGCCAGCGGCTGGCGTGTGCGCCCGGGCGAGCCGATCAGGATCATCAGGTCCCGGCGGTGCCCGTCGTGCCAGGCTGCTTCGTCCAGAGCCGACCCGTCTGCCTGCAGCCAGTTCAGGTCCGGCAGGCGACCGTGAGTCTGCGCGTCTGCCGCGTCGAACCAGCGGCCGTCCAGTGGCAGCAACTCCCGTCGCAGACGGGCCAGCCTGGCGACGAATTCCAGCAGCGGCAGGTCGGCCTTCTCCCAGTCGATCCATGACAGCTCGTTGTCCTGGCAGTAGGCGTTGTTGTTGCCGTGCTGGGTGTGGCCGAGCTCGCTGCCCGCTGCGATCATCGGCGTGCCCTGCGCCAGCAGGGTGCAGGCGAGCAGCGCGCGCTGCAACGCCGCCCGGCGCGCGAGGATGCGCGGGTCGTCGCTCGGCCCCTCGTGCCCGCAGTTCGTCGAGAGGTTGTGCCCGTGGCCGTCGCGGTTGTCCTCGCCATTGGCGTGGTTGTGGCGCCGGGAGTGGCTCACGAGGTCGAGCAGGGTGAAGCCGTCGTGCGCCGTCACGTAGTTGATGCTGTCGAAAGGAGTGCGATGGGGCTGGCGGAAGACATCTGCCGAGCCGCTCAGGCGCTGAGCGAACTCGCCCCGGTGGCTCGAGTGGCCCAGCCAGAACCCGCGCATGGTGTCGCGGAAGCGGTCGTTCCACTCGGCCCAGCCAGGCGGGAACTGGCCCAGCCGATATCCGCCGTGCCCGACATCCCACGGCTCGGCGATGAGGCGTACGCCGGCCAGCACCGGGTCCTGCGCCACGGCCTGGAAGAAGGGCGCCTCGCGGTCGAAGCCGTGCTCGCCTCGGCCGAGCACCGGCGCCAGGTCGAAACGGAAGCCGTCGACATGAAACTCCTGAACCCAGTGGCGAAGGCTGTCCAGGACGAGCCGCAGCACGCCCGGGCGGCGGATGTCCAGGGTATTGCCACAGCCGGACTGGTTCTCGTAGCCCCCCGCGTCGTGCACGGGCAGCCGGTACCAGGCCCGGTTGTCCAGGCCCCGCCAGGACAGGGTGGGGCCGTGCGCATCGGATTCGGCCGTGTGGTTGTAGACCACGTCCAGCAGCACCTCGATGCCCGCAGCATGCAGGCGCTGCACCATGCGCCGGAACTCGTCCCGGATGCCTTGGCCGCCGCCGGCATGGCGGGCGGCCGCGTAGCGCGGCTCCGGGCAGAAGAAGCCGATGGTGTTGTAGCCCCAGTAGTTGACCAGGCCCAGGGGCCCGAGGTGGCGCTCGTCCAGGTGCTGGTGCACCGGCAACAGGCACACAGCCGTGACACCCAGCCGGCGCAGGTGTGCGATCGAGGCCTCGCTCGCCAGCCCGGCGTAGGTACCCCGCAGCTCTGCCGGCACCCCGGGGTGCCGCATGGTGAAGCCCTTGACGTGCAGCTCGCAGATGAGCAGGTCGGCGCCTGCATGGCGCACCGGGATGTCGTCTCCCCAGTCGAAGCGGTCGTCGACCACGCGTGCCTTCAGCGCCCAGGGCGCGTTGTCGGCCGGGTGCTCGCCGCGGTGCTCCGGGCGCCCGTGAAACTCGCCCACGATCTCCCGGGCCCACGGGTCCAGCAGCAACTTGTTGGGGGCGAAGCGATCGCCCCGGGCCGGATTCCACGGGCCGTGCGCGCGCAGCCCGTAGACGAGCCCCGCGCCGGCTCCAGTGAGCCTGCCGTGCCAGATGGCTCCAGTGCGCCCCGGCAGGATGTGCCGTGCCGTCTCGCGGTGACCGGACTCGTCGAAGGTGCACACCTCCACGACCGTGGCGTGCGGCGCGTGCACGGCCACGTTCACGCCGCCCGGCACCACCTGGGCGCCCAGTGGCCAGGCCCGCCCGGGCGTCATCGGCTCGTCCACGTGTTCGTGAGGCCGGCCATGGCGGCTGCAGGTCGGCCGCGGGCAGCCCTCAGGCGGCGGGCCGCACCCCCCAGATCCGGCGCGCGTACTCCGCTACCGTGCGGTCCGCCGAGAAGAAGCCCATGCCCGACACGTTGGCGATGGCCTTGCGCGCCCAGGCGTGGCGGTCGCGGAAGAGGGCGTCCACCCGTTCATGAGCCTGGCAGTAGGCGGCGAAGTCGGCCAGCAGCAGGTAGTGATCGTGGTGGAGAAGGCCCTCCACGAGGTTGCGGTAGCGATCAGGCTCGTCGGCGCTGAAGGTGCCTTGCCCGATGGCGTCGAGCACGGCCTTCAGGCGCGGATCGGCCTGGGCGACCTCCCAAGGCCGGTAGCCGGCGGCGCGCTGGGCGGCCACCTCCTCGGTGCGCAGACCGAAGATGAAGATGTTCTCGTCGCCCACGTGCTCGCGGATCTCGATGTTCGCGCCATCGTCGGTGCCGATGGTCAGGGCGCCGTTCAGGGCAAGCTTCATGTTGCCGGTCCCCGACGCCTCGGTTCCGGCGGTGGAGATCTGCTCGGAAAGGTCGGCGCCTGGCATCAGCGCCTCGGCCACCGAGACACCGTAGTTCGGCACGAACACCACCTTCAGGCGCCCGGCCACCACGGGGTCGTGGTTGACCACCTGCCCGACATCGTGAATGAGTCGGATGATCTGCTTGGCCACCCAGTAGCCCGATGCGGCCTTGCCGGCGAAGATCACGGTGCGCGGGACCCAGTCGGCGTGCGGGTCGGCGAGGATCGCCTGCCAGCGCGCCACCACGTGCAGCACGTTCAGCAGCTGCCGCTTGTATTCATGGATGCGCTTGACCTGCACATCGAACAGGCTGGCCGGGTCCACCTGCACGCCGACATGACGCTCCAGCCACGCGGCCAGGCGCTCCTTGTTCTGACGCTTGGCTGCGAGAAAGGCTTCCCTGAAGGCCTCGTCCTCGGCCAGCGGGGCCAGGGTGAGCAGCGCGTCCAGGTCGTGCCGCCAGCCCGGGCCGATGCTGCGGTCCAGCAGCGTCGACAGCGCCGGGTTGCACTGCGCCAGCCAGCGTCGGGGCGTGACCCCGTTGGTGACATTGGTGAAGCGCGCCGCGTCCAGCAGGGCGAAGTCGGCGAAGATCGTTCGCGTCAGCAGGCTCGAGTGCAGGGCCGACACACCGTTCACGCGGTGGCTGCCCACCACCGCCAGATGGGCCATGCGCACCCGGCGCTCGCCGCTCTCGTCGATCAGCGACAGGCGGCGCAGGAAGGCGTCGTCGCCCGGTCGCACCTGCGCGGCGGCCTGCAGGAAGTCGTGGTTGATGCGGTAGATGATGTCCATGTGGCGCGGCAGCACATAGGCCACCAGATCCACTGGCCAGGTCTCCAGGGCCTCGGGCATCAGCGTGTGGTTGGTGTAGCTGAACACGCGCTGCGTCTGCGCCCAGGCGTAGCCCCACTCGAAGCGGTGTTCGTCCACCAGCAGCCGCATGAGTTCGGCCACGCCGATGGCCGGATGGGTGTCGTTGAGGTGGATGGCCACGTGCTCGGCCAGGTTGGCCAGCGTGCCGTGCTCTTCCAGGTGGCGCGCGAGGATGTCCTGGATCGAGGCGGCGGTGAAGAAGTACTCCTGCTTCAGGCGCAGTTCCCTCCCGGCCGGCGTGCTGTCGTTGGGGTACAGCACCCAGGAGATGTTCTCGAAGGCGTTCTTGAACTCGGCCGCGCGGGCGTAGTCGCCGCTGTTGAAGGCCTGCAGGTCGATGTGCGCCGGTGCTGCCGCCCGCCACAACCGCAGGGTGCTCACCCGCTCGGTGGCGTGACCGGGCACCACCATGTCGTACGCCTTGGCGTTGACCTCCAGCGCGGGGTGCCACACAGGAGCCTGCCCCGGTGCGGCGGGCGGCTCCACCCGGCCGCCGAAACGCACCGGGTGTGCCACGTCCGGCCGCGGGAACTCCCAGGGCGTGCCGTCCTCCAGCCACGGATCCGGGTGCTCGATCTGCCGGCCGCCGTGAATCGACTGCGCGAACATCCCGTACTCGTAGCGGATGCCGTAACCGAAGGAGGGCAGCCCGAGCGTGGCCATGGAGTCGAGGAAGCAGGCGGCCAGGCGGCCCAGGCCGCCGTTGCCCAGGGCGGCGTCAGCCTCGGCAGTCTCCACCTCCTCCAGAGCCGCGGCGCGGGACGCCAGCGCCTGGCGCGCCTGCTCCTCGCAACCCAGGGCCGCCAGGGCGTTGCCCAGGGTGCGGCCGATGAGGAACTCCATCGAGAGGTAGTAGACGCGGCGGGCCTTGGCGCCGCGGTCGGCGGCGTCGCCGGCCACCCAGCGCCGCGAGAGCTGGTCGCGCGCCAGCGCGGACATCGCTCGCATCAAGTCGGTGCGCGACGCACGCTCGGGCGACACGCCCAGCTCGTTGAGCAGCTGCGTGTCCAGTTCCGCGGCGAGGCCGACGGCGTGGAGGGCGGGGACGGGATGGGACATGGGTGAAGGCGTCATGAATGAGCCCCGCGATGGTGACACATCGGCAGACCCAGCAAAAATCGTGCATCCTCCGGCCATGGAGGCCAGCCGGCCCCCCGGCACGAGGGAGCGCCGCACCATGATGACACCGCACGATCTGGCCCAGAGCCTGGACCTGCCCAAGCGGGCGATCGCTCTGGTGCTGGCCGGAGGCCGGGGCAGCCGGCTCAAGAGCCTGACCGACAGCCGTGCCAAGCCGGCCGTCTACTTCGGCGGCAAGTTCCGTATTGTGGACTTCGCACTGTCCAACTGCCTGAACTCGGGCGTGCGGCGCATCGGCGTCATCACCCAGTACAAGAGCCACAGCCTGCTGCGCCACCTGCAGCGCGGCTGGGCCTTCCTGCGCCCGGAGATGAACGAGTTCGTCGACTTGCTGCCGGCCCAGCAGCGCGTGGACGAGGAGTCCTGGTACCGGGGCACGGCCGATGCGGTCTATCAGAACCAGGACATCCTGGCCGCTTATGGCGCGGACTTCGTCGTCGTGCTTGCCGGCGACCACGTCTACAAGATGAACTACGCCATCATGCTGGCCGACCATGTGTCGATGGGGCGCGATTGCACCGTGGCCTGCATCGAGGTGGACCGCGAGCAGGCCCGTGCCTTCGGTGTGATGGGCATCGACGAGCGACGGAACATCACCTCCTTTGTCGAGAAGCCCGCCAACCCGCCGGCAATCCCGGGCAAGCCCGACCGCGCCCTGGCGAGCATGGGCATCTACATCTTCAACGCGCGCTTCCTCTACAAGGAGCTGGAGCGCGATATGGCCGACCCCACCTCCAGCCACGACTTCGGCAAGGACATCATCCCGCGCGTGGTGCGCATGGGGCGTGCGGCCGCCCATCCCTTCGAGCTGTCGTGCGTGGGCAAGCGCCTGGGCAGCGAGCCCTACTGGCGCGACGTGGGCACCATCGATGCCTACTGGGACGCCAACATCGACCTCACCGCCACCGACCCGCTGCTCAACCTCTACGACACGCGCTGGCCGATCTGGACCTACCAGCCGCAACTGCCCCCCGCCAAGTTCGTGCACAACCAGGAAGACCGGCGCGGGCTGGCCATCGAGTCGCTCGTCTCCGGGGGCTGCATCGTCTCGGGAAGCGTCTTTCGCAGCGTGCTGTTCTCGCAGGTGCGGGTGCACTCGCACTCCTCGGTGAACTGGAGCGTGCTGCTGCCCAGCGTCATCGTCGGTCGCGGGGCGCGGCTGACCCGCGTGGTGATCGACCGCGGCACCGTGATACCCGACGGCATGGTGATCGGGGAGGACCCCGAGGAAGACGCCCGCCGCTTTTTCCGCACCGACAGCGGCATCACCCTCGTCACGCGGGAGATGCTCGTGGCGCTCACCGGCCACGACCCGGTGGTGCACGAGGACTGATGCGCCTGCTGCACCTGGCCTCCGAGGTCTTTCCGCTCGTCAAGACCGGCGGTCTGGCGGATGTCGTGGCGGCCTTGCCCGCCGCCCTGGCCGATACCGGCGCGCAGGTGCGCCTGCTTCTGCCGGGCGTGCCTGCGGTGCTGGACGGCCTGCAGGACCTGCAGCCTGTGGCCACCGTCGGGGCCTGCTTCGGCGCCGCCCGGGTGCGCCTGCTGCTGGGTCGGATGCCGGACTCGGGCCTGCCAGCCTACGCCATCGAGGCGCCGATGCTCTACCGGCGCGAGGGCGGGCCCTATGCCGACGCGGCGGGCCAGGAGTGGCCCGACAACCTGCAGCGCTACGGGCTGCTGGGGTGGCTGGCTGCGCAGCTGGGCGGCGGTGAGCTCGACCCGGCGTGGTCGCCCGATGTCGTGCATGCCCACGACTGGCATGCGGCGATGGCCTGCGCCTACCTGCGCGCCCACCCGGGCGCCGGCGCGCGTTCGGTCTTCACCATCCACAACCTGGCCTTTCAGGGCCTCTTCGCGCAGGAAGACCGCGCGCTTCTGGGCCTGTCAGCGGCCTTCATGTCGCCTGCCGGGCTCGAGTACCACGGCCAGCTGTCCTTCATGAAGGCGGGGCTGAAGTTCGCAGACCGCATCACCACCGTGAGCCCGACCTACGCGGGGGAGATTGCCACACCCGAGTTCGGCCAGGGCCTGGATGGGGTCATCCGCGCCCGCCAGGCCGATGTCAGCGGCATCCTCAACGGCATCGACACGCGGGTCTGGGACCCGGCCACCGACCCCGTCATCGCCCACCCCTACGACCTGCAGGACCTCTCCGGCAAGGCGGCCTGCAAGGCGGCCGTGCAGCGCGAAAGCGGTCTCGTGCCCGACCTGGCCGCGCCGCTGCTGGCCAGCGTCAGCAGGCTGTCGTCGCAGAAGGGCCTGGACCTGCTGCTGGCGGCCTTGCCGGCGATGCTGGACATGGGCGCCCAGATCGTCCTGCAGGGCGCGGGCGAGGCCGCGCTGGAGACCGCCTGTCGTGACGCGGCGCGCGCGCACCCGGGGCGCGTGGCGGTCCACGTAGGCTACGACGAGGACCGTGCGCACCGGCTCGTGGCAGGGGCTGACGCGGTGCTGATGCCCTCGCGCTTCGAACCCTGCGGGCTCACGCAGCTCTACGGGCTGCGCTACGGCGCGCTGCCGGTGGTGCGTCGCGTCGGGGGCCTGGCCGACAGCGTGGTCGACACCACGTCCGGTACGCTGCGCGACGGCTCGGCCACCGGTTTCCAGTTCTCCGAGGCCACCGCGGCGGCCCTGCTGGAGGCCGTCGGGCGGCTGGTCGGCGCCTATCGCCAGCCGGAACTGTGGGGCCGCCTGCAGCGCCAGGCCATGGCGCAGGACTTCTCCTGGAAAGGCCCGGCCCGGCAATACCTGGCGCTGTACGAGGAATTGATCGGCGGGCGCGGCCGCTGATCAGGCCCGGCGCGGCCAGGTCGCCAGCAGGAGGCCTGCCAGCGTGAGCACGAAGGCGCCCAGGTGGCCGGCCGTCACGCTCTCGCCCAGAGCGATGCCCACAGCCGCGGCGCTCAGCGGCAGCATCACCGTGAAGACCCCGGCCTGCGGGGCCGGGACCTGGCGCAGACCCTGCATCCACAACCAGACGGTGGCCACGCTGGCGGCCAGGGCATAGAAGACAAGCAGGGCCCAGATGCCGGGTTCCACAGCCCGGAATTCGAAGTTCAGCGCCTGCCACAGCCCGAGCGGCGTGACCAGCGCCAGGCCCCACAGGTTGATCAGCGCGCTGATGCGCCGCGGCGAGACCGAGGCTGTCAGGCGCTTGCCGATGACCACGTAGCTGGCTTCGCACAGCAAGGCGCCGACCAGCAGCAGGTAGCCCCAAGCCGGCGCGCTGCCGGCGTCGCCGCCCGGGCTGTGGGCGTGGCGGCTCCAGGCCAGCACCACGATGCCCGATACGGCCAGCACGATCGCCACACGCACACGCGGCGGAATGCGCTCGCCCAGGAAGATCCGCGAAAGCACCGCCACGGCAGCCGGCAGGGCGGCCATGACCACCCCCGCGGCCAGCGCCGACGTGGTGGCGACGCCCAGCAGCATGCAGATCGAGAAGAGGAAGTTGCCGAGGAAGCTCTCCCAGAACAGAAGCACGCGGTCGCGGGACGAAAGTGGCGGGTCCTCGGGGCGCGTGCGCAGCCAGGGCAGCATCGCGACCGCGGCCAGCCCGAATCGCATCCACGCCAGCAGGAACACCGGCAGGGCGGCCACGAGCAGCTTGGACAACCCGACATACACACCCACCAGCGCCATGCTGGCGGCCAGACACAGGTAGGCCAGGACCGGCGCGTGCGCGGGCCTCATTCAGAAGGCACGGGCGTAGCGCTCGAGTTCCCAGGCGCTGACATGCTGCGCCCAGGCCGCCCACTCCTCGGTCTTCAGGCGCAGGAATTCCGAAGCCAGTTCATCGCCCAGAGCGCCTCGCACCACATCGTCGTGCTCCAGCGCCTGCAGGGCCTCCTGCAGGCTGGCGGGCAGGGCCGGTGCGTCCGTGGAACCCGGCACCTCGCGGTAGAGGTCGGCGTGGCTGGCCGCGCCGGGGTCGAGCCGGCGATCGATACCGTCCAGACCCGCCGCCACGAGCGCGGCCGTGACGAGGTAGGGATTGCAGGAGGCGTCCGGCAGCCGCCACTCGAAGCGCCCGGGCAGCGTGCGCACGAGAGCGGTGCGGTTGTTCGGGCCATGCGTGGCGTGAGTGGGTGACCAGGTGGTGCCCGACAGCGATCGCACCGCAGCCAGACGCTTGTAGGAATTGACGGTGGGCGCTGCCAGCGCGCACAGCGCCCGTGCGTGGGCCAGCACGCCGGCCACGAAGTGACGGGCCAGCGCCGAGAGCTCCCCGGCCTCACCCGGTTCCGGCTCGAAGAGGTTGCGGTCCTGCTGCCAGAACGAGACATGCCAGTGCATGCCGCTGCCCGGCTGGTTCGCTAAGGGCTTGGCCATCCAGGAGCAGGTCATCCCCCGCGCCTCGGCCAGGGTGTGGGCAGCCAGCTTCAGCAGCATCAGCCGGTCGGCCGACAGCAGGGCCGGGCCGTGCGCGAAGTTCACCTCGTACTGCCCGTGTGCATCCTCGTGGTCGAGCTGCTGCACATCCAGACCGCAGGCATGCAGGCTGTGGGCGAGTTCGTGCAGGAAGTCCTGCTGCCGCCCCAGGGCCTTCAGGTCGTACGACGGCTTGTCCAGATCGTCCTGACCGTCGGCCGCTACCCAGCCCGCATCTGTCTGCCGCAGCAGGAAGAACTCGGGCTCGATGCCGGTGACGAGTGTCCAGCCTCGATCGCTCAGGCGTTGCAGGGCGCGGTGCAGCACCTGGCGCGGACAGCCCTCGAAGGGCCCGCCGCCGACGAACCCGTCGCCCACGATGCGCGCCACGCCAGGCATCCAGGGCAGTTGCTGCAGGGTCGACGCGTCGCCGCGGGCGTAGTACTCCGAACGAGGGCCCGTGCGCGGCAGCCCCGTGCCCCAGATCGAGGGACCGGCGAAGCCGGCGCCCGTGCGCAGCACATCCCCCACATGCGCGGCCGGCACGAACTTGCCCTTGGCCGTGCCGTGCACGTCCGTGAACTGCACGAGCAGGGTGTGAACCCCCGCCTCGTGCAGGGCCTCGGGGGTTGCGGCCAGGCTCAGAACGCCACCACCACCGATGCGCCGAGGATCGAATTCGACTTGCGGTACTGGCCGCTCGAGACGTCCAGGAACACCGGCAGGCTCGCGCGATCGATCCGGTACTCCGCCTTCAGCGTGGTGCTCAGGTCGAACAGGTAGGACAGCCCGACGCTCATGGCCGTGCGCTTGGCGCCCACGTGCGGGTCACCCGACGGATCGGGGCCGATGCCGTTGCGGTCGTCGGCCACGGTATAGCCCAGCAGGCCGCCGCCGTTCTTGGTGTTGTTGACATAGTCCACGCGGACGATGCCTTCCAGGCGCGGAGTGAACTTGTAGGCTGCCAGGCCCGACAACCCCCACCACTGGGCGTCGCGCAGGTTGCCGCTGGCCGGATCCTCCGTGACGGTGGAGCCCGAGGACGGCGTGATGCTCGTCTTGCGCTGCCGCCCGACGCTCGCCTGGCCCTGGACAGTCCAGTCGCCGCGGATGAAGTAGGCATCGAACTCGAAGAGGTCCACGCGAGAATTGGGCTGGGAGATGACCTCGCCGGACACCGAGTCGAGCATGGCCTGCGAGAGGTTGGAGGCCTTGCCATGCACGCCAGCGAAGCCGAAGCCCTGGAACTCCCCGCGCGAGTAGTCGACGCGGTACACCGCCACCGGCGCGCGCTCGCCCTGCGCATTCTTCGAGGCATTCATGTTCGCCAGCATGCCCTTGACGATCCACTTGCCACGCGTGAGCTCCATGCCCGCGCCGGTGTAGGTGGTGGGCAGCGTGAAGTCGAACAGCAGGTTGTGCGTGACGAGCTTGTTCTGGGTGGAAGGCAGGTACTCGTAACCCGACCAGTCGGGCACATGGCCAGCGATGAAACGCGTCTGCAGGTCTGACAGCGGGATCGACACCGAGGCCTCGTGGACGACGCCGCCATTGCCGATCACCGAGTCGGTGCCGCGGTTGGGCATGAGGGTCAGGCGCCACTTCACGCCGCTGTCGGTCTCCTTCTGGAAGTCGATCTGCGCGCCGCCGAAGTAGGAGTTGTCGAAGTTGTAGCCGTCGCTGGAGACGCTGTTGAGGAACTGGAAGCCGGCGCGCTTCTGGTTGCGGTTGTAGACCCAGCTCGGGTCCATGTAGCCGCCGATCTTCAGCTGCTTGAAGCCAGCGGCGTCCCGGGAGTCTTCGAGCGCCTCGGCCTTGACCGTCACGCGCGAGAGCTCGCGGGCCTGGTCGGGGGTCATGCCCCACTGGGGCGCGGCCGGGGCGGCCGCGGGAGCCTGTGCAGCGGGACGCGCCTCCTGCGCCTGCAGCTTCTTCTCCAGGTCGGCCACCTTGGCCTTGAGCTCCTGGAGTTCCTTCAGGATGTCGGCACTCGTCTGGGCCGAGGCCGGAAAGGCGGCGGCCAGCGCGAGGGCCAGTGCGGTGAGGGTCGACGGCTTCATGGGGTCACTCCTTGTGGTGAAGGGTCAGGCTCGGGTGGCCGCGGCCACCTCGAGCATTCGGCGCCTCTCGGCGCGGGCGATGAGGTAGCCCGCCACCACCACTCCGATGGCGACGAGCACGATGATGACGGTGGCCACGGCGTTCACGCTCGGGTTCAGGCCAAGGCGGGCGCGCGAGAAGACGACCAGGGGCAGGGTGGTCGCTCCGGGGCCGGACAGGAAGTTCGACAGCACCACGTCGTCCAGCGACAGGGTGAAGGTGAGCAGCCAGGCCGAGGCCACCGACTGCCCGATCATGGGCAGCGTCACCAGCCAGAACACCTGATGGGGGCGGGCGCCGAGGTCCATCGCCGCCTCTTCGAGCTGCGGATTGAGCTCCTGCAGCCGCGCCTGGATCACGACCGTGGCGTAGGCCATGCCCAGCAGCAGATGCCCGAGCCAGATGGTCATCGCGCCACGCTCGGGTACCCCCAGCGCGCGTTGCACGCTGACCATCATCAGCAGCAGCGACAGCCCGACCACCACCTCGGGCATCACCAGCGGGGCGTTGACCATTCCGCTGAACATCGTGCGACCGCTGAAGCGCCGGTACTTCACCAGCGCAAAGGCCGCCAGGCCACCCAGCACCACCGAGCCGCAGGCTGTGGAGAACGCGATCTGCAGGCTCAGCCACAGCCCGGCCAGGAGCTCACGATCCGACGCGAGCGCGGCGTACCAGCGCAGTGTGAATCCGCGCCAGACATTGGGCAGCGGCGAGTCGTTGAAGGAATACAGGACGAGGGCGACGATGGGCAGGAAGAGGAAGAGATAGCCCCCACCCAGCCAGGCACGGGCGAACCACACATGGGTGCGCGGGGCGTTCACCGGCGTGCCTCCTGGGACTCCGCCTGATAGCGGTTGAACAGGGCCAGGGGCACGAGGATGAGCAGGATCATCAGCGCGGCCACTGCGCAGGCCATGGGCCAGTCGTTGTTGGAGAAGAACTCGTCCCAGATCACCCGCCCGATCATCAGGGTCTCCGGGCCGCCGAGGAGTTCGGGAATCACGTACTCACCCACGCAGGGGATGAAGACGAGCATCGTGCCGGCGATGATCCCGGCCCGGGAAAGCGGCACGGTGACGGTCCAGAACGCCACCCAGGGGCTGGCGCCGAGATCCTGCGCAGCCTCGAGCAGCCGCAGGTCCATCTTGGCCAGGTTGCCGTACAGCGGCAGGATCATGAAGGGCAGGT
>JBMOGN010000034.1:0-21784 GCA_049318345.1 Rubrivivax sp. | reverse complement strand
CTGCTGGGCGCGCGGCTGCTGGACGCCGTGGCCGACCCGCTGATCGGCCGCTGGGGCGACCGGCTGTTCGCCACCTCGGCCGCGCACGCCTGGCGTGCCGCAGCGGCGGCCGCCGTGGTGCTGGCGCTGGGGCTGCAGGCGCTGTTCTTTCCGCCGGCCGGCCTGGGCCGCGAGACGGCCCTGCTGGCCTGGTGCGCCGGCGCCCTCGCGCTGACCTACCTGGCCTACAGCGTGGCCAGCGTGCTGCACCAGGCCTGGGGCGCGCGGCTGGGCGGCGACGAGCGCCAGCGTGCGCGCATCGTCTCCTGGCGCGAGGGGCTGGCGCTGGTGGGGGTGCTGGTGGCCAGCGTACTGCCGGCCGTGGCGGGCCTGCAGGCCATGACCGTCGTGTTTGCCATCACGCTCGCACTGGCCATGGCGCTGCTGTGGTGGGCACCGCGGCCCGCGCCGCAGCCCGCCCTTCAACCCGGGGCGCAGCCGGGCAGCGGCGTGGCGGCCGTGCCGGGCTCGCCCTGGCACAACGCGGCCTTTCGCCGGCTGCTGGCCGTCTACCTCGTCAACGGCATCGCCAGCGCCGTGCCGGCCACGCTGGTGCTGTTCTTCGTGCGCGACCGCCTGCAGGCCGAGGCCTTCGAGCCGCTGTTCCTGGCGAGCTACTTTGCCGCCGGGGCGGTGTCGATGCCGCTGTGGGTGGCGCTGGTGGCGCGCATGGGCCTGGCCCGCGCCTGGCTGGCGGGCATGGTGCTGGCGGTGCTGGCCTTCGCCTGGGCCGCCCTGCTGGGCACGGGCGACGTGGCCGCCTACACCGCCGTGTGCGTGGCCAGCGGCGTGGCCCTGGGCGCGGATCTCGCGCTGCCCGGCGCACTGCTGGCCGGGGTGATCCAGCGCGCCGGCCACGCCGGGCGCCTGGAGGGCGCCTACTTCGGCTGGTGGAACTTCGCTACCAAGCTCAACCTCGCCCTGGCTGCGGGCCTGGCGCTGCCCCTGCTCGGGGCCTTCGGCTACGCCCCGGGCGCGCGCGGCGAGACCGCGCTGCAGGCCCTCACCCTGGCCTACTGCCTGCTGCCGTGCCTGCTCAAGCTCGCCGCGGCGGCGCTGCTGCACCGCTTCACCCACAGGATGGACACACCATGAACAGACGACTGCTGCTGACCGCCGGCACCGCCCTGACCGCCCCCGCCCTGGCCGCGCTGGGCGGCTGCGCGAGCGCGCCGGTGCCCGCGGACTACGCGGCCGAGAAGCCGGTGCTCGACCTGAAGAGCTACTTCAACGGCGAGCTGACCGCCTACGGCATCTTCACCGACCGCTCCGGGCGCGTGGTGCGCCGCTTCACGGTGCTCATGATGTGCTCCTGGCAGGGCAACCAGGGCACCCTGGACGAGCGCTTCACCTACAGCGACGGCAAGACCGAGCGCCGGGTCTGGCGCCTGACCGACCTGGGCGGCGGCCGCTACACGGGGCGCGCCGACGACGTGGTGGGCGAGGCGCAGGGGCAGGCCGCGGGCAACGCGCTGAACTGGCGCTACACGCTGCGGCTGCCTGTGGACGGCCAGGTCTACGAGGTGCAGTTCGACGACTGGATGTACCTCGTGGACGAGCGCGTGATGCTCAACAAGGCGAGCATGAGCAAGTTCGGTTTCTTCCTCGGAGAGGTGACGCTCTCCTTCACCCGAAAGTGACCCCGACATGGCCCTGAACCCCCGGATGCAGGACTGGCGCGGGCGCAGCGCATGGATCGTGGGGGCGTCCACGGGCATCGGCCGCGCCACCGCGTCGGCGCTGCACGCCGCGGGCGCGCACGTCGCCGTCTCGGCCCGCACCGCCGCGACGCTGCAGGAGTTCGTCCAGGGCCACCCAGGCGCGCGCGCGCTACCGCTGGACGTGACCGACGGCCCGGCCCTGCAGCAGGCGGCCGACAGCCTCGTGCAGGCCCACGGCCGGCTCGACCTGGTGGTGTTCTGCGCCGGCGTGTACACGCCCATGCGTGCCACCGCCTTCGACCTGTCGGTGGCGCTGCAGCACCAGCAGGTGAACTACGTCGGCGCGCTGCTGCTGCTGCAGGCGGTGCTGCCGCAGCTGCTGGCGCAGCGCGGCGGCCACCTCAGCCTGGTGTCCAGCGTGGCCGGCTACCGCGGGCTGCCGAAATCGCTGGCCTACGGGCCCACCAAGGCCGCCCTCATCAACCTGGCCGAGACGCTGTACCTGGACCTCTCGCCGCTGGACATCGGGGTGTCGGTCATCAACCCGGGCTTCGTCGAGACCCCGCTGACGGCGGGCAACGAGTTCCGCATGCCCGCGCTGATCACGCCAGAGGAAGCCGCGCGGGAGATCCTGCGGGGGTGGGAGCGCGGGGAGTTCGAGATCCACTTCCCCAAGCGCTTCACGCGCACGATGAAGCTGCTGAGCCACCTGAGCGACAGCCTGTACTTCGCGGCCGTGCGCCGCTCCACGGGGCTGTGATGGCGGCCCGGCGCGACATCACCGACGCGCGCGTGGCGCGCCTGGTGGACGCCTTCGAGGCACTCACCCCGGCATCGCTGGCCATGTTGGAGCAGCTCTACGCGCCGCAGGCGCACTTCAAGGATCCCTTCAACGAGGTCCAGGGGCGGGCGGCCATCCGCGCCATCTTCGACCACATGTACGTCGCGCTGCGCGAGCCGCGCTTCGTCGTGCGCGAGGCGGTGGTGCAGGGCGACGACTGCTTCCTGACCTGGGACTTCCTCTTCCACTTCCGCCGCGGCGACCCCGCGCAGCAGTGCGTGCGCGGCGCCTCGCACCTGAAGTTCGACGCCCAGGGTCTCGTGACCCTGCACCGCGACTACTGGGACGCGGCCGAGGAACTCTACGAGAAGCTGCCCCTGGTGGGCGGCTTCATGCGCTGGCTCAAGCGCCGGGCGGCGGGCTGAGGGCCAGGCGCAGCCGGCCGACCCGGCTCAGGGCTGGCCCTCGGTGAGGGTGTCCACCTGGAAGCGGCCGGAGCGGTCGACGAGCCAGATCTCGCGGTACACGGCCTTCTCGCCCAGGCGCGTCGGCGCCGGGAAGGGGCTCGCGCGGCGGATGAGCGACACCACCCACGGCGTGACCTCGGTGGCCGCCGCAGGCGGGCGCACCACGGTGACCTTCTGCACCTGGCCGGTGGCGTCGAGCTCGGTGTCGGTGATCATCACCGCGTACATCAGCGGTGGCAGCTTGCCCTTGTAGATGCGGCTGGGAAAGGCCGCATACAGGTGGCGGGCGGCGTCCTTGCGGTACTCCCTCTCATCTGCCGCCTGGGAGGCAGGCGGGTCGGCCTGCAGCGCCGAGGGCGGCACCATGGCGAACTGGGCCTGCACGCCGGTCGCGCCGAGGAAGATGGCCGCCGCCAGGCCCTGGCGCAGGATGGCGGAGACGTCAGCAGCGATCGGCAGTTTCATGCAGCGCGGAATCTAACGCATCGGCCCGCTCAGCGCAGCCACCCCTTGCGCCGGAAATAGAGAAATGGTGCCGCCACCGAGGCGATCATGAGGGCGATGGCGAAGGGATAGCCCCAGGGCTGGTCGAGTTCGGGCATGTACTTGAAGTTCATGCCGTAGATGCTGGCGATCAGCGTGGGCGGCAGCAGCCCGACGCTGGCCACGGAGAAGATCTTGATGATCTTGTTCTGGTTGATGTTGATGAAGCCCACCGTGGCGTCCATCAGGAAGTTGATCTTGTCGAACAGGAAGGCGGTGTGCGAGTCCAGCGAGTCGATGTCGCGCAGGATCTGCCGCGCCTCCTCGAACTGCTCGGCGTTGAGCATGCGGCTGCGCATCATGAAGCTCAGCGCCCGGCGCGTGTCCATCACGTTGCGCCGGATGCGGCCGTTCAGGTCCTCCTCGCGGGCAATGGCCGCCAGCGCCTCCGCGGCGATGGTGTCGTTGACATCCTCCTTCAGCACCCGCGCGCTCACCTCCTCGAGGTGGTCGTAGATGCGCTCCAGGGCGTCGGCCGAGTACTCCGCATCGGCGTCATACAGCTTGAGCAGCACATCCTTGGCATCCTCGATCAGCGCCGGGATGCGCCGCGCGCGCAGGCGCAGCAGCCGGAACACCGGCAGGTCCTCGGCGTGCACCGAGAACAGCACGCCGTCCTTCAGGATGAAGGCCACGCGCACGTTGCGGGTGCGCCGGCCCTCGCCGTCGTCGTCGCCCTCGATGAGGAAGTCCGAGCGGATGTGCAGCTCGCCGTTGTCCTCCTCGTAGAAGCGCGCCGACTCCTCCAGGTCCTCGTCGACGATGTCGTCGGGCAGCACGAGCGAGAAGCGGCTGGCGATCCAGCCCTTTTCCTGGGCGCTGGGGGCTTCGAGGTCCACCCACACGGGATGCAGGTGCGCGAGCGCGTCGAGCGACTCGATCTCTTCCTGCACGAGCCGGCCGCTGGCCAGCGAGAAGACATTCAGCATCGGGATCTCCGGCGGCCGCGGGCCCGTGCTCGGGCGGCGGCGCTTGGGTGGGGCGAGGATGGGGCGCTACCGTCCCACCCTGCCGACGCCCCCGTTGCCGGGCGCGTCGATGCCGGGGCGGACGGTCACCGAGGGTGACTCTGGTCCAACGGATCTCTCCGGAAATGCGACAACGCCGATGATACCGGGCAGCGGGCGTTCAGACGCGAATGAACAGACCCCGGCGATCCATCCAGATCACGATCAGCGTGTAGACGGCCAGGTTGGCGCAGGCAAAGGCCAGCGAGCCCAGCCGCGGGTCGCCCACCCAGGCGCCCAGCGGCTCGAAGACGCTGCGGTAGACCCAGGGCAGCGGCGTGATCCACCGCGGCCGGCCCTCGGCGTCGGTGCCGTCGCTCCAGCGCAGCAGCGCCAGCACCCGCGGCACGAAGCCGCTGAGCACGAAGACGAACAGGGCATTGCGGCCATGCGCCTCGCACCCGCGAACCCAGGCCGGGCGGGAAGCGCGCAACTCCACGAAGCGCAGCAGCGCGGCCAGCCCCGCGCAGGCCAGGCCGGTGGTCAGCAGCACATAGCTGGAGGTCCAGATCTTCTTGTTCAGCGGCAGGGCCAGCTGCCACGCCCAGGCCAGCGCCAGCAGCCCCAGGGCAAGCATGAACAGGCGCACAAGGAGCGCATCGTCCAGCGGGCCGCGCGCCACGGCGCGGCCCACCCCGTAGCCGAGCAGCACCTGCGCCACCGCCGGCAGCGTGCTGGCCAGGCCCTCCGGGTCGAAGGGCACGCCCTCGCCCCGGTACAGGTGCGCGGGCCCGAGCAGCGCGCGGTCCACATGCGTGCCGAAGAAGCCCTCCAGGCTGTACGGGTCCGCGCCCTGGGCGAAGACGAGACAGGCCGCCCAGTAGCCCAGCAGCAGCACCGCGCTGCCCCACCACGCGCCGCGCTGACCCCAGGCCCAGACGATCAGCGCCGCCGCGCCCCAGGCCAGCGCGATGCGCTGCAGCACGCCCATCACGCGCAGCGTCTCCCAGCTGCGCGGCACGAGCTCGCCGGCGGCGTCCCAGCGCACGAAGGGGCTGGCGTTCAGGAACAGCCCGATGAGGAAGATGAGGGCGGTGCGGCGCGCGATCTTCATCGCCACCTGGGCCGGCGGGCGCCCGAACCAGGCCTGCATGGAGATCGCCATCGCGTTGCCCACGGCGAAGAGGAAGAAGGGGAAGACGAGGTCGGTGGGCGTGCAGCCGTGCCAGGGGGCGTGCGCCAGGGGCGGGTACAGGTGCTGCCAGCTGCCCGGGTTGTTGACGAGGATCATGAGCGCCACCGTCGCGCCGCGGAAGGCGTCCAGCGCCTCCAGGCGCGGGGCGGCTGCGGTGCCGGGCATCGAGGCGCTGGGCATCAAGGCGCGGCCCCCGCCACGGTGCGCAGCGCAGCGTCCACACTGCCCTGAGCCGCCTCCAGCCGGGTGCGCGCGGCCGGTGCGTCCAGCCCCGCGCGCAGCATGACGATGGCCGTCTTCACCTGCCCGTCGCAGGCTGCCAGGGCGCGGCGGGCGTCGTCCTCGGCCGCGCCGCTGGCGCGCACGGTCAGCCGCAGCGCGCGCGCGCGCAGCTTGGCGTTGGAGGCGCGCAGGTCCACCATGAGGTTGCCGTAGACCTTGTGCAGCCGCACCATGAGCGCGCTGGACAGCGTGTTCAGCGCGATCTTCTGCGCCGTGCCGGCCTTCAGCCGCGTGCTGCCGGAGATGATCTCCGCGCCGGTGTCCAGCACGATGGCGATGTCCGCCGCCGCGGCCACCGGCGTGCCCGGGTTGTTGCACACCGCCAGGGCCAGGGCGCCGGCGCGGCGCGCGGCCTGCAGCGCGCCCAGCACGTAGGGCGTGGTGCCCGAGGCGGCGATGCCGATGACCACGTCATGCTCGCCCGGCTGCAGCCCGGCCAGGTCGGCCGCGCCCTGCGCGGCGTCGTCCTCCGCGCCCTCCACGGCCAGGTACATCGCGCCGCTGCCGCCGGCGATCAGCGCGCGCGCGCGCTCGGTGGGCCAGGAGAAGGTGGGCAGCAGCTCCACGCTGTCCAGCACGCCCAGCCGCCCGCTCGTGCCGGCCCCGGCGTACAGCAGCCGCCCGCCGGCCTGCAGCCGCGGCAGCGCCGCGTCCACGGCGCGCGCCAGGGCCGGGCCGGCCTCCAGCACGGCCTGCACGGCGCGGGCCTGGTCGCCGGCCAGCGCCGCCACGAGCTCGTCGCTGCCGTAGCGGTCCAGGTGCGGGTGGCGGGTGTCGGGCGTCTCGGTGGCGAGGGTCGCCCCGGGCAGGGCGGCGGCCGCGTCGGGGGTCGGGGGCATGGCGGGTCCTGGGGGTCCTGACGAGAGGCGAAGGCGCGGTGCGGGAGTGGCGTGCGGAGCTTGCCCGAGGCTTCAGCCGAGCGTCACGCGCACGCGCGGGCTCTCCAGGCCCTGCCGGTCGACGGCGCTGGCCACCACGGCCTCGGCGCCGGCGGCCAGCGCGACCGGCTCGGTGCTGCCGGGTGCTCCCGCCGGCTGCACGCCGAACTGCCAGCGCCCGGCCACGCGCTGCCACAGCGCCCACAGGAAGGGCGCCGCGCCGGGGCCCGGCCCGGGACGCAGCCGCAGCGCGGCGCCGTCTCGCGTGGCCAGCGGCGCTGCCGGCGCCTGGCCCCCGAGCCACGGCGCCACGGGCACGAGCGCGGGCTGCGCGTAGGCGCCCGCGCGCAGCTGGGTGCCCAGGCCCTCGCGGTCCTGCATCAGCGCCACCATGCTGAAGTGCAGGTGCCCGCTGGCCGCGGGCCGCGTGCGCTTCAGGGCCACCTGGTCGATCACTTCCTGGGCCGGCCACGCGCGCTCGCGCTCGGGCGCCCCCACGCGGCTCGTGAACAGCCCCGGCCAGATGTGGCGCCCGCGCGTGTTCTGCGCGAGCCAGTAGTCCAGCAGCACGCCGAAGGCCTGGGCCGGGCGGTCGATGGCCCAGTACAGCTGCGGGGCAAGGTAGTCCAGCCAGCCCTCCTGCAGCCAGCGCTCCACGTCGGCATAGAGCTTGTCGTACTGGCTGAAGCCCTGGATGCCGGGCGGGCGGCGGTCGGGGCGGCCCAGCCCGAAGGGACTGATGCCCACGCGCACGTGCGGCTTGCGCTCGCGCACGAGCGCGTACAGGCGCTGCACGAGGCGGTCCACGTTGTCGCGGCGCCAGTCCTCGCGCGCGAGGCGGCCGCCGCCATCCTGGTAGCGGCGCCAGGCCGGCTCGTCGGGAAAGGGCGTCTCCACGCCGCCGCGCGAGACGGGGTAGGGGTAGAAGTAGTCGTCCATGTGCAGGCCGTCGATGTCGTAGCGCTGCAGCACGTCGGCCATCACGGCCAGGGTGTGCGCGGCGGCATCGGCCTCGCCCGGGTCCATCCACATCAGCTCGCCGTAGCTCCTGACCAGGCCCGGGCGCGACTGCGCCAGGTGCGAGGCCACCAGCGGCGTCTTCGCCGAGGGGTGTCGCGCGCGGTAGGGGTTGAACCACGCGTGCAGCTCCAGCCCCCGGCGGTGCGCCTCCTCGACCCAGAAGGCCAGCGGGTCGTACGGCGGCGAGGGCGCGCGGCCCTGCGCCCCGGTGAGGTACTCGCTCCAGGGCTCCAGCGTGGAGGCATACAGCGCGTCGCCGGCCGGGCGCACCTGCAGCACCAGGGCGTTCAGGCGCAGTTCGCGCGCGCGGTCCAGCATGGCCAGCGTCTCGGCGCGCTGCGCCGCCGCGTCCAGGCCGGGGCGGCTGGGCCAGTCGATGTTGGCCACCGACGCCACCCAGGCGGCGCGGAACTCGCGCGGTGCCGCCGGCGGCTCGTCCAGGCCCTGCGCGCGGGCGGGCAGCACCCCGCACAGGGCGGCGGGGCAGGCCGCGGCAATCAGCTCGCGGCGTCGCATCTCGGGCATCGCAGGCTCCTGGTCATCGGGAAGGCGCGGGGTGGTTCAGCACCTGCAGCAGCGCGGCGGTGTGGGCATCGGGCTGCCCGTCGTGCCGCTCGGGGCGAAAGCGCATCTGGAAGGCCGCCACCACGTTGCGCGTGGCCGCATCCAGCCGGCCGTGCTGCGGCACCTCGAAGCCGTGCGTCTTCAGGGCGCGCTGAAACCACTCCACGTCGGGCAGCGCAGCCTCGAACCGGCTGCGCTCGGCCGCCACGCGCGCCTCGTCAGGCCAGGGGATGAGGCCCTCGTCGGCCAGGCGCTTCCAGGGGAAGGTGGGGCCCGGGTCCTGCTTGTGCTGGGGCAGCACGTCGCTGTGGCCGACGATGCGCTCGGGGCGGATGCCATGGCGGCGCACGATGTCCTTGACCAGCGGCACGAGCAGGTCGATCTGCTCCTTCGGAAAGGGCGCGAAGACCCGGCCTTCGGGAGTCTGCCGGAAGCCCGGGTGCACGATCTCGATGCCGATGGAGCCGGCGTTGAGCATCGAGTGGCCGCGCCAGTGGCTCGGGCCGGAGTGCCAGGCGCGCCGGTCCTCCGGCACGAGCCGGTAGATGCGCGGGGGCGACTCGTCGGACAGCAGGTAGTGCGCCGAGACCTCACCCTCGGTGAGGATCTTCATCGACAGCGGGAAGTTCGCCACCGTGTAGTGGATGACGAGGAAGAGCACGCGGCTGTCCTGGCCACGCGCGTCGTCGCGCACGACGATGGGCACCCCGCCGGGCGTGGTCGTGGAGCAGCCGGCCAGCAGCGCAGCGCCGAGCGCCAGCAAGAGGGCTGCGATCGCCGGGATCGACTGCGGGCGCGGGGGCGAGGTGGCGGGCTTCATGCGGGTGGCGCGCATGTTACGGCCTGCACGCTCGGACACAATCGGCACCATGCCCGATCGCCTGCGTCCTCCTGCCGTGGTGGCCCGCGTGGCCGCTGGCGCGGTCGCCCGGGTGTTGTCCGGGCTGGTCTGCGGTCTGGTGGCCCGCCTGATTCCTCGCATGGCAGGCGCCGCGGCCGCGCTGCTGCCGGCGCTGGCCTGCGCCCCCGCAGCCGCGTCGTCCCTGCCGCCCGAGGTGCGCGCGGTGCTGCAACGCGCCGGGGTACCGGAGTCGGCCTTCGGGGCGATCGCGCTGCCCCTGAACGGCTTGGCGCGGACGTGGCAGCACCGCGCCGACGAGCCGATGCAGCCCGGCTCGACGATGAAGCTGCTCACCAGCATCGTCGCGCTGGAGCGGCTCGGGCCGGGGCTGCGCGGGCGCACCGAGCTGCTGGGCACCGGGCCGGTGGAAGGTGGCGTGTTGCGCGGCGACCTCGTGCTGCGCGGCGGCGCAGACGTGGAGCTCGGCTGGCCGCAGCTGCTGGGGCTGCTCAACGAGCTGCGCGAGCAGGGCGTGCGCGAGATCGCCGGCGACCTCCTGCTGGACCGCACGCTCTTCAGCCCGGCGCGCCCGGACCTGGGCGTGCCGGACTTCGACGACGCGCCGGAGTGGCCCTACAACGTCATCCCCGACGCGCTGAACCTCGCCGGCAGCCTGCTGGGCATCGAGCTGCGGGCCGACGCCTCGACGCTGCAGGTGCGCAGCCAGCCCGCGCTGCAGGGCCTGGAGTTCGACACCCGCGGCATGGTGCTCACCCAGGCGCGCTGCGCGGACTGGGACGACACCTGGGAGCGCCCCGGCTTGCGCGAGGAGGGCACGCGCGTGGTGGTGGTGCTGCGCGGCGCCTTCCCGCGGGACTGCACCGCGCGCGCGGAGCTGCAGCTCATGGACCGCAACCGCCTGGCTGGCCTCGGGTTCGCCACGTTGTGGAGCCGCCTGGGCGGCAGCTGGAGCGGCACGGCGCGCGAAGCCCCGACGCCCGCCGGCGCACGGCTGCTGGCGCGGCGCGAGTCGCGCCCATGGGGCGAGATCCTGCGCGGGCTGAACAAGCGCTCGGACAACGCGCAGACCCGGCTGCTGTACCAGCTGCTGGGCGTGAACGCCGCCGGCGCAGACGCCCGCACGCCCACCCTGGAGCGCGCCGCCGGGGCCGTTCGCGGCTGGCTCGACGAGCAGGGCATCGGCCACGACGGGGTGGTGCTGGACAACGGCTCGGGCCTGTCGCGCAGCGAGCGCATCCGCCCGCGCCAGCTCGCGCACGCGCTGCGCGCGGCGCTGGCCGGGCGCCACGCCAGCGAGCTGCTGATGAGCCTGCCCGTGGCCGGCGTGGACGGCACGATGCGCAACCGGCTGCGGGACAGCCCCGCCGCGGGCTGGGCGCGGCTGAAGACGGGCACGCTGCGCAACGTGCGCGCGCTGGCCGGCGTGGTGCCCGACGCCACGGGCCGCACCTGGGTGCTCGTGGCCTTCGTCAACCACGAGCAGGCTGCGCGCGCGAGCCCGGCGCTGGACGCGCTGGTGGACTGGGTGGCGCGGGGGCAGCCGCAGCCCGGGCGCGAGCCGGTCGCGCCCTGACCCCGAGGGCGCAGACGGGGCTCAGCCCTGCACCGCGGCCTGCAGCAGGCGGATCGTGCCGGCGTCGGCGTCCATCTGCGCCGGCAGCCCGATGGGCAGGGTGTATTTCTGCGGGATGTGGCCGAAACTCGCGCCGCGGAACACCGGCACGCCCAGGGGCCGGAGGTAGTCGTCGAAGACCTCGTCCAGCGTGAGCGTGCCGAAGCCTGCGCCCGGCTCGCAGCGCGTGAAGCCGCCCAGCACCACGCCGGCCACACGCTGCAGCACGCCGGCGTTGCGCAGCGTGGACAGCATGCGGTCGACGCGGTAGATGTACTCGTTGACGTCTTCCAGCAGCAGGATCGCGCCGTCGAAGTCGGGCCAGAAGGGCGAGCCGGCCATGGCCGTGAGCACCGCGAGGTTGCCGCCTACCAGCGGGCCGCTGGCCACGCCGCCGGCGAGGGTCTGGATGCGCCCGGCGCGCGGCACGAGCACGTCGCCGCGCGGGGCCGGGTTGCGCAGCGTAGCGGCCTGGCCCTCCATCGCCACGGCGCGAAACTGCGCCACGCTGAACTCGTTCCACTCCGAGTCGGCCATGGGCGCGTGGAAGGTCACGAGCCCGGTGCGGGTGTGGATGGCGTTGATGAGCGCGGTCAGGTCGCTGAAGCCCCCGAAGAACTTGGGGTGACGGCGGATCAGCCCGTAGTCCAGCAGCGGCAGGATGCGCGTGGCCCCGGAGCCGCCGGTCATGGCCAGGATGCCCTGCACGCCGGGGTCGGCGAACATGGCGTTCAAGTCCGACGCGCGCTGCTCGTCGGTGCCGGCGAACTGGCCGCGCCGCGCGCGCAGGTTCGGCGCCTCGCGCACCTTGAAGCCCAGCGCCCGCAGCGACTCCTTGGCCACCTCGTAGGGCTGGCGCTCGTAGATGGCGCTGGCCGGGTTGACCAACGCCACCGTGTCGCCAGGCTGCAGGCGCGGCGCGCGCAGCAGCGCCGGGCGCCCGGGCGGGAGCGGGTGCGGGTGCGTACCACCCGGGCCGCCTGCGCCATCATGGCTGCCCATCCGCGGCCTCACCACACCCGCGGCAGGTCGCGCCGCACCGCCACGCGGTCGCCGTGGTCGAAGTGCCACCACTCGTTGGAGATGCCCTGGAAGCCGCCGCGGCTCATGGCCGCGTGCAGCCAGCCACGCGCGGCCAGCTGCGCCGCGCTCAGCAGCCCCAGCGCCAGGTGCTCGGCGTGCAACTCGGGCTTGGACAGCGGGCTCATCTCGTCGTAGCCGCTGCCCATGTCGAGCTCGCGGCCGGTCTCGTCCACAAGCGTGACATCCACCGCCATGCCGAAGGAGTGGATCGAGCCGCGCGCCGGGTCGGCGAACCACTGCGCCGCGGGCGTGCCCACCACGTCGGCCCAGATGGCCTCCTGCACGCGCTGTGGCCGCAGGGCGTCCAGCACCAGCAGCTGCCAGCCCGGGCGCTGCAGCGCCAGCCACGCCGCCGCCTGCTCCAGGCCCTGGGCAGCCGGGGCGCGCACCCAGGCGCAGTCCAGCCCCTCGTACAGCACGCGGCCAGCAAAGTTGTCGCGGCCGGCGTAGCGCAGGTCGTGGCGCACGCCCGCCAGCGAGGCCAGACGCCGGAAGTCCGGGCTGCGGGCGATGTCCTCGGCCGGGATCATGCGCGGGCGAGCTGCGCGCGCATGGCCGCGATGACGGCGCGGTAGTCGCGCTGGCCGAAGATGGCGCTGCCGGCCACGAAGGTGTCCGCCCCGGCGTCGGCCACGGCGCGGATGTTGTCCACCTTGATGCCGCCGTCGACCTGCAGCGCGATCTCACGCCCGCTGCGCGCGCACTCCGCATCGATCAGGGTCCGGGCCTGCGCCACCTTGCGCAGGGCCGAGTCGATGAAGCCCTGGCCGCCGAAGCCCGGGTTCACGCTCATCACGAGCACGAGGTCGACCTTGTCGATCACCCACTCCAGCACGTCCAGCGGCTGCGCCGGGTTGAAGACGAGCCCGGCACGGCAGCCCTCGGCGCGGATGAGCTGCAGCGTGCGGTCCACGTGCGTGCTCGCGTCGGGGTGGAAGCTGATGAGGTCGGCGCCGGCGCGGGCAAAGGCCTGCGCCAGGGCGTCCACCGGCTGCACCATCAGGTGCACGTCCAGCGGCACCTTGGAGCCGTCGACGCGCACGCAGTGCGGCTTGAGCGCCTGCGCCACCGCCGGGCCGAAGGTGAGGTTGGGCACGTAATGGTTGTCCATCACGTCGAAGTGGATCCAGTCGGCGCCGGCGGCGATCACCGCGCGCAGCTCCTCGCCCAGGCGGGCGAAGTCGGCCGACAGGATGGACGGGGCGATGCGGAAGGCGGGGCGTGCGTCGGGCATCGCCGGATTCTAGAATCGGGCGCATGGCCCATCCCGAATTCGCCTGCAGCGTGCGCGTGCAGTACCTCGCCGAGCATTCGCAGCAGCCCGACGGGCCGTTCGCCTTTGCCTACACCATCACCATCCGCAACACGGGCGACGTCACGGCGCAGCTCGTGGCACGGCGCTGGCTCGTGACCGATGCGCACGGCCGCGTGCAGGAAGTGCGCGGCCTGGCCGTGGTCGGGCACCAGCCCGTGCTCAAGCCGGGCGAGCAGTTCGAGTACACGAGCTGGACGCAGCTGGCCACGCCGCACGGCTCGATGGAAGGCACCTTCTACTGCATGACCGAGGACGCGCACCCCTTCGACGCGCCGATCCCGGTCTTCGTGCTCGCGCAGCCCGGCGCCCTGCACTGAGCCCGCCCCGCGCGCGACGGCAACGGTCTTTTTGCGCGCGCGACTGCACATGGCTGCCAACTGGGACCTCACCGCGCTGCTGAACGCGGCAGCGGGCACGCCCTCGCGGCCCGAGCGCAACCTGTGGCTGGCGCGGCTGCTGGAGTGGGTGCGGCGCGACGGCGCAGCGGGCAGCGGGCCGACGCCCGCGCCCGTGCTGCGGCTGCGTCAGCTGTGCCAGGTGCTCGAGCGCAACCCCGAGCAGCGCGAGCGCGTGCAGGCGCTGCTGGCGGCGATCGCGCAGGACGTGGACGTCACCTCGCTGTTCAGCGACTTCGGCTTTGCCGCGCGGGGCTCCTTCGCCGGCGAACTGGCCGAGCGCGTGCGCGCCCGGCTGCTGCCGCGCACTCCGGACACGCGCAACGCCGCGGAACTATTCGCGCTGCTGATGCGGCCGCGGGACGCCGCATGGCTTGCGCAGCTGGACGAGGCCACGGCCACCCGACTGGCCGCGCTGTGGCCGGCCGCGGGATGGCAGGCCGCACTCGTCGAGGCGGTGACCTTCCTGTGCAGCGGCGTGCGCGCGGCGGGCTTCTCCTCGGCACTGCGCCTGCGCATGGAGCCCACCACGCTGGCCGACGACCCCTTCGGCCCGCTGGCGCTGGCTGCCGAGCGGGTGAAGGCGGCCGCGCAGGCCGCTGACGACCTGGTCGGGCAGGCCGCGCTGCACACCGAGGCCGCCGCGCTGCGGGCGCGGCTGGGGCGCTGCCGCGAGGCCGCCGCCAGCGTCTTGCGCCACCTCGAGGAGTACGGGGTGTCGCTGCAGATCGTCTTCGAGGCCGACCAGCTGCGTGCGCGCACCGCGCGCATCGAGCAGCTGCTGGACTGCGTGGAGTCCGGCAGCGGCCCGCAGCCGGTGCGCCGGCTGCTGCTGCAGCTGCTGGACGAACTCGAGCGGCGCGAGGGCATCGCGCCGCTGTTCCGCGAGCACGGCACCCTGCTGGCGCGCCAGATCGCCGAGCGCAGCGCCGAGACCGGCGAGCACTACATCACCCGCACCGTGGCCGAGCACCGCTGGATGCTGCGCGCGGCCGCCGGCGGGGGCGCGGTGATCGCGCTCACCACCTTCGGCAAGTTCCTGGTGCTGGCGCTCGGGATGTCGGCTTTCTGGAGCGGCTTCTGGGCCGGGGCCAACTACGCCCTGAGCTTCGTCGTCATCATGCTGCTGCACTGGACGGTGGCGACCAAGCAGCCGGCGATGACGGCCCCGGCCATGGCGCTGAAGCTCGCCGGCCTGCGCCCCGGCGCCACGCTGGAGGACCCCCAGGTGCAGGGCTTCGTGGACGAGGTGGTGCATCTCATCCGCTCGCAGGCCGCAGGCATCCTGGGCAACCTGGCGGTGTGCTTCCCGCTCGTGCTGGCAATCCAGCTCGTCTGGCAGGCCGCCTTCGGCCGCCCGCTGGTGGGCGAGCACGACGCCGAGCACGTGCTGGAGTCCATCACGCTGCTCGGCCCCACGGCGCTCTTTGCCGCGCTCACGGGCGTGCTGCTGTTCTTCAGCTCGCTGGTGGCGGGCTGGGTGGAGAACTGGTTCGTGCTGCACCGCCTGGACAGCGCGCTGGCCTGGAACCCGGCGATCGTGGCGCGGCTGGGCGCGGCACGCGCGCAGCGCTGGGCAGCCTGGTGGCGCGCCCACGTCTCGGGCCTGGCGGCCAACGTGTCGCTGGGGATGATGCTCGGCCTGGTGCCGGTGCTGGTGGACTTCATCGGCCCGCACCTGGAAGTGCGGCACGTGACGCTGTCCACCGGACAGCTGGGCGCGGCGCTGGGCGCGCTGGGCTGGCCGCTGCTGCGCGAGAGCGCCTTCTGGTGGTGCGTGGCCGGCATCGCCGTGACAGGAGTGCTCAACGTGGGCGTGAGCTTCCTGCTGGCGCTGCGCGTGGCGATGCGCGCGCGCAGCGTGCCGCCGGCCGACCGCTCGCTCATCTCGCGCGCGCTGTGGCAGCGCGTGCGCACCGCGCCGCTGTCCTTCGTCTGGCCGCCGCGCGCGGGCTGAGCGCGCCGCAAGCGCAGGGCGCGCGCTTCAGCGCTCGGTGTCGTCGGGGCGCTCGCCGCCCTTGCGGCCGGCGAACATCGTCCACCACACCAGGCCCACGAGCAGCGCCAGCGCGCCCAGGGCTTCAAGGATGAGCAACCACATGGCCGGGGTGAGGCGAAGAGGTCCGGGAAAGGCTGGGGCTCGGCGTGGACTCAGCGCGGACTCAGCGCGGACTGACGCGCAGCTGCAGCACGCGCGCCGTCGACGCGCCCAGCGCCGCCGTGGAGACCGTGCCGGCCGCCGCGGGCCGCGCCGCCTCGCCCCAGGCGGCCACCGTCGTCCACTCGCCCAGCGGCGTCAGCACGCGCGTGCCCAGGCTCTCGCGCCGCGGCGCACGGGCGCCGCCGTCCGCACCGGCACCGTCGGCCTGCTCGACCAGCACATCGACCTCCACGGGCGCCTGGCCGCCCGGCCAGGCCACCTTGACCTCCAGCGCCTGCACCGCCTCGGTCCAGCCCTGGCGCAGGATCGCGCCCTTGCCCGACGGCTCCTGCCAGGCCTCGACCCACTGCAGGGCCACGGTCTCGGACAGCCGGGTGCGGGCCGAGGCACCGTTGGCCACGACCAGCTGCCGCGGCGGCGCGCCCGCGTGGGGCGCCCGGGCGGCCGGCTCGGTGCGCACGGTGGTCGAGCCCTCGGCCGCGGGCGGCGGGCTTCCGGTGGGCAGCGTGGTGGTGGAGACGGTGCGTGCGCCAGCGGCTCCCGTGAGGGCCGGCGCGCCCGGGTCGGTGCTCCAGCGCCACTCGACGAGCAGGTTCGCGCGCGGGGGCGTCGTGGGGGCGGCTGCGGGGCGGACCGGCCTCGGGCCGGAGGCGGCCGGGGCCGGCCGGGCCGCGTCCTTGGCCTGGGCCTGGGCCTGGGCAAGTGCGGGCGCCGCCGTCGCAAGCACGCCCGCGGCGGCAACCGCAGCCAGCGCCACGCGCACGGCCCCAGAGAGCCACACCCCCCGGGCGACGCGCTTCAGCCTCAAGTTGCACCCCTCCATCGCCAGACTCCCGTGCTCGGACTCATGCCACGACCAGTCGGTCGCGCCCGCCGGCCTTGGCCTCGCGCAACGCGGCCTGGGCGCGCTCCAGCGCCTGCTGCACGCTCTCCCCGGCGCGGTGCTCGGTCAGGCCGGCCGACAGGGTGACACGCCCGTCGTCCTGGCCCTCGCCCGCACGCACCTGCGCCAGGCGCTCGCGCAGCCGCTCCACGCCGCCGCGCGCCAGCGCGGCGCGCGTGTCCGACAGCAGCAGCACGAAGCACTGCCCGCCCCAGCGCGCCACCCGGTCGGACAGCCGCATGGCGGCCTGAGCCTCCTGCGCGACGCTGCGCAGCAGCTCGTCGCAGCGCGGCGCGCCCAGGCGCTCGTTCAGGGGGCCGAAGCCGTCGATGTCCAGCATGGCCACGCAGAACACGTGCCCGGAGCGCACCGCGCGCTGGCGCTCGCCTTCGAGCAGGGCTTCCATGTGACGCCGGTTGATCAGGCCGGTCAGCGCGTCGTGCGTGGCCAGGTCCTCGATGCGCTGCAAGGCGCGTTCGAGCTGCAGGCGCTGCGCGCGCATGCGCTCGCGCAGGGTGGACACGCGCGCGGCCAGCACCGCGGCAGCCGGCATCATGGTGGCCACGATGAGGAAGTGTCCGAGCTCGACCTGCGGCGGGTAGCGCACCGGATCGCGCCAGGCCATCACGGCCATCGTCAGCCCGAACACCAGCACCGCATACAGCCCGACGCCGGCCATCTGCGCGGGCGTGGCGGCGAACAGACCGAACATGAGCATGACCATGACGATCGGGAAGGCCGCCCCGCGCGCCGGGCCAAGCAGCGCGTACAGCCAGGCGCCCAACGTCAGGGCCACCACCATCTGCACCACCGCCAGCGAGGGATCGCGCAGGCGCTGGCTGGCGCCACTGCGCACCACCCAGTAGGCGCAGGCCAGTGTGAGCACCGCGCACAGCGCCCACAGCCCGACCGCTCGCGCCTCGGCCAGACCCGCCGCCACGAAGTACCAGGTAGCCGCCACGCCGGCGAGCATCGCGCCCATGCCCAGGCCGGTCTGCGTCACGCGGGCGCGCAGCGCAGGGTCGGTCGACAGCAGCCAGTCGGCGAGGCGGGAAGGCTTCATGCGGAAGCGCTAGGGTAACCCCGAATGCCGGCGCGCGCACGCGCAGGGTGTCAGGCCCGGTCCAGGGCAGCTGCGGCCAGCGATCAGGCCCCGGGCAGGTGCCCCAGCGGCAGCGCGCCGGCGGCCTTGACCTCGCCCAGCGAGAAGCTCGTGTGCAGATCCTTCACGAAGGGCAGCTTGAAGAGGGTCTCCATCGTCCAGCGCGAGTAGGCGTCCAGGTCGGTGGCCACCACGTGCAGCTCGAAGGTGCCGGTGCCGCTGATGTAGTGGCACGCCACCACCTCGGGCAGGCGGCGTATGGCCGCCTCCAGCGCGCGCGCCGCGGCCGCGTTGTTGCGCTCGGCGTCCACGCGCACGAAGGCCAGCACGCCCAGCCCGATCTTGCGGCGGTCGATCTCGGCGCGGTAGCCGGTGATGAAGCCCTGCTCCTCCAGGCGGCGCACGCGCCGCCAGGTCGGGGCAGGCGACAGCCCGATGCGCGCGGCCAGGTCGACGTTGGACAGGCGCGCGTCGTCCTGCAGCGCGCGCAGGATCGCGATGTCGAAGCGGTCCAGGGCGCCGGGCTGCAGGGGCGGCTCGACGCCGGCCGCCGCCGGCGCGCTGCGGCTGGCGGGCTTGCCAGGCTTGCCGGGAGGCGTTCGCGTAGGCAGCTTTTTCATGTTTTGACGGTTGATTGAGCAAGTTCGTTGCGCACAGTATCGCCTTCAGGGCATCAAAAGCAAGGACATTCACGGCCCGGCGCGCCTACACTGGCGCGTCCGAATCGACCGACCGCGTGCAGGAGAGCCGCCATGAACGCCCCCCTTCCCGACGATGTCCGCAAGGCCCTGGAGACGGTCACGCTGGACGACAAGTACGCGCTCGAATCGGGCCGTGCCTTCATGAGCGGGGTGCAGGCGCTGGTGCGGCTGCCGATGCTGCAGCGCGTGCGCGATGCACACGCGGGGCTGAACACCGCGGGCTTCGTCAGCGGCTACCGCGGCAGCCCGCTGGGCGGCTACGACCAGGCGCTGTGGCAGGCCAAGAAGCACCTCGCGGCGCAGCACGTGGTCTTCCAGCCGGGTGTCAACGAGGAGCTCGCCGCCACCGCTGTATGGGGCACGCAGCAGCTCGACCTGTACCCGCAGTCGAAGAAGTTCGACGGCGTCTTCGGCATCTGGTACGGCAAGGGCCCGGGCGTGGACCGCTGCTCGGATGTCTTCAAGCACGCCAACATGGCCGGCACCTCGCGCCACGGCGGCGTGATCGCGGTGGCCGGCGACGACCATGTGGCCAAGAGCAGCACCGCCGCGCACCAGAGCGACCACATCTTCAAGGCCTGCGGGCTGCCGGTGTTCTTCCCGAGCGACGTGCAGGGCATCCTCGACATGGGGCTGCACGCCTTTGCGCTCAGCCGCTTTGCGGGCGTGTGGTCGGGCATGAAGACGATCCAGGAGGTGGTGGAGTCCTCCTCCAGCGTGAGCGTGGATCCCGGGCGCGTGCGCATCGTGCTGCCCGAGGACTTCCAGATGCCCGGCGGCGGCGTGCACATTCGCTGGCCCGACTCCGCGCTCGAGCAGGAGGCGCGGCTCATGGACTACAAGTGGTACGCGGCGCTGGCCTATGTGCGGGCCAACCGCCTGAACCACAACGTCATCGAAGGCCCGGCCGACCGCTACGGCCTGATCGCCAGCGGCAAGGCCTTCAACGACACGCGCCAGGCGCTGGCCGACCTGGGCCTGGACGACGACACCTGCCGCCAGCTCGGCATCCGGCTGCACAAGGTGAACGTGGTGTGGCCGCTGGAGGCCACGATCACGCGCGAATTCGCCCAGGGCCTGCAGGAAATCCTCGTCGTGGAGGAGAAGCGCCAGGTCATCGAGTACCAGTTGAAGGAGGAGCTCTACAACTGGCGCGCCGACGTGCGGCCCAACGTGCTGGGCAAGTTCGACGAGCCCGAGGGCGACTTCAGCGGCGGCGAGTGGAGCATGCCCAACCCGAGCCGAAACACGCTGCTGCGCTCCAAGGCCGATCTCACCCCGGCAATCATCGCCAAGGCCATCGCCAGGCGGCTGAAGAAGCTGGGCGTGCCCGCCGACATCGCGCAGCGCATGGACGCGCGGCTGGCCGTCATCGAGGCCAAGGAGCGCAGCCTGGCGGCCATCGAGGTGTCCAACCCCGACCGCATCCCCTGGTTCTGCAGCGGCTGCCCGCACAACACGAGCACGCGCGTGCCCGAGGGCTCGCGGGCGCTGGCCGGCATCGGCTGCCACTTCATGGCGGTGTGGATGGACCGCAGCACCGTCTCCTTCAGCCAGATGGGCGGCGAGGGCGTGGCCTGGGTCGGGCAGGCGCCCTTCACCACCGACGCCCACGTGTTCGCCAACCTCGGCGACGGCACCTACTACCACTCCGGGCTGCTCGCGGTGCGCCAGAGCATCGCGGCGAAGGTGAACATCACCTACAAGATCCTCTACAACGACGCCGTGGCCATGACCGGCGGGCAGCCCGTGGACGGCACGCTGCGCGTGCCGGAGATGACGCGCGAGATCGACGCCGAGGGCGCGAAGAAGATCGTCGTGGTCACCGACGAGCCGGCCAAGTACGACGAGGGCGGCGTGCGCGCGCGCCTGGCCCCGGGCGTGACGGTGCGCCACCGCGACGAGCTCGACGCAGTCCAGCGCGAGCTGCGCGAGATCGCCGGCTGCACCGTGCTCATCTACGACCAGACCTGCGCCACCGAAAAGCGCCGCCGGCGCAAGCGCGGCACGATGGCCACGCCGGCGAAGTCGGTGGTCATCAACGAGCTCGTGTGCGAGGGCTGCGGCGACTGCTCGGCGCAGAGCAACTGCCTGAGCGTGGAGCCGGTGGAGACCGAGTTCGGGCGCAAGCGCCGCATCAACCAGAGCACCTGCAACAAGGACTACTCCTGCGTCAAGGGCTTCTGCCCGAGCTTCGTCACGGTGGAGGGCGGCGCGCCGAAGACGGTGAAGAAGGAGCCGCGCGCCGAGCTCTCGGCGCTGCCCGAAGTGCCCGAGCCCGCGCTGCCGGTGGCCGAGCGGCCCTGGGGCATCGTCGTGGGCGGCGTGGGCGGCACGGGCGTCATCACCATCGGGCAGCTGCTGGGCATGGCCGCGCACCTGGAGGGCAAGGGCGTGGTGGTGCAGGACTCCGGCGGCCTCGCGCAAAAGGGCGGCGCCACCTGGAGCCATGTGCAGATCGCCAACCGGCCCGAGGCGCTGCACACCACCAAGGTGGACCTGGCGCAGGCCGATCTGGTCATCGGCTGCGACGCCATCGTCGCGGCCAGCCGCACCACGCTGGCGGTGATGCACGAGGGGCGCACCTATGTCGCGCTGAACAGCCACGGCACGCCCACCGCGGCCTTCGTGAAGAACCCCGACTGGCAGTTTCCCCAGGGCGGCTGCAAGGCGGCGGTCGAGCAGGCCGTGGGCCAAGCAGCGATGGGCCACTTCGATGCCGAGGAGGTGGCGGTGCAGCTGCTGGGCGACTCGATCTACACCAACCCGATGATGCTGGGCTACGCCTGGCAGCGGGGCCGCGTGCCGTTGTCGCGCGCGTCGCTGCTGCGCGCCATCGAGCTCAACGGCGTGCAGGTGGCGCGCAACCAGGCCGCCTTCGAGTGGGGGCGGCGCTGCGCGCACGACCTGGCGGCGGTGCGCGCGCTGTACCAGGCGCAGCAGGTCATCCAGCTCGTGAAGAAGCCTGCGGTGGACGAGCTCGTGGCGCGGCGCGTGGAGTTCCTCACGGCCTACCAGGACGCCGCCTACGCCGCGCACTACGCCACCTTCGTGGCGCGCGTGCGCGCCGCCGAGGCACCGCTGGGCGCGGGCTCGCGCCTGAGCGAGGCGGTGGCGCGCTACCTCTTCAAGCTCATGGCCATCAAGGACGAGTACGAGGTGGCGCGGCTGCACACCGACCCCGCCTTCACGGCGCGCATCGCCTCGATGTTCGAGGGCGACTACCGCATCGTGCACCACCTCGCGCCGCCGGCCGTGGCGCGGCGCAACGAGCGCGGCGAGCTCGTCAAGCG
>JBMOGN010000033.1:0-22111 GCA_049318345.1 Rubrivivax sp. | reverse complement strand
AATTTCTTCGCGCACAAGGCGATCGACAAGGGCGCGGACGGGCTCATCGCCGTGGCGGCCGGTGCGGGTGGTCACGCCAGCGTGAAGAGTCCCTTTGCGATGATCCAGGAAATCCGCGACTGGTTCGGCGGTCCCCTCGCCCTGTCCGGGTCCATCGCGTCCGGCGGCGCGATCCTGGCCGCCCAGGCCATGGGCGCGGACTTCGCCTACATCGGCTCGGCCTTCATCGCCACCGAGGAGGCGCGGGCCTCCGACGAGTACAAGCAGTGCATCGTGGACAGCACGAGCGACGACATCGTCTACTCCAGCCTGTTCACCGGTGTGCACGGCAACTACCTGAAGCCCTCGATCCGCAATTCGGGCCTGGACCCGGACAACCTGCCCGAGAGCGACCCGAGCCGGATGGACTTCGGTGGCGGTGCAGGCTCCAAGAAGGCCTGGAAGGACATCTGGGGCTGCGGGCAGGGCATCGGCGCAGTCGATGCGGTGGTGCCGGCTGCCGACCTGGTCGCTCGCCTGCAGCGGGAATACGACGCCGCACGGCGTCGCATCCTTCCCGCCTGACCCGGCGGCGCGGGGGTTTCTCGCCGAGGGGGCAGGCCCGAAGGCCTGCCGTGTTCAGCGGATGGACGTGAAGCGCGCCTCGGGACGGTCGTCCGAGCGGTGGATCGTCGTGACGTTCTGCTTCATCACCCAGGGGCGCACCTGGTGGTGGATCGGGATCAGCAGAGCCTCGTCCTTGATGCGCACCAGCGCGTCGCGGATCATGCCGTTGCGCTTGGCGAGGTCGGTCTCGCTCTTCATGGCGTCGCTCAGGCGATCGACCACCGGGTCGCTGATGCGGGAGAAATTGAAGTTGCCGTCCGCGCCCTGGGTGCGCGTGCGCACGAGCGACTGGATCATGTACTGCGCGTCATAGGTGGCCACGCCCCAGCCCAGCAGGTACATCGAGGAGTCGAAGTTCTGGAACTTCACCGCGAAGGTGGAGAAGTTCTCGGCGGCGAGCTGAACCTTGACGCCGATGCGCGCCCACATGGCCACGGCCGCCTGGCAGATCTCCTCGTCGTTCACATACCGGTTGTTCGGGCAGTTCAGGCGCACCTCGAAGCCGTCGGGGTAGCCGGCTTCGGCCAGCAGCTTCTTCGCCCCCTCGACATCGACGCGAGCTGGGGTGTCCAACTCGTTGGTGTGGCCGTTGACGCCCGGGGCCACCATGATGCCGGCGGGCACCGACAGGCCGCGCATGATGTTGCGCTGGATGGCGGCGCGGTCCAGGGCCATCGACATGGCCTGGCGCACCCGCTTGTCGGCAAAGGGGTTGCGACCCTTGATGTTGCTGTACTTGAGCTCCGGGCTGCCGATGTCCGGTGCGAAATAGATGGTTCGCACCTCCGGGCCGTCGACCACCTTCAACTTGGAGTCGGCGCGAAGGCGCGCGACGTCCTGGGTCGGCAGGTCGGTGAGCAGGTCCACGTCGCCTGAAAGAACGGCGGCCACTCGCGTGGGATCGCTCTTGATGGGCAGGTAGATCACTTCCTTGACATTGCTGGTGTGCTTGTCCCACCAGTCGTTGTTGATGGTCATCGTCACCCGCTGCTCCGGTGTCCAGCCGGTGATCTTGTACGGGCCGGTGCCCATCACGTGCCGTGAGGCGTAGTTCTCCTCCTTGGCGCGGTAGTCCTGCGTGTTGGTGGTGCGGTTCTTCTCCGCCCAGCCCTTGCTCATGATCCGGAAGTCGATGATGTTGCGCAGCAGGATCGGATTGGGGCCGGACAGGATCAGGTCGATCGTGTGGTCGTCGATCTTGCGGATCTCGTTGATGCCGGTGACATAGATCTGCATCGTGCCCTGGGGCTGGCGGATGCGGGTGAAGGAGAAGATCACGTCGTCGGCGGTGAAGGCCGCGCCGTCATGGAACTTGACCCCCTTGCGCAGCTCGAAGCGCACCTGCGTGGGGGTGATGAAGGTCCACTTCGTGGCCAGTGCCGGCTCGATCTCCCGGTTCACGCCGTAACGGGTCAGGCCCTCGTAGGCGTGCATCAGGATGGCGTTGGTCGTGGCGTGGTTCTGCGAATGCGGGTCCATCGTCAGGATGTCGTTCTGGGCCGCCCAGCGCAGGGTCTGCGCTTGAGCAGGGGCGACGAGTGCCGAGGCCAGCAGGGTGGCGGCCAGCGCGTGCTTCAGGTTCATCGGGGTGACTCCATGGATAACGACAACCCTTGCATCCTAGGCCGGTTGCCGCTTTGTGCGAGCCGGGAAAGCCCGATTCCCACCGCCGCGTAGGGAAAGCCCATGCATCCCGGGCTGCACCGTCGGTCGGTCGTGTCAGGTTTCCGAAGGGGTAAAGGGGGTTCAATTCCGGGCCAGAGCGGCAGGCTCGGGTGTTAGGATCCTGCCGACGACGAAAGAATGGTCCTTCCCGTCCCCTTGCTGACAGAGACACAGCAAGGCGGGTCGCGATCCGCCAACCGGTGAAGCCGGGGCCGCGGAAGGTTGATCAACCCATCGTAGTGCCGGAAACCGGCGCGAAAGTGAGCGAGCAAGATGATGCAGCAGTACAGGGCGAACTCCTACCTGTTCGGGGGCAACGCACCCTACGTGGAGGAGTTGTACGAGGCCTACCTCGACAACCCGGGCAGCGTCCCCGACAACTGGCGGACCTACTTCGACAACCTGCAGCACCTGCCGGCCGTGGACGGCACGGACAGCCGTGATGTGGCGCACGCGCCGGTCGTCGAGTCCTTCGCGCAGCGTGCCAAGGCCAACGCCTTCGCCTTGAAGGCCAGCGAGGCCGATCTGGCTGTCGCCCGCAAGCAGGTGCATGTGCAGAGCCTCGTGGCCGCCTACCGCTTCCTGGGCTCACGCTGGGCTGACCTCGATCCGCTCAAGCGCACCGAGCGCCCGCGGATTCCCGAGCTCGAGCCGGCCTTCTACGACTTGAGTGAGTCCGACATGGACATCACCTTCTCGGCGGCCAATACCTACTTCTCGAAGGCCGAGAACATGACGCTGCGGGACATCCTGCAGGCTCTGCGCGAGACCTACTGCGGCACCATCGGCGCAGAGTTCATGCACATCACCGACCCGGCCGAGAAGCGCTGGTGGCAGGAGCGGCTGGAAAGCGTGCGCAGCAAGCCCGGCTTCAGCACGGAGCAAAAGCGCCACATCCTGGACCGGCTCACAGCCGCTGAAGGGTTGGAGCGCTACCTGCACACCAAGTACGTGGGCCAGAAGCGCTTCTCGCTGGAAGGCGGTGAGAGCTTCATCGCCTCGATGGACGTGGTCGTGCAGCACGCCGGCGAGCGCGGGGTGCAGGAGATCGTCATCGGCATGGCCCACCGCGGTCGCCTGAACGTGCTCGTGAACACGCTGGGCAAGAACCCGCGCGACCTCTTCGCCGAGTTCGACCACACCGCCCCTGAGAACCTGCCTGCGGGCGACGTGAAGTACCACCAGGGCTTCTCCAGCGATGTCAGCACCCCGGGCGGGCCGGTGCACCTGAGCCTGGCCTTCAATCCGTCTCACCTCGAGATCGTCAACCCGGTGGTGGAGGGATCGGTCAAGGCGCGGATGGACCGCCGCGGCGACACGGTGGGCTCGCAAGTGCTGCCGGTGCTGGTGCACGGCGATGCAGCCTTCGCCGGCCAGGGCGTCGTCATGGAGACCCTGGCCCTGGCCCAGACCCGCGGCTACTACACCGGCGGGACGGTGCACCTCGTCATCAACAACCAGATCGGCTTCACGACCAGCGACCCGCGCGACTCCCGCTCGACGCTGTACTGCAGCGATGTCGTGAAGATGATCGAGGCGCCGGTGCTGCACGTGAACGGCGACGACCCCGAGGCGGTGGTCCTGTGCACCGAACTGGCGATGGATTACCGCCAGCAGTTCCGCAAGGACGTGGTGGTGGACATCATCTGCTTCCGCAAGCTCGGCCACAACGAGCAGGACACGCCGAGCCTGACGCAGCCGCTGATGTACAAGAAGATCGCCCAGCATCCCGGCACGCGCAAGCTCTACGGCGACAAGCTCGTGGCGCAGGGCGTCCTGGCGGCAGACGGGCCTGACGAACTGGTGAAGGCCTATCGTGCTGCGATGGACGCCGGCAGGCACACGGTGGATCCGGTGCTGACGAACTTCAAGAGCCAGTACGCGGTGGACTGGGCCCCCTTCCTCGGACGCAAGTGGACCGACGCTGCTGACACGGCCCTTCCGCTGGCCGAGATCAGGCGCCTGGCCGAGCGCATCACCACCATCCCGGCCAGTTTCAAGGTGCACCCGCTGGTGGAGAAGGTCATCGCCGACCGCGCCGCGATGGGCAAGGGTGAGCTGAACGTCGACTGGGGCATGGGCGAGCACCTGGCCTATGCCTCCCTGGTGGCCAGCGGCTACGCCGTGCGCCTGTCCGGCGAAGACTGCGGCCGCGGCACCTTCGTGCACCGGCACGCGGTGCTGCACGACCAGAACCGCGAGAAGTGGGACACCGGCACCTACATCCCGCTGCAGAACGTGGCCGAGGGCCAGGCCCCCTTCACCGTGATCGACTCGATCCTCTCGGAGGAAGCGGTGCTCGGTTTCGAATACGGCTACGCCAGCGCCGAGCCCAACACGCTCACCATCTGGGAGGCACAGTTCGGAGACTTCCTCAATGGTGCGCAGGTTGTCGTCGACCAGTTCATCGCATCCGGCGAGGTGAAGTGGGGCCGTGTCAACGGGCTGACCCTCATGCTGCCGCATGGCTACGAGGGGCAGGGGCCGGAACACAGCTCGGCGCGCGTGGAGCGCTTCATGCAGCTGGCTGCGGACAACAACATGCAGCTGTGCCAGCCCACATCGGCCAGCCAGATCTTCCACCTGCTTCGCCGCCAGATGGTGCGGCAGTTCCGCAAGCCGCTGATCATCTTCACACCCAAGTCCCTGCTGCGCAACAAGGACGCCACGTCGCCATTGACGGAATTCACCAAGGGCGAGTTCCGCACGGTGATCGGGCCGGCGCGTGGCGAGGTCGAGGGCGAGCAGGTGAGACGCGTCATCGTGTGCTCGGGCAAGGTCGCCTACGACCTCATCCGGCGCCGCGAGGAGAAGAAGGCCGCCGACGTGGCGATCCTGCGTGTGGAGCAGCTGTACCCGTTCCCGCACAAGGCATTTGCCGCGGAGATGAAGCGCTTTCCGAATGCCACCGAGGTCGTCTGGTGCCAGGACGAACCGCAGAACCAGGGCGCCTGGTTCTTCGTCCAGCACTACGTGCACGAAAACATGTCGGAGGGCCAGAAGCTCAGCTACGCGGGCCGTCCCGCCTCGGCCTCGCCGGCCGTCGGGTACTCGCACCTGCACCAGGACCAGCAGAAGGCTCTGCTCGACCAGGCCTTCGGCAAGCTCAAGGGCTTCGTCCTCACGAAGTGACCGGCCCCTTCACCGAAAACGACAACAGAAATTGACCAACGAGTAAGAACATGTCCATCGTAGAAGTCAAGGTTCCGCAGCTGTCCGAATCCGTGGCGGAGGCCACGTTGCTGCAATGGAAGAAGCAGCCGGGGGAGGCCGTCGCCATCGACGAGATCCTGATCGAGGTTGAGACCGACAAGGTCGTCCTGGAGGTGCCTGCCCCAGCGGCCGGTGTGCTGGCTGAACTCGTGGTGGGCAATGGGGGCACGGTCGTGAGCGACCAGCTCATCGCCCGAATCGACACCGCGGGGCGTGCGGGCCAGGCTGCCGCACCTGCGGCTGCGCCCGTGGCCGCCGCGCCGGCTTCTGCCGCGCCGGCGCCGGCCTCCATGGCGGGTGTGGCCATGCCCGCGGCGGCCAAGCTCATGGCCGACCACGGCATGGCACCTGGCAGCGTCGAGGGCACGGGCCGGGACGGGCGCGTCACGAAGGGCGATGTCCTGGCCGCTGCGGCGTCGCCCCGGCCTGCCGCGCCCACACCCTCACCCGTGGTGCCCGCGCCCGCCGTGGCCAAGCCACTGCCGGCTGCTGCGGCGCCCACGAGCCTGAACCTCGGTGACCGCCCTGAGCAGCGTGTGCCGATGTCCCGGCTGAGGGCCCGGGTGGCCGAGCGGCTGCTGCAGTCGCAGGCGACCAACGCGATCCTCACCACCTTCAACGAGGTCAACATGGCTCCGTTGATGGAGATGCGCAAGCGTTTCCAGGAGAAGTTCGAGAAGGAGCACGGCGTGAAGCTGGGCTTCATGAGCTTCTTCGTGAAGGCCGCGGTGGCCGCGCTCAAGAAGTACCCCGTGCTCAACGCGAGCGTGGACGGCAACGACATCGTCTACCACGGCTACTTCGACATCGGCATTGCCGTGGGCTCGCCCCGCGGCCTGGTGGTGCCCATCCTGCGCGACGCCGACCAGATGTCCTTTGCCGACATCGAGAAGAAGATCGCCGAATACGGCGTGAAGGCGCGCGACGGCAAGCTCTCCATGGACGACCTGTCGGGGGGAACCTTCTCCATCAGCAATGGCGGCGTCTTCGGCTCGATGCTGTCCACGCCCATCATCAACCCGCCCCAGAGCGCGATCCTCGGCGTGCACGCCACCAAGGACCGCGCCGTGGTGGAAAACGGCCAGGTGGTGGTGCGCCCGATGAACTATCTGGCGATGAGCTACGACCACCGCATCATCGACGGCCGCGAGGCGGTGCTGGGCCTGGTCACGATGAAGGAGGCGCTTGAGGATCCCGCACGCCTGCTCTTCGACATCTGAGGGGCGCCTGATGAGCACCTCATTCGACGTCATCGTCATCGGCGCGGGCCCTGGCGGCTACATCGCCGCCATCCGCGCGGCGCAGCTGGGCCTGAGCACCGCCTGCATCGACGAGTGGAAGAACGCCACGGGCGGCCCTGCTCCCGGTGGCACCTGCACCAATGTCGGCTGCATCCCGAGCAAGGCGCTGCTGCAGTCCAGCGAGCACTACGAGCACGCCGGCAAGCACTTCGCCGAACATGGCATCGGGGTCCAGGGGCTGTCACTCGATGTGGCCAGGATGCTGGGGCGCAAGGACGCCGTCGTGAAGCAGAACAACGACGGTATCCTGTACCTCTTCAAGAAGAACAAGGTCACGTTCTTCCACGGGCGCGGCTCCTTCGTGCAGGCCGTGCAGGGAGGCTGGGAGATCGCTGTCGAGGGCGAGTCCCGCCAGGTCCTGACGGGCCGGCAGGTGATCGTGGCCACGGGTTCCAGCGCGCGTGCGCTGCCCGGCGTGCCCTTCGACGAGGACCGCGTCCTCAGCAATGATGGCGCCTTGCGCATCGGCGCCGTGCCCCAGCGCCTTGGCCTCATCGGCTCGGGTGTCATCGGCCTGGAGATGGGCTCGGTGTGGCGGCGCCTGGGCGCCGAGGTGACGGTGCTGGAAGCGCTGCCTACCTTCCTCGGGGCGGTGGACGAGCAGATCGCCCGTGAGGCCCACAAGGCATTCACGAAGCAGGGGCTGAAGATCGAGCTTGGCGTGAAGGTTGGCGAGATCAAGGCGGGGAAGAAGGGCGTGACGGTGGCCTACACCACTGCCAAGGGCGAGGAGCAGGCGCTGGCGGTGGACCGGCTCATCGTCTCGATCGGTCGCATCCCGAACACGAGCGGGCTGAACGCGGCGGCTGTGGGGTTGCCCCTGGACGAGCGCGGTGCCGTCATCGTCGACGACGACTGCCGCACGGCGCTGCCGGGCGTGTGGGCCGTTGGCGATGTGGTGCGCGGCCCGATGCTGGCGCACAAGGCCGAGGAGGAGGGCGTGGCCGTGGCCGAGCGCATCGCCGGCCAGCATGGCCATGTGAACTTCAACACCATCCCTTGGGTCATCTACACGAGCCCCGAGATCGCCTGGGTCGGCAAGACCGAGCAGCAACTCAAGGCCGAGGGCCGCGCCTACCGCGCCGGCACCTTCCCCTTCATGGCCAACGGCCGCGCGCGCGCGCTGGGCGACACCACCGGCATGGTGAAGTTCCTGGCCGATACCGCCACCGACGAGATCCTGGGCGTGCACATCGTCGGGCCGATGGCCAGCGAGCTGATTGCCGAGGCCGTGGTGGCCATGGAGTTCCGCGCGTCCAGTGAGGATATCGCGCGCATCTGCCATGCCCATCCGTCGCTGTCGGAGGCAACCAAGGAAGCGGCGCTGGCCGTCGACCGGCGCACGCTGAACTTCTAATGGGGGTCCGTGCCGCCTATGAGGCCGCCCTGGCCAGGCGCGGCTTTCACAGTGACCCGGCCCAGCTTCGGGCCGTGGCTGCGCTGGAGCGCTGCGAGAACGAGTGGGTCGCCTACAAGGAGCGGCGCGCCAACGCGGTGACGCGGTTGCTGGTGCGCCCGCCGATCCCGCGCGGCGTGTACATGTGGGGAGGTGTGGGCCGTGGCAAGAGCTTCCTCATGGACTGCTTCTTCCAGGGCGTGCCGCTGACGCGCAAGACGCGGCTGCATTTCCACGAGTTCATGCGCGAGGTGCACCGGGAACTGCACGAGCTCAAGGGCACCGTGGACCCATTGCAGGTTCTCGGGCGTCGCATTGCAGCGCGCTTCAGGCTGATCTGCTTCGACGAGTTCCATGTCTCGGACGTGACCGACGCGATGATCCTGCACCGGCTGCTGGAGTCGCTGTTCGCCAACCGCGTGGGTATCGTCACGACCTCGAACTTTCCCCCTGACGGGCTCTACCCCAACGGCCTGCACCGCGACCGGATCCTGCCTGCCATCGACCTGCTCAAGACCCACCTCGAGGTGGTGCCCGTGGACAACGGGATGGACTATCGGCGCCGCGTGCTCGAACAGGTCGACGCCTATCACTGTCCGCTCGGGCCCCAGGCCGATGCGGCGATGTCGCGTGCCTTCGAGGGCTTGGCCGAGGCGGGCGAAGAGGAGCCTACGCTGCTCATCGAGCAGCGGCGCCTGCAGGCCCTGCGCCGTGCCGGGGGCGTGGTGTGGTTCGACTTTCGCACCCTGTGCGGCGGACCGCGCTCGCAGAACGACTATCTCGAGATCGCCTCGCGATTCCACACGGTACTGCTTTCGGGCGTGCCGCGCATGTCGGTGCGGCTGGCCAGCGAGGCGCGTCGCTTCACGTGGCTCGTTGACGTGCTCTATGACCGGCGCGTTCGCCTCATCCTGTCGGCCAACTGCCCGCCCGAGGCGCTGTACGTCGAGGGGCCGCTGGCCCATGAGTTCCCGCGCACGGTCTCGCGCCTGCACGAGATGCAGTCGGCAGAGTTTCTCGAGGGTGGGCGTCGCGAGGTAGACACCCGGCTCACCTGATTGGCATGCGCCTCAGAGCGACTCGACGCGCACGGCAGCCAGGGACAGGTTGTCACCGGAGCCGCGGGCACGCAGGCGCGCGCGCTCGATCAGCGCTTCCCCCGCCTCGCGAGGCGGCAGGGTCTGCAGCACCGAGCCAAGCTCGCGGTCGCTGAGGTATCCCCACAGGCCGTCGCTGCAGGCCAGCAGCGCATCGCCGATCTGCAACGGGCCGACTTCCCAGATCGAGATCGGTGGATCCTGCTGTGCGCCCAGGCAGCCGGTGAGCAGGTTCGACTGCGGGTGGTTGCGAGCGGCCTCCTCGGTGAGCTTGCCCTGATCCACCAGGTGCTGGACGAAGGAGTGGTCGCTCGTGCGGCCGACCAGCCTGGGGCCGCGGAAGTGGTAGACGCGCGAGTCCCCGGCGTGCACGGCCCAGCACGCCAGCGAGGGCATCACGAGGAAGGCCGCAAGCGTGCTGTGCGGCTCCTCCTCCGAGGAGATGGCCGTCAGCTTGATCATGAGGTGCGATTCCGTGACGAGCTGCCGAAGCAGGTCGGCGGGCGGGTCGGACTCGGGGACGAATCTTTCGAAGATCTGCTGCGCGGTGAGCAGCACCTGGTCGGAGGCCTTTCGGCCGCCGCTCTTGCCGCCCATGCCGTCTGCCACGATGCCCAGCAGGCAGGCCGGCAGCCTCGGGTGCCGCAGAACGGAAACCTGATCCTGCTGGTACAGGCGGTCGCCCTGGTGTGTGCCCGTGGCCGCGGAAAGCCGGAAATCCTTGGGCGTGACGCTCATGGGGCCCGACTATAAACTCGGGGACTGTGCCCAGCAGGGCACGGGGCCACACTGCGTTGCACGCGCGGTCAGGCGACATGGACGAGAACCTGCATTCCCCCTCCCGCCAGCTCATCGAGTTGCGCATGGCCCACGCCGACCTGAACCTGCTCATCGACGCGGCCGGGCAGGATGCCCCGCTTGACGATCTGGCCGTGCGCCGCCTGAAGAAGCGTCGGCTCATGCTGAGAGACCAGATCGCGAGGCTGGAGCGGATGCTGGAGCCGCCCGAGCCCGCCTGACCCGGCACGATGCCCGACTCCGGTCTCCTCGACGCTGTTCGCCAGGCCTTCTCGCCGGGCGGAGCGCTGGCCGATCGCGACCCGCATTACGCGGTGCGGCCGCCGCAGATGCAGATGGCCGAGGCGGTGGCCCGTGCCCTGGATGAGCGTCGAGCCCTGGTGGTCGAGGCTGGGACGGGCGTGGGCAAGACCTTCGCCTATCTGGTGCCGCTGCTGCTGTCCGGGCGTCGTGCACTTGTCAGCACCGCCACCAAGAGCCTCCAGGACCAGCTCTTCCTGCGCGATCTGCCCGCCCTCGTGCAGGCCCTGGGCATGCCGGCGCGGCTGGCACTCCTGAAGGGGCGGTCGAGCTACCTGTGCCTTCACCGCCTGGAGCGCGCGCGCACAGCCGCGGAACTCCCCGACCGCGCCTCGCTGCGCGCCCTGGCCCGCGTGGAGGCCTGGGCGCCGGCCACCACGACCGGCGACCTGGCGGAGATCGCGGGTCTGGACGACCGCTCGCCCATCATTCCGGTGGTGACCTCCACCCGCGACAACTGCCTGGGATCGGAGTGCCCGCAGTTTGCGAGTTGTCACGTGGTGCGCGCGCGGCGCGAGGCGATGCAGGCCGACCTGGTGGTCGTCAACCACCACCTCTTCTTCGCCGACCTCGCCCTGCGTGACAGCGGCGTGGCCGAACTCCTGCCCAGCGTGGACGCCGCGGTCTTCGACGAGGCGCATCAGCTGGTGGACGCCGGGCTGCCCTTCCTGGGTACGACGCTGGCCAGCGGGCAGGTGAGGGACCTGTGCGCCGATCTGCTGTCCACCGGGTTGCAGCAGGCGCGCGGCCTGCGGCCCTGGCCTGAACTGGCTGCCGGACTGGATCGCCCGGCGCGCGACCTCGTCCTAGCGGTCGCGGGCGGGGACCCGCAGGCGCGCGCAGGCGCCCGCCTGCGCTGGCCACAGGTGGAGGCCAGCCCCGCCGTGCGATCGGCCCTGCAGGCACTGGGTGAGTCCTGCCGGCAGGTCGTCCAGGCGCTGGAGGACCTGCTGGCCGCCGCGCCGGAGTTCGGCAGGCTTTCGCAGCGCCTGGAGCAGATGCAAGGCGCGTGCGCGCGGTTCCTCGAGCCTGCCGGCCCGGATCGGGTGCGCTGGGTGGACCGGGCCGCGCAGTCGGTTCGGCTGGTGGAGTCGCCACTGGACATCGCCAGCGTGCTGAGCGAGCAGCGTGCCCGCGCGCCCAAGGCCTGGGTGTTCACCTCTGCCACGCTAGGAGACGACTCGGCACTTTCGTGGTTCACGGGCGGCACCGGCCTGCAGGACGCCGACATCGTGCGCGTGGGCAGCCCCTTCGACTACCCGCGCCAGGCCCGCTTGTGGGTCCCCCGCCCCTTTCCCCGGCCCGCCGCGCCCGAACATGCCCTGGAAGTCGCGCGCCTGGCCGCCCGGTGTGCCGGAGAGCTGGGCGGACGCACCTTCGTTCTCACCACCACGCTGCGCGTGCTGCCGACCATCGCGCGCGCGCTGCGAGAGGCCCTGCAAGACCTGGGCGGGGCCTGGGAAGTGCTCGTGCAGGGCGAGCAGCCGCGCCGGGCGCTCATGCAGCAGTTCGGCGACGGCCGACGCCGCGTCCTCGTGGGCTCGCAGAGCTTCTGGGAAGGCATCGACGTGCCGGGCGACGCGCTGCAGTGCGTGCTCATCGACAAGCTGCCGTTCCCCCCGCCCGACGACCCGCTGATCGAGGCGCGCGGCCGCCAGATCCAGGCCCGCGGTGGCGACCCGTTCGGCGAAGGCTTCGTCGCCGAGGCCGCGGTGTCGCTCAAGCAGGGAGGCGGGCGGCTGATCAGGTCCGAGCAGGACCTCGGGCTGCTGGTGGTGTGCGACCCGCGCCTGGCCTCGATGGCCTACGGAGCGCGCCTGCGTGCGGCGCTGCCGCCCATGAGGCCGCTCGACTCGGCCGAGGCGGCCATGGACTGGCTGCGGCAACTCACGGCGCTGCGCACGCCGGGTTGACGGCCGTCACCAGAACTGCCACCAGGGGCGCGCGGTGCTCCGGGGAGCATCCGGGAGGAAGCGGCTCTGGGGGAAGTTCTGACGCAGCACCCGCTGCGAGGCGTCGCGCAGGTCGGACAGGCCGAGCTTGTCGTAGCTGGCCGCCATCAGTGCGAGGCCTTCCTCGGCCGCCGGGGCCTGCTCGAACTCGGTGACGGCCAGTCGGGCCCGATTGGCAGCCGCCAGGTACGCGCCACGGCGGAAGTAGTAGCGCGCCACATGCACCTCGTGCTCCGCCAGCGAGTTCACGATGTAGTCCATGCGCACGCGCGCGTCGGACACATAGGGCGAGGAGGGGAACTGCTGCACGAGCTGGCGGAAGGACTGGTAGGAGTCCCGGGTGGCGCGCTGGTCTCGCTCGGAGATCGACTGCCCCGAGACGCTGCCGAGAAAGCCGATGCTGTCGCTGAAGTTGACGAGCCCGCGCAGGTACAGCGCGTAGTCGAAGGCGGGGCTGGACGGATGCATCTTGATGAAACGGTCCAGGGTGGCCAGCGCCGTCGTGCGCTCGTTCGTCTTCCACTGCGCGAATGCGAGGTCCAGCAGGGCCTGCTGGCCCATCAGGGTGCCGGTGGAGCGCGCCTCGATGCGCTCCAGCGTCTTGATGGCCCGGTCGTAGGAGCCGCTGCTCAGGTCGTCGCGGGCCTCTGCATACAATCGATCGAGGTTGTCCGCGGCGTTTCCGGTGGTCTTGCCCGGAAGGAGACTGCAGCCTGCAAGCAGCGTGACGACGATCACGAGGGCGAGGCGCCAGGCGCGGATGGGCATCATGTGAAGGAGACGGGCCGCTGGCCCGACCACGGTGAAGGATCGGGAAGATTATAGGGACGCCCCGGTCAGCCCTGCGGCCACCGCGGAGCCCGACGCTGAGGAAGGTGCGACCGAGTCCGAGGTGGAGGTGCGCCACCTTCAGGTGCCGCCCGAACTGCACGCCACACGCCTGGACAAGGTGCTGGCCACGCTGGTGGACGAGTTCTCCAGGGGCCACCTGCAGGACCTGGTGAACGGTGGCCACGTTCGGGTGGGTTCCGTGGCGATCCGCACCGCGTCCCGCAAGGTGCGCGCCGGCGAGACGATCGTCGTGGAACTGCTGCCCACGGCGCAGTCCCTGGCCTTCAGGCCCGAGGCAGTGCCCTTCGACGTCGTCCACGAGGACGAGGACCTGCTGGTGGTGAACAAACGTGCGGGCCTGGTGGTGCACCCGGCAGCCGGGAACTGGTCCGGCACGCTGCTCAACGGCCTGCTGTACACCTACCCCGAGTCGGCCGCCCTGCCGCGTGCCGGCATCGTTCATCGGCTGGACAAGGACACCAGCGGCCTGATGGTGGTGGGCCGCACGCTCCAGGCTGTGACCGCCCTGACCCGCGCCATCGCGGCGCGGGAGGTCCACCGGGAGTACCGGGCACTGGCGCACGGCCTTCTGGCGTCCGCGTGCACGCTCGATGCCCCGATCGGGCGCGACCCGGTGCAGCGCACGCGCATGGCCGTGGTGGCGTCAGGTCGGCCTGCCCGCACCGATGTGCAGCCCGTGGCCTTCGCCGAAGGCGTCAGCGCCCTGAACTGCACGCTGCACACCGGACGCACCCATCAGATCCGGGTGCATCTGGCCCACGCCGGACATCCCCTGGTGGCCGACACCCTGTACGCCGGTCGACCGGCTCTGGACATGACCCGCCAGGCCCTGCACGCCTGCCGGCTCGGACTGGCCCATCCGCGCGACCAGCGGCCGCTGGCCTTCGAGTGTCCGCCGCCGCCGGACTTTGCACGGGCCTGGGCCCGGGTCACCCGCGACCGGGGCTGAAGCCAGGCCTGTCCGGCGGCCTGCCAGGCGGGTACAATGGGAGTTGCGGCGCCCGGGTGAGGCCCGCTTGCCGACCGGGGATAGCCTGCCCGGTACCGTTCGGCCGCAGGCCGGGAGGGCTCCACGAGCCCCGTGCCTTCTGGCCTTCGGCCCCTGCCCGTGCGATGCCGGGCGCCCGTTCCCTCAGCCGGTTGTACCTCCGACTTCCATGAATACTGCCGAGGCGAAATCCGTCCTCGAAACTGCCCTGATCTGCGCCAGCGTACCGCTGCCCCTGCGCGAGTTGCGCCTGCTCTTCGAAGAGCGTGTCGGGGCCGACACGGTCAAGACCCTGTTGGAGGAACTGGCCCGCGACTGGCACGGGCGAGGCGTGGAGCTGGTGTGCGTGGCCAGCGGCTGGCGCTTCCAGAGTCGCCCGCACATGCGGGTGTACCTCGACAGGCTGAATCCCGAGAAGCCGCCGCGCTACTCGCGCGCCGCGATGGAGACGCTGGCCATCATTGCCTACCGCCAGCCCGTCACCCGGGGCGACATCGAGGAGATCCGCGGCGTCACGGTGACCAGCCAGATCATCAAGCAACTCGAGGACCGCGGCTGGATCGAGAGCATCGGTTTCCGGGATTCTCCCGGCCGCCCGGCTTTGTACGCGACCACCCGGCACTTCCTGGATGACCTCGGGCTGGCGAGCCTCGACGGGCTGCCTGCGCTGGAAGGCTCTGCGCCGGCCGTTGAAGAAGACGGGCTGGGCGCTGATGCAGCAGCCCTTCCGGTGGACGAATTGCAGGCGTCGCTTGAACTGGTCGAGCCTCCTGCCCCGGAAATCGAACAGCAGCCCGATTCCTCCAGCGCACTCCCTGCCGACCTTCCTGCTCTGCCGCCGATCACCGACGACCCTCTTGCCCATGAACGCTGACGCACCCGATTCTCCTGACCTGCCGGCTGCCCCGCCGCAGGATGCCGACACCCCGCCGGCGCCGCGTCCGCGTCGGCGCAGGCCGGCTTCTGGCGCCGCGGCGGCCACCCCATCGGAGGCTCCGTCGGAGGCCCAAGGTGACGGTGCAGCCCAGGGACCGGGTGGGGCAAGCGGGGCGGGCGAAGCCGTTGACGCCGGCGCCGCTGGCGCTGACGCTGCGGCCACGCCCGGCGAGGATGGACCCCCCGACGGGCACCCGGAGGGCAGGCGCCGCCGGCGCAACCGCCGCCGCGGCAAGCGTTCCCGAGAGGCTGGCGGGGAGAGCCCGGCGCCCCTGTCGGCGGCCGTGCTGCCGGTGGACGGCAACCCTCAGGAGGTCTTTGCCGACGTCATCTCAGGTGCCTATGACGCGCAGGCGGACGAAGCCCCCGAGCCAGCCCCGGCAGCGCCGCAGGATGAAGCTCGCGCCTGGCCTGCCGAGCAGGCGTTGACGCAGCCGGGCGATGACGCGTCAGCCGCCGAGGTGTCGCCCGTCGCCGCGCAGGACGGGTTGCCGGGCCCGATGGAGAACGCGGCCGGGGACGACGTCGCGGAGCCGGGCGGCGCTTCCGGGCAGCGTCGCGTACTCGCCCCCGAACCCGATGCGCCCAAGCTCCACAAGGTGCTGGCCCAGTCCGGGCTCGGTTCGCGCCGCGACCTCGAGCAGATGATCGTCGGTGGCCGGGTGACCGTGAACGGGCAGCCCGCCCACACTGGCCAGCGCATCTCCTTCGGCGACCGCGTGGCCATCGATGGCAAGCCCGTCAAGGTGCGCATCGCTCCCGTGCAGGCCCGCGTGCTGGCGTACCACAAGCCCGCCGGCGAGGTCGTCACGCACGATGACCCGCAGGCCCGCCCGACAGTCTTCCGTCGCCTGCCGCGCCTGCCCCAGGGCAAGTGGCAGTCTGTGGGGCGCCTGGACATCAACACCGAAGGCTTGCTGCTGTTCACCAACTCCGGCGACCTCGCCAACCGCCTCATGCACCCGCGTTTTGGCGTGGAGCGCGAATATGCCGTTCGTATCCTCGGCACGCTGTCCGACGAGAGCCGGCAGCGGTTGCTCGAGGGCGTGGAGATCGAGGGGCAGCCCGCGGCCTTCCTGAGCATCGAGGACGGAGGCGGGGAAGGCGCGAACCACTGGTACCGGGTCGTCATCACCGAAGGGCGCAACCGCGAAGTGCGAAAGCTTTTCGATGCCGTCGGGCACGCGGTCAGTCGCCTCATCCGCATCCGCTACGGGTCAGTGGTGCTGCCGCGCGGGCTTCGTCGGGGCGTCTGGGTGGACCTGGCAGCGGCGGATGTGCAGGCGCTGCGCGACGCCACCGGCATGAACCACCCGGCAGATGCCGGCCCCGGGCAGCGGTCCCGGGGCGACAAGCGAGGCGGCCGCCGGGGGCGGCGTGACGACCGCGGGAGCCGCGGTGAGCGTGGTGAGCGGGCCGCCGGTAGCTTTTCACGCCCGGGCCGCGGTTCCGCCGAACCTGGGAATTTTCAGGCACCGGACCTCGACCACGACGACGGTGACGCCATCGGCCCGATTCCCAACCCGTTGCAGCAGACCTACGACCGCCGTGCCATCCAGCAGGCGCGCAAGCAGCGCGAATTCGCGGAGGACGGCCCCATCCCCAACCCGCTGCAGCAGACCTACGACAAGCGGGCGCTGCAGGCTGAGCAGCGCGCGCCGGCGCGCGAACTCGACGACGACGGGCCGATCCCCAATCCGCTGCAGCAGACCTACGATCGGCGCTTCGCCCAGCCGTCCCGCTCGGGCGGCGGCCAGCGGCCGGGCTCCGGTAAGCCGGGCGGCTCCAAACGCAAGGGTGGGCCCAAGGCTGCCGGAGGCCGCGGCGATCCGCAGCCCGACCCGATGCGTACCTCCGTGGGCTACATCGGCGCCGATGCCTTCCTGAACAAAGGCAAGGGCGGCAAGGGCGGACGCCGAGGCGGAGGCGGAGGCGGAGGCGGAGGTGGTGGGGCCGCTGGCGGTGGTGGCGGGCGCGGCCGGCGCTGACTGGTGGGGCGTCCGCTCCCCACCTTGGGCGAGGAATACCCCGTGTGTCACAAGCCTGCAGTCCCGCCCGGGCTAGAATGCGAGGTTTTTCGAAATTCTTGATCCAGGAGAACGATTCATGGCCGTTGAACGCACGCTTTCGATCATCAAGCCGGATGCGGTGGCGAAGAACGTGATCGGGCAGATCTACAGCCGTTTCGAGTCGGCCGGGCTGCGCGTCGTCGCCGCGCGGATGATGTGGCTGTCCCAGGCCGAAGCCGAAGGTTTCTATGCCGTGCACAAGGCCCGGCCCTTTTTTGCCGACCTGGTTCGGTTCATGATCTCCGGCCCTGTGATGGTCCAGGTGCTGGAAGGCGAGAACGCCATCCTGCGCAACCGTGAGCTCATGGGTGCCACCGACCCCCGCAAGGCCGAGAAGGGCACCATCCGCGCTGATTTCGCCGACAGCATCGACGCCAACGCCGTGCACGGCTCGGATGGCCCGGACACGGCGGCCGTCGAGATCGCCTTCTTCTTCCCTGGCATGAACCTCTACAGCCGCTGACGCGGCTGGTCCGCGGTGGTCAACCTGCTCGACTTCGACCTCGAAGGGCTGGCGACCTACTGCGGCACCCTGGGCGAGAAGCGCTTCCGCGCGGTCCAGCTGTACCGCTGGATCCACCAGCGCGGGGAGGACTCCTTCGAGCGGATGTCCGACCTGGCCAAACCCCTGCGCGAGCGGCTGCAGGGCTGCGCGCGCGTGACGGCGCTGCCGCCACTTTCCGAGCATGTCTCGTCCGACGGCACCGTCAAGTGGCTGTTCGATGTCGGTGGCGGCGATGCCGTGGAGACCGTCTTCATTCCCGAGGCTCGACGCGGCACCTTGTGCGTGAGCTCGCAGGCCGGCTGTGCCGTGGGCTGCCGTTTCTGTTCCACGGGCCACCAGGGCTTCAGTCGCAACCTCGCCACCGGCGAGATCGTGGCCCAGCTCTGGTTCGCCGAGCGCCGCATGCGTGAGCATCTCGGCCTGGCGCCGGGCGAGCGCGCCGTGGACAACGTGGTCATGATGGGCATGGGTGAGCCGCTGCAGAACTTCGCAGCGCTGGTGCCGGCCCTGCGCACGATGCTGGATGACCACGGCTACGGGCTGTCGCGCCGTCGGGTCACCGTCTCGACCTCCGGTGTCGTGCCGATGATCGACCGCCTGCGCGAGGAGTGCCCGGTGGCGCTGGCGGTGTCATTGCACGCGCCCGACGACCTGCTGCGCGAGCGGCTCGTTCCGCTGAACCGCAAGTACCCCCTCTGCGAACTGCTCGCTGCCTGCTCGCGATACCTGCAGGCGGCGCCCCGGGACTTCATCACCTTCGAGTACTGCATGCTCGATGGCGTGAACGACACGCCGGAGCAGGCCGCCGCGCTCGTGCGGCTGGTCCGCGGCCAGGGCCCGGTGGCGGCACCGGCGGTGGCCTGCAAGTTCAACCTCATCCCCTTCAACCCGTTTCCGGCCTCGGGGCTGAGGCGTTCGCCCCCCGAGCGCGTCGAGGCGTTTGCACGGGTGCTGCAGGACGCCGGCTTCGTCACCACCATTCGCCGCACCCGCGGTGACGACATCGACGCCGCGTGCGGCCAGCTTGCCGGCGAGGTGCAGGACCGCACCGATGTCCGGGCCCGTCTGGCTCGCACCCGCATCCCGCCGGTGGTCGCGCTCCAGGGGTCGCGGCCGTGAGGCGCCTGCTCGGGCTGCTGGCCGTGGCTGCCGGGCTCGGGCTGGTGGCGTGCACGGGCGTACCGGTGGGTTCCGGCGAGTCCGGCCGCGACCTGCGTACGCAATCCGACTTGAGCGACGGCGAGCGGTTGGCGCGCGTGCGCATCGAACTTGCCACGGCCTACTTCGGGCGCGGCCAGACCGCCGTGGCACTGGACGAGGTGAAGCTTGCGCTGGCGGCGCGGCCCGACCTGCCCGAGGCGTTGAACCTGCGCGGCCTGATCTACGCCGCGATGGGCGAGCCGCGGCTGGCTGAGGAGAGTTTCCGCCGGGCGATGCAGGTCGCGCCGGGTGACGCCGATGTCGCGCACAACCTCGCGTGGTTCCTGTGCAACCAGCAACGTTATGCCGAAGCAGATGCCATGTTCCGGCAGGCCCTGGCGAGGCCCGGGCTGCAGGATCCCTCCCGCACGGGCCTGGCCCGCGGCGTGTGCCTGGCCCGTGCCGATCGCCTCGCCGAGGCCGAGGAGGTGCTGTCGCGCGTCTTCGAGGCTGACCCGGGCAACCTGGCCGCGGCGCTGAATCTCAGCGAGGTGCTCTTTCGTCGAGGCGAATTCGAGCGTGCACGCTTCTACCTGCGCCGCATCCACGCGCAGGGCGACCGTGCCTCGGCGCAGTCGCTGTGGCTGGCCGTGCGCGTGGAGCACCGCAGCGGGCAGTTCGCCGCGCGTGACGCGCTGGCGCTGGAACTGGGCAGGCGCTTCCCGCAGTCGCGCGAGGCGCTCCTCTTCGACAAGGGGCGCTTCGATGAGTGACGCGCAGATCGGGGCCGGCTCGCCGGCCTCTTCACCCGGAGCACTGCTGCGCGAGGCGCGGGAGCGCAGGGGCCTCACGGTCCAGGCCCTGAGCCAGGCCACCAAGGTGTCTGCCGCGCGTCTCGAGGCCCTGGAGGCCGACCGCTGGGAGACGCTGCCAGACCTCGCCTACGTGCGCAATCTCGCGCATACCGTCTGTCGCGCGCTCGAGGTGGAGCCCGGGCCGGTGCTCGCCGGGCTGCCGGCTCCGGCGCGGTACGCGCTGGAGCGGGTGGACGAAGGCCTGCACGCACCCTTTCGCGAGCCGGTGGAGCGCTCACGCACCACACTGTCCCGCCGGACCGTTGTCGCGGCGCTGTCCATCGTGATCGTGCTCGTGGCCCTGGCTGCTGCCTGGGGCACCGGTGCCCTGGCCGCCCTGGCCAGCCGGGCCCAGGCGTGGAGCGGCGAGGCCGGCGCAGCCCGCGTCGGGGTGGGCACCCTGGCCGCGAACCCGGCGGCTTCGTCCGCGCTGACGGCAGCCGCTGAGGCGGGTCGGGCCGCCGGGGGCGACAATCTGCGCCTGGTGGCGTCGGCGGAGACCTGGGTGGAGATTCTCGACGGAGACGGGCGCGTGGTGCAGTCCCGCACGCTGCTGGCGGGTGAGGCGCTGGAACTCGACGCGGCTCTTCCGTTGCGGCTGACCCTTGGCAATGCTCGTGCCACGGAAGTCCTCTTGCGGGGGCAGGCCATCGACCTGCTGCCCCATACGCGAGAGAATGTGGCTCGGCTCGAACTCCGCTGAACAGCACACCTCCCATGTCGGCATCGATTGACTCCATCGAGAGCGCGGCTCCCGCCCCGCGGCGATCCAACCAGGTTCCCGTGACCTGGGGCAGCCGTACGGTCACCATCGGGGGTGACGCCCCGGTGCGCGTGCAATCGATGACCAACACCGATACCGTCGACGTGATCGAGACCGCTATCCAGGTCAAGGAGCTGGCGGTTGCGGGGTCCGAGCTGGTGCGCATCACGGTCAACACGCCCGAGGCGGCTCAGGCCGTGCCGCACATCCGCGAGCAACTCGACCGCATGGGCATCGATGTCCCCCTGGTGGGCGACTTCCACTACAACGGCCACACCCTGCTGAGCCAGTACCCCGACTGTGCCCGTGCCCTGAGCAAGTACCGCATCAATCCGGGCAATGTCGGGCGCGGGCGCAAGCGCGACGCGCAGTTCGCCCAGATGATCGAGGCGGCGATCCGCCACGACCGCCCGGTGCGCATCGGCGTGAACTGGGGCAGCCTCGACCAGGACCTGCTTGCAGCCCTCATGGACGAAAACGCGGCGCGCGCCCGGCCCTGGGACGCACCTCAGGTGATGTACCAGGCCCTGATCCAGTCGGCCCTGCAGTCGGCGGCCGAGGCGCGTGCCCTGGGCCTGGGGGCGGACCGCATCATCCTGAGCTGCAAGGTCAGCGGCGTGCAGGACCTCGTATCGGTGTACCGGGCGCTCGCGCAGCGCTGCGACTACCCGCTGCACCTCGGCCTGACCGAGGCCGGCATGGGCACCAAGGGCACGGTGGCGTCGGCCACGGCGCTGGCGATCCTGCTGCAGGAAGGCATCGGCGACACGATCCGTGTCAGCCTCACTCCCCAGCCGGGCGAGTCGCGCACGCAGGAGGTGGTCGTGGCCCTGGAGATCCTGCAGTCGCTGGGCCTGCGCACCTTCAACCCGAGCGTCACCGCCTGCCCGGGCTGCGGCCGCACCACCAGCACCACCTTCCAGGAGCTGGCCAAGCAGATCGACGACCACCTGCGCGGCATGATGCCGGTGTGGAAGGCGCGCTACCCCGGGGTGGAGACGCTGAGGGTGGCGGTGATGGGCTGCATCGTCAACGGCCCCGGCGAGAGCAAGCACGCCGACATCGGCATCAGCCTGCCCGGCACGGGAGAGGCGCCCGCCGCCCCGGTCTTCATCGATGGCGAGAAGGCCTTGACCCTCCGCGGCGAAGGCATCGCCCAGGAGTTCCACCAGATCGTGGAACGCTACATCGAGCGCCGTTTCGGCGCGGTCGAGGCCACCCGCTGATCCTGCTGGCAGCCTGGCGCGTGGCGCCAGCGGCCCGTTTTCCCACGCACCCTATCGCGCACGCTCGCCATGCCTGAACCGAACGGGGCCAGCCGGCCCGCCCAGAACCCGCTGCGCGCGGTCAAGGGCATGAACGACATTCTCCCGCCAGCCTCGAGGCAGTGGGAGTGGTTCGAGGCGGCCGTCGCGCGTGTCATGGAACGCTACGGCTACCGCCAGGTCCGCACCCCGATCGTCGAGCCCACCGCGCTGTTCGTGCGCGGCCTGGGCGAGGTCACCGACATCGTGGAGAAGGAGATGTACTCCTTCACCGACAGACTCAATGGCGATGCACTCACCCTGCGCCCCGAGAACACCGCCGGCGTGGTGCGTGCCGCCATCGAGCACAACCTGCTGTACGACGGCGGCAAGCGCCTGTACTACGTGGGGCCGATGTTCCGGCACGAGCGG
>JBMOGN010000032.1:0-22287 GCA_049318345.1 Rubrivivax sp. | reverse complement strand
GAGCCGGAGCCGAAGCCCGCGCCGGAGCCCGTGGAGGACCGGCTCGATCCCGAGCTCTTCGAGATCTTCCTCGAGGAGGCGCAAGAACTGCTGGGCGAATTGCGGGGATCCTTGTCGGCCTGGGTGCGGCAGCCCGCAGACGAGGAGGCGGGCGCGCTGGGCATGCGGGCGCTGCATACCCTCAAGGGCGGAGCCCGCCTGGCTGGCGCCATGCGCCTGGGCGAGCGCGCGCATCGCCTGGAGGCCCGGCTCGAGCAGGCCGTGCGCGCCGGGGAGGCCCGCGCCGCGGATGAGCTCTACGCCGGGGTGGATTCGCTGCACGCCGCCCTCGATGCACTGCGAGAACAGGTACGCGCTCCTGCCCCCCCGGCAGAGGTCCGGCAGCCCGACGACGCGCCGCAGGAGCCGCCCACCCTGTCTCCGCCCGAGGACTTCGAGCCCGTGCCGGAGCTGGCGCCAGGCCCGGCGGTAGAGGCCTTGCCGCCGCTTCTGGAGGTGGAGTTCCCCGAGTTGCGGTGGCCGGCGGAGCAGCCTGCCGTGTCCGCCGAGCCTGCTGCGACACCGGTCGCCGAGCCTGTTGCCGAGCCCCCAACGCAGCCGGCCCCCGAACCCATCCCGGTGGCCGAGGTGCTCTTCGAGGGTCTGCTGGAGACCGCGCCGCCCACGCCCGAGCCTGCCCCGTCGCCCGCCCCGCCCGTGGTGGCCCGCGCACCCGTGCCCGCGCGGGCGATGATGCGGGTGCGGGCTGATCTCATGGACCGGCTCTTCAACCAGGCCGGGGAGGTGGGCACGGCACGCTCGGTCATCGAGACCGAGGTCGGTCGCCTCAAGGGGTCGCTCGTGGACCTCACCGACAACCTGGAGCGGCTGCGCCGCCAGCTGCGCGACCTGGAGTCGCAGGGCGAGCAGCGCGCCGCCCCGGCGCGCGGCACCCGTCCCGGCGAGAGCCCCCTGTTCGACCCGCTGGAGCTGGACCGCTACACGCGCTTCCAGGAACTGTCGCGGATGATGGCCGAGTCGCTGGACGACATCGCCACCGTCCAGCGCAGCCTGGCCCTGAGCGTGCAATCGGCCGAGGATGCCCTGGCGGCGCAGGCCCAGGCTGCTCGGGGCCTGCACGAGGACCTCCTGCGCACCCGCCTGGTGGAATTCGACACCATCGCCGACCGCCTGCACCGGGTCGCGCGTCAGGCTGCGCGGGAGACGGGCCGGCAGGTCCGGCTGGAGATCGACGGCGCGGCCATCGAGATGGACCGCGGCGTGCTCGACCGCATGGGCGCGCCCTTCGAGCACCTGGTGCGCAACAGCGTCGTGCACGGCATCGAGCCGCCGGCGCAGCGCGAGGCCGCGGGCAAGGCGGCGATGGGGCGGATCCGGCTGTCGCTCGCGCACGAGGGCAACGAGGTGGCCATCACGGTGGAGGACGACGGCAGCGGGCTGGACCTGCCGCGCATCCGCGAGCGCGCGCGCGCCGTGGGCTTGCTCGGCCCGGATGACCAGCCCGATGATGCGACGCTGTCGCAACTCGTCTTCAGCCCGGGCTTTTCCACGGCGCGCGCCGTGACCGAGCTGGCCGGCCGCGGTGTGGGCCTGGACGTGGTCCGCGCCGAGGTGCTCGCGCTGGGCGGCCGCATCGACCTGTCCAGCAGCCCGGGCGCGGGCACGCGGGTGCGGCTCGTGCTGCCGCTGACCACGGCCATCACCCAGGTGGTGCTGCTGCGGGTGGGCGAGGCGACCGTGGCCGTGCCCGCCACGATCGTGGAGATCGTGCGTCGCGTGCGGCCCGAGGACATCGAGCAGGGCTGCAACTCCGGCGTGCTGCCCGACGTCGAGTCCGGCAGCGTGCCCTTCTACTGGCTGGGCGCCCTCATGCAGGGCGGCCCCCGCGGTACCGTGATCGGCCGCGCACCCCGCGTGGTCATCATGCGCAGCGCCTCGCAGCGCGTGGCCATTTTCGTCGACGACATCCTGGGCAACCAGGAGGTGGTGGTGAAGAACCTCGGCCCGCAGCTGGCCCGCCTGCCCGGGCTCGTGGGCATGACGCTGCTGGCCAGCGGCGACATGGTGCCGATCTACAACCCCGTGGCCCTGGCGGCGATGCACGGGCTGCAGGCGCGAGAGCGCCAGCGCACCGGCGCCGCCGAGGACGGCCAGGAGGCGCTGACCACCGAGCCCGCGGGGCCGCTGGTGCTCATCGTCGACGACTCGCTGACCGTGCGCAAGGTCACCCAGCGGCTGCTGCTGCGCGAGGGCTACCGCACGGCGGTGGCCAAGGACGGGCTGGAGGCGCTGGAGCGCATCGCCGAGGAGAAGCCCGCCATCGTGCTGTCGGACCTGGAGATGCCGCGCATGGACGGCTTCGACCTCGTGCGCAACCTGCGTGGCGATGCCCGCTTTGCCGATCTGCCGGTGGTCATCATCACCTCCCGCATCGCGCAGAAGCACCGTGACCACGCGGTGGCGCTGGGCGTGGACCACTACCTGGGCAAGCCTTTCGTGGAGCGGGAACTTCTCGCCCTGGTGGCGCGTCATACGGGATTTCCCGCATCCCGCTAAGCTAGAGGGTTCGGGCCCTGCGGGCCCGCCTTCCGGCATCCCCACTCGATGATCCCCACTTCCGATGCGCCGGCCCGGCGTCGGCCGGCCCGGCTCGCGCTACTGGCCTGCCTGGCCACCGCCCTGGCCGCCTCCCTGGTCAGCAGCCCTGCCCGGTCTTCCTCCTCCAAGCCTGACGAGCCCCGCGCCGCCGCGCGTCCGGCACTGTCGGTGAAGGTGGTCCAGCCCCAGCCCACCAGCCTGTCCACCGCCGTGGCGGCCTCCGGCACCGTGGCCGCCTGGCAGGAGGCCAGCGTGGGCGCCGAAGGCAGCGGCTGGCGCCTGGCGGAGGTGAACGCCAACGTCGGCGACACCGTGCGGCGGGGTCAGGTGCTGGCCAGCTTCGCGGCCGAGCTTGTGCAGGCCGACCTTGCGCTGGCCCGTGCCACACTGACCGAGGCCGAGGCGGTGCTCGCCGAGATGGCGGCCCGCGCTCAGCGCGCCCGCGAGCTCGGCCCCACGGGCGTGCTGAGCACCGAACAGGTTCAGGCGGCGCTCACGGCCGAGCGCACGGCCCAGGCCCGGGTGCAGGCGCAGCAGGCCGCGCTGCAGGTGCAGCAGCTGCGCGCGCGCCAGGTGCAGGTGCTCGCCCCCGACGACGGCATCATCAGCGCCCGCAACGCGACGCTGGGTGCGGTGGTGCCGCCCGGCCAGGAGCTCTTTCGCCTCATCCGGCAGGGGCGCCTCGAATGGCGCGCCGAGGTGTCGGCGGCCGACCTCGCGCTGCTGCGGGCGGGCATGACCGTGCGCGTGAGCGGCGGCAGCGGGCCGGCCGTGACGGGCAAGCTGCGCATGGTCGGACCCACCGTGGATGCGGCCACCCGCAACGGCCTCGTGTACGTGGACCTGCCCGCCGCGCCCGGCCTGAAGCCGGGCATGTTTGCGCGCGGCGAGTTCGACACCGGCCGCTCTTCGGGGCTGACCCTGCCGCAGTCGGCGGTGCTCATGCGCGACGGCTTCGCCTACGTCTGGCGGGTCGGCGCCGACGGCAAGGTGGCGCAGGCCAAGGTGACGCTCGGGCGGCGCAGCGGCGAGCGCGTGGAGATCACGGGCGGGCTGGACGCCTCGGCGCGCGTGGTGGCCAGCGGCGGCGGGTTCCTGGCCGAAGGCGACACGGTGCGGGTGGTCGACTGATGAACGTCTCGGCCTGGTGCATCCGCAACCCGATCCCCTCGGTGATGCTTTTCGTGCTGCTCGCGCTGGCGGGCCTGCTGGGTTTTCGATCGATGAAGATCCAGCAGTTCCCGGACATCGACCTGCCCACCATCGTCGTCAGCGCGAGCCTGCCCGGTGCGGCGCCGGCGCAGATGGAGACCGAGGTCGCCCGCCGGCTGGAAAACGCGGTGGCCTCGCTGCAGGGGGTCAAGAACATCTACACCAAGGTGCAGGACGGCACCGCGCAGGTGACGGTGGAATTCCGGCTCGAGCGCGTCACTCAGGAGGCCCTGGACGACGTGCGCTCGGCCGTCTCGCGCATCCGGGCCGACCTGCCGGCCGACGTGCGTGACCCGGTCATCAACAAGCTCGAGCTCGCCGGCGCCCCGATCCTCACCTACACCGTGGCATCCAGCCGCATGGACGACGAGGCGCTGTCCTGGTTCGTCGACAACACCGTGACCAAGGCGATGCTGGCGGTGCGCGGTGTGGGCGCGGTCGCGCGCGTGGGGGGCGCCACGCGCGAGGTGCGCGTGGAGCTCGACCCGGCCCGGCTGCTGGCGCTGAACATCACGGCCAGCGATGTCTCGCGCCAGCTGCGCGCCGTGCAGCAGGACGCCCCGGGCGGGCGCACCGACCTGGGCGGCGCCGAGCAGAGCGTGCGCACCATCGCCACCGTGCAGAGCGCAGCCGAGCTCGCGCGGCTGGAGCTCGCGCTGCCGGGCGACTCCCATGGCCGGCGCATCCGCCTGGACCAGGTCGCCCGCGTGAGCGACACCGTGGCCGAGCGGCGCAGCGGGGCGCTGCTCAACGGCCAGCCGGTGGTGGGCTTCGAGATCGTGCGCTCGCGCGGTGCCGGCGAGACCGCCGTGGCCGAGGGCGTGCGCCGGGCGCTGCAGCAACTGCGCGCCGAGCACCCTGATGTCACCGTCACCGAGGCCTTCAACTTCGTCGACCCGGTGATCGAGAACTTCGAGGGCAGCATGTACCTGCTCGTGGAGGGGGCGCTGCTGGCCGTGCTCGTGGTCTGGCTCTTCCTGCGCGACTGGCGCGCCACGCTGGTGGCCGCCACGGCGCTGCCGCTGTCGATCCTGCCGGCCTTCGCCGTGATGCACTACGTCTTCGGTTTCACGCTCAACGTCGTGACGCTGTTGAGCATGTCGCTCGTCGTGGGCATCCTCGTGGACGACGCCATCGTCGAGATCGAGAACATCATGCGCCACCTGCGCATGGGCAAGAGCCCCTACGACGCCGCCATGGAGGCGGCTGACGAGATCGGGCTGGCCGTCATCGCCACCACCTTCACCCTGATTGCCGTCTTCCTGCCCACCGCCTTCATGGCCGGCGTGCCCGGCAAGTTCTTCGTGCAGTTCGGCTGGACAGCGGCCATCGCGGTGTTCTTCTCGCTGGTGGTGGCGCGCATGCTCACGCCGATGATGGCCGCCTACATCCTGCGCCCACCGCGGCGCGGACATGTGGAGCCCGGCTGGCTCGTGCGCTACGCCGGCTGGGCCGCGTGGTGCCTGCGCCACCGGGTGCTCACGCTGTTGGCCACGGCGGTGTTCTTCGTCGGCTCGTTCATGCTCGTGCCGCTGCTGCCCACGGGCTTCCTGCCGCCGGACGACCTCAGCCAGACGCAGGTCACCGTCTCGCTGCCGCCAGGCAGCACCTACGAGCAGACGCTGGCCGCGGCCGAGCAGGCGCGCGTGCTGGTGCAGCGCAACGAGCACGTGAAGATGGTCTACACGGCCATCGGCGGCGGCAGCACCGGGGCCGACACCTTCACGCCCGGCGCGGCGCTTCCTGAGGTCAGCCGGGCCACGCTCACCCTCAATCTGACCCACCGCAGCAAGCGTCCGGGCCTGACCAAGCAGGCCATCGAGTCGCAGCTGCGCGAGGCGCTGGTGGCGCTGCCCGGCGCGCGGGTGCGGGTGGGTTTCGGGGCGAGCGCCGAGAAGTATGTGCTCGTGCTGGCCAGCGACGACGGCGCCGCGCTGGCCGCGCATGCGGCGCTCGTGGAGCGCGAGCTGCGCACGATCCCCGGCATCGGGGCCGTGACCTCCAGCTCCAGCCTGCTGCGCCCCGAGCTCATCGTGCGCCCGGACCCCGCCCGCGCGGCAGACCTGGGCGTGACCGCCGCAGCCATCGCCGACACGCTGCGCGTGGCCACGGCCGGCGACTACGACCAGAGCCTGGCCAAGCTCAACCTCAGTCAGCGCCAGGTGCCCATCGTCGTGCGGCTGCCGGCCGAGGCCCGCACCGACCTGGCGCTGCTCGCGCGGCTGCCCGTGCCGGGGCGCAACGGGCCGGTGATGCTCGGCAACGTGGCCACGCTGTCCATCGACAGCGGCCCGGCCTCCATCGACCGCTACAACCGCCAGCGCAACATCAACTTCGAGATCGAGCTCAACCAGCAGCCGCTGGGCGCGGTGAAGGAGGCCGCGCTTGCGCTGCCGAGCCTCAGCCAGATGCCCGCCGGCGTGATCCGCACCGAAATCGGTGATGCCGAGGCGATGGGCGAGCTCTTCCAGAGCTTCGGCCTGGCCATGCTCACCGGGGTGCTGTGCATCTACGTGGTGCTGGTGCTGCTGTTCAAGGACTTCGTGCAGCCGGCCACGATCCTGGGCGCGCTCGTGTTGTCCATCCCGGGCGCCTTCCTGGCCCTCTTCCTCACGCACACGGCGCTGTCGATGCCCAGCATGATCGGCCTGATCATGCTCATGGGCATCGTCACCAAGAACTCCATCCTGCTCGTGGACTACGTGATCATTGCCCGGCGCGACTATGGCCTGGCGCGCTTCGAGGCCGTGATCGATGCCTGCCGCAAGCGCGCGCGCCCCATCGTCATGACCACCATCGCCATGGCCGCGGGCATGCTGCCCATCGCCATCGGCCTGGGCACGGACCCGAGCTTCCGCGCGCCGATGGCCATCGTCGTCATCGGCGGCCTGATCACCTCCACCTTCCTGAGCCTGCTGGTCATCCCGGTGGTGTTCACCTACGTGGACGACGCCATTGCCGTGCTGCGCCACCTGACGCGCAGCCGCCGCCCGGCTGCCTCGCCGCTGACGGCGCCCCAACCTTGACGCGGACCCGCACACCCCCACCATGAACCGCCGCCTCTTTCTTCGGCAGACCTCTCTGGCGCTGGGCCTGCCCGCGCTGATGCCCTGGGCCCGCGCACAGGGGCCGGGGCCGGAGATCGTGGACCTGGAGCCCAGCGACGCGGCGCGCAGGCGCGTCGTGCCGCTGCGGCTGTATCTGCCGCCGGCGGCCTCGGCCGCCGCGCCGGCGCCGCTGGTGGTCTTCTCCCACGGCATCGGCGGCTCGCGCCTGGGCTACAGCTACCTCGGGCGGCACTGGGCCGAAAACGGCCTGGCGAGCCTGCACCTGCAACATGTGGGCAGCGACCGCAGCGTGTGGTCGGCCGGCAGCCCCTTCGCGCTCATCGGGCGGCTGCAGGATGCCGCCCGCGAGACCGAGGCCATCGACCGCGTGCACGACCTGCGCTTCGCGCTGGACCACGTGCTGGGTGGCGCCCTGGGCGCACGGCTGGATGCCCGGCGCATCGTCGCGGCCGGCCACTCCTACGGTGCCAACACCACGCTGCTGGCCGCCGGCGCACAGGTCGAACGCGACGGACGCCTGGTCGACCTGCGCGAGCCGCGGGTGCAGGCCGCCGTTGTGCTCTCGGCCCCGCCGTTCTACGGCGACGCCTCGCTCGAGCGCATCCTCGCCCCGGTGAGCGTGCCCAGCCTGCACATCACCTGCACCGAGGACATCATCAGGATCCCGGGCTACTACAGCGGCTTCGAGGACCGCGTGGCCGTCTTCGAGGCGGTGGGCAGCCCGCGCAAGACCCTGGCGATCTTCAAGGGCGGCTCGCACAGCGTCTTCACCGACCGCACGACCCCGGGCGGGCCCGAACTCAACCAGCAGGTGAAGGCTGCCACGCGCGAGCTCACGCTGGCGTTCCTGCGGCATGTCTTCGAGGGCGAGGCAGCCGCCCTGCGCGAGTGGCCGCGGCGCCACGCGCCGCTGCTGGCGCGCTACGTGCCCGGACCCTTGACGACCGCGTAGCGCTGCAGCGTGCGCGCGCGCGCCACGTCGTGCTGCACGACCGGCGCGGGGTAGTTGCCGCCGATGACCACGCCGGCGGCCTGCAGGTCCAGTGGCCGCGCGAGCCACGGTGTATGGATCGCGTCGTCGGGCAGCGCGGCCAACTGCGGCAGGTAGCGGCGGATGAAGCGGCCCTGGGCGTCGAACTTCTGGCTCTGCGTGACGGGGTTGAAGATGCGGAACCACGGCTGCGCATCGCAGCCCGAGGAGGCCGCCCACTGCCAGCCGCCGTTGTTGGCCGCGAGATCGAAGTCGTTGAGCTTGATCGCGAAGTAGCGCTCCCCCCAGCGCCAGTCCAGCCCCAGATCCTTCGTCAGGAAGCTGGCCACCACCATGCGCAGGCGGTTGTGCATGTAGCCAGTCTGGTTGATCTGGTACATCGCGGCATCCACGAGCGGGTAGCCCGTGCGCCCTTCGCACCAGGCCTCGAAGAGGGCCTGGGCCTGCGCGCCGTGCTCCCAGCGGATGCGGTCGTACTCGGGCCGGAAGGCGCGCTCCGCCACATGGGGGTGGTGGTGAAGCACCTGGTGATAGAAGTCGCGCCAGATGAGTTCGGACAGCCAGGTCTGTGCGCCGCGCGAGCCCGCGCGGGTGCGCGCCCAGGCTTCGCGCGCCAGGTGCCGGATGGAAACGGTGCCGAAGCGCAGGTGCGTGCTCAGGTAGCTCGGCCCCTTCTGGGCGGGGAAGTCCCGCGCCTGGTCGTAGCGGTCGATGCGCTCGTCCAGGAACTCCGCGAGCAGCTCCTGCGCGCCAGCGGGTCCGGAGGGCAGCTTCATCGCATGCAGGTTGGTGGCCTCGAAGCCGATGTCGGTGAGGGCCGGCACGCCGCCCAGGCCCGCGGGCACCGGAGCCAGCGCCCCGGCCAAGGGGGCCACCGAGTGGGCCTGCAGCGCAGCGCCCTGCGTGGCTTCCAGCCTCTTCAGCCACGCATTCTTGTAGGGCGTGAACACGCCGAAAGGCGTGCCTGCGGCGGTGAGCACCTCGCTGCGCTCGAAGACCACATGGTCCTTGTAGGTGTGCAGCCCCACGCCCAGCTCGGCCAGGCGCCCGCGCACCCGGCTGTCGCGTGCCAGCGCCGCGGGCTCGTCGTCGTGGCTGGCATACACCGCCTGCACGCCGAGCCGCTTGGCCAGCGCGGTGATCTCCTCCGCGGCCGAGCCGTGGCGCACGATCAGCCCCACGCCCTCGACGCCGTGCGACAGCCCGAGCGCGCGCAACTGCGCATCCAGCCCCGCGAGGCTGTCGCGGATGAACTCCACGCGCCGGTCCTGCCGCGGCAGCGGATCCAGGATCGCCCGGTCGAAGACGAAGGCGCACCACACCCGGCGCGCAGCCATCAGCGCATGGTGCAGCGCGGCGTGGTCGTCGGCGCGCAGGTCGCGTCGCAGCCACACGAGCGCGGCATCGATCCCGGCGGCCGGGCTCGTGCGGCCGGCCGGGGCAGGGGGCGTCTGGCGTGACGGGGGCGGAGACATGTGTCGGGGTGGGGCGCCGGGCGGTGCCGCAGGGGTCTGAGGCATAGAATGATCCCATGTCCCCGGACAACCCGATCAACCTCACCAACCAGTTCCTGATCGCCATGCCGGGCATGGTCGATGACAACTTCGCGCGCACGGTCGTCTACCTGTGCGACCACAACCAGGAAGGCGCGCTGGGCCTGGTGATCAACAAGCCCATCGACATCACCGTGCGGGGCCTGTTCGAGAAGGTGGACCTCTCCCTGGACCGCGAGGAGCTGGCCTCGCAGCCGGTGTTCTTTGGCGGCCCGGTGCAGACCGAGCGCGGCTTCGTGCTGCACGAGAAGACGGGCGGCGAGCAGGGCAGCCCCTACCTGTCGACGATGCCGATCGAAGGCGGGGAGCTCGAGATGACGACCAGCAAGGACGTGCTGGAGGCCCTGTCCAGCGGCGCCGGGCCGAGGAAGGTGCTCATCACGCTGGGCTGCTCGGGCTGGGGCGCCGGGCAGCTGGAGTCCGAGATCGGGCGCAACGGCTGGCTCACGGTGCACGCCGACCCGGCCATCATCTTCGACACCCCGGTGGAGCAGCGCTACGACCGTGCCCTGTCGCTGCTGGGCTTCGACCCGCTGATGCTCAGCCAGGAGGCCGGGCATGCCTGAGGCGCCGGGCCCCCCGGGCCCAGCGTCGCCGGCTCCCCGCTCCTTCGTCGCCTTCGACTACGGCACCCGCCGCGTCGGCGTGGCGGTGGGCAACACGCTGCTCGGGCGCGCGCGGCCGCTGCAGACGCTGTCGGCCGAGGGCGCGGCCCGCTTCGAGGCGATCGCCCGTGTCCTGCAGGAGTGGCAGCCTGATGCCCTGGTGGTGGGCGTGCCCTTTCACCCGGACGGTGCCCCCCACGACAACACGTTGCGGGCGCGGCGCTTCGCGCGCCAGCTGCACGGGCGCTTCCGACTGCCCGTGCACGAGGTCGACGAGCGCTGGTCGACCACCGAGGCGGTGGCGCGCTCTGGCGATAATGGACGCCGCGACGACGATGTCGACGCCGCCGCCGCCGCGGTGATCCTGGACCAGTACCTGCGAACCCTCGCCGACGATGCTGCAGCTTGATGCCGAGGCGCTCTATGCCGACCTGCGCGAAGGCGTGCGGGGACTGGTTGCGGGCGACGCCGCGCTCGTGGGCATCTGGTCCGGCGGTGCCTGGCTGGCCGAGCGGCTGCAGCACGACCTCGGGCTACCCGGCCGTGCAGGTGTCATCTCCAGCACCCTGCACCGCGACGACTTCAGCTCCCGCGGCCTGGCTCGCGCCGACGCCACCGACCTGCCCTTTGCCGTCGAAGGCCGACGCATCGTGCTCATCGACGACGTGCTCTACACCGGCCGCACCATCCGCGCGGTGGTCAACGAGCTCTACGACTTCGGCCGCCCGGCCAGCGTCACGCTGGCGGTGCTGGTGGACCGCGGCGGGCGCGAGCTGCCCATCAGCGCGGCCTATGCGGCCGCGCGCATCACGCTGCCCGCGGCGCAGCGCCTGTCCCTGGCCCGCCACGACGACGGGCGCCTGGAATTCGTGGTGAAGGAGGCGCCCTGATGCTGTCCCGGCGCCACCCGCAGCTCAACCGTCACGGCGAGCTCATCCACCTGCTGAGCATCGAGGGCCTGCCTCGGGCGGTGCTCACGCAGATCCTGGACACCGCAGGCACCTTCCTGTCGGTCAACGAGCGCGACGTGAAGAAGGTGCCGTTGCTGCGCGGCAAGAGCGTCTTCAACCTTTTCTTCGAGAACTCCACGCGCACCCGCACCACCTTCGAGATCGCCGCCAAGCGGCTGTCGGCCGACGTGCTGAACCTGGACATCGCGCGCTCGTCCACGGCCAAGGGCGAGAGTCTGCTGGACACCATCGCCAACCTCTCGGCGATGCACGCCGACATGTTCGTCGTGCGCCACTCCGAAAGCGGGGCGCCCTTTCTCATCGCCCAGCACTGCGCCCCGCACGTGCACGTGGTCAATGCCGGCGACGGCCGGCACGCCCACCCCACGCAGGGCCTGCTGGACATGTACACGATCCGCCACTTCAAGGGCGACTTCACGAAGCTGACGGTGGCCATCGTCGGCGACATCGTCCACTCGCGCGTGGCGCGCTCCGACATCCATGCGCTCACCACCCTGGGCGTGCCCGAGATCCGCGCCGTGGGCCCCAAGACGCTCGTGCCCGGCGACCTGCGCGAGATGGGCGTGCGGGTGTGCCACGACATGGCCGAGGGCATCCGCGATGCCGATGTGATCATCACGCTGCGCCTGCAGAACGAACGCATGAGCGGGGCCATGCTGCCCAGTGCGGCGGAGTTCGCCATGAACTATGGCCTCACCCCCGAGAAGCTGGCGCTCGCGCGCCCGGACGCCATCGTCATGCACCCGGGCCCGATCAACCGCGGCGTGGAGATCGATTCGCGCGTGGCCGACGGCACGCAGAGCGTCATCCTGCCGCAGGTGACCTACGGCATCGCGGTGCGCATGGCGGTGATGTCCATCATCGCCGGCAACGAGGCCTGAGGGCGGGTGGAGGCAGGATGAGCGCAAGACTGCTGATCCGCGACGGCCGCGTGATCGACCCGGCCAGCGGCCGCGACGGCCGGGCCGACATTGCTGTGGCCGCCGGGCGCATCCTGGCCGTCGGCAGCGTGCCGGCCGGCTTCGAGCCCGAGCGCGTCATCGACGCGGCCGGCTGCATCGTCGCGCCCGGGCTGGTGGACCTGGCCGCGCGGCTGCGCGAGCCCGGCTACGAGCACGAGGGCCTGCTCGAGAGCGAGCTGCATGCGGCGGCCGTCGGCGGTGTCACGAGCCTCGTGTGCCCGCCCGACACCGACCCCACTCTGGACGAACCCGGCCTGGTGGAGATGCTGAAGTTCCGGGCGCGCAAGCTCAGCCTGTGTCGGCTCTTCCCGCTGGGCGCGCTCACGCGGGGGCTGGGGGGCGAGGCCCTCACCGAGATGAGCGAGCTCACCGCCGCGGGCTGCGTGGGCTTCTCGCAGGCCGAGGTGCCGGTGGCCGACACCCAGGTACTCCTGCGGGCCCTGCAATACGCCAGCACCTACGGCTACGCGGTGTGGCTGCGGCCCCAGGAGCGCTGGCTCGGCAAGGGCGTGGCCGCCAGTGGTGCCATCGCCACGCGGCTCGGGCTGTCGGGCGTGCCCGTGGCCGCCGAGACGGTGGCGCTGCACACCATCTTCGAGCTCGTGCGGCTCACCGGCGCGCGCGTGCACCTGTGCCGGCTGTCCAGTGCTGCCGGGGTGGCGCTCGTGCGCGCCGCGCGCGCCGAGGGCCTGCCGGTGACGGCCGACGTGAGCATCAACTCGTTGCACCTCACCGATGCCGACATCGGCTACTTCAACCCCGCCATGCGCCTCACGCCGCCGCTGCGCCAGCAGCGCGACCGCGACGCGCTGCGCGCAGGCCTGGCCGACGGCACGATCGACGCGCTGGTGAGCGACCACATGCCCGTGGGCAGCGACGAGAAGTCGCTGCCGTTTGCCGAGGCCACGCCCGGGGCCAGCGGCCTGGAGCTGCTGCTGAGCCTGGCCCTGAAGTGGGGGCAGGACAGCGGCGCGGGCCTGCAGCGTGCGCTGGCAGCCGTCACCTGCGAGCCGGTGCGCGTGCTGGGCCCGGCGCTGGGCTCGCTGGCGGCCAGTGCGGGCCGGCTCGTGGAAGGCGGCGTGGCCGACATCTGCGTCTTCGACCCCGATGCGTCCTGGAGCGTGAGTGCTGCCACGCTGCACAGCCAGGGCAAGCACACCCCCTTTGCCTTCGAGCACGGGGGTACCCACCTCAGCGGACGCGTGCGCGCCACCGTGGTCGCCGGCACGGTCGCCTGGCAGGCGCCGTCGGCCTGAGCACGGTTGCGCGCTGCCGTCTCGACCCCTCCCGGCTCGCCACCCATGCGCACGCTGCGCGCCGCCTGGCGACTCCTGCTGGCCGTCGCGCACGGCCTGCACGGCCTGCTGATCGTGCTGCTGCGCTTCCCGAGCCTGGACGCCGCCGCGCGGCAGGCGCGCATCGCCTGGTGGAGCCGGCGCATGCTGCAGGCGCTGGGCGTGCGGCTGGTGGTGCAGGGCAGCTTCCGCCCGGGCGCCAAGCTGCTGGTGGCCAACCACATCTCCTGGCTGGACATCATGGCGGTGCATGCGGTGTGCCCGCAGGCGCGCTTCGTCTCCAAGGCCGAGGTGCACCACTGGCCCCTCATCGGGCGCCTGGTGGGCTCGGCCGGCACGCTCTACATCGAGCGCGAGCGCCCGCGTGACGCCCTGCGGGTGATGCACCACATCGCCGAGGCGCTGCGCGCGGGTGACACCGTGGCCGTCTTCCCCGAAGGCACCACCGGCGACGGGCAGGCCCTGCTGCCCTTCCACGGCAACCTGCTGCAGGCGGCCATCGCCACCTCCACGCCCATCCAGCCCGTGGCGCTGCGCTTCTCCGATGCGCACCACGCCGTGAGCCCGTCGGCGCTGTTCCTGGGCGAGACGACGCTGGCGCAGAGCCTGTGGCAGATCGCCGCAGGCGAAGGCCTCGTCGTCACGGTGCGCGTGCTGACAGCCGAAGCCACCGCGCATGCCGACCGGCGTGCGCTCGCGCAACACCTGCGCGAGCTGATCGAGCAAGCCTTGCCGTGATGGCGCCGACCCTTCCGATCCGCCGCGTGGGCATCGACACCTGGCGCGAGAACGTGGCCTTCCTGCACCGCGACTGTCCGGTCGTGCGTGCCGCGGGCTTCCAGGCGCTGTCCAAGGTGCAGGTGCGCGCCAACGGGCGCAACATCGTGGCCGTGCTCAACGTGGTGGACGATGCCTGCATCGTCGAGCCGCGCGAGCTCGGGCTGAGCGAGGACGCCTTCACCCGCCTGGGCGTGGAGCCCGGCCACGCGGCCAGCATCGAGCACGCCGAGCCGCCGGACTCCATCGCCGCGCTGCATCGCAAGATCGCCGGCGAGCGCCTGGGCCGCGAGGAGCTGCAGGCGGTGGTGCGCGACATCGCCGCGGCCCGCTACTCCAAGATCGAACTGGCGGCCTTCGTCGTGGCGACGAACCAGTTCGAGCTCGACCGCGACGAGGTCTGGCACCTCACCGAGGCCATGATCAGCGTGGGCCAGCGCATCGACTGGCGGGCCGAGGTCGGCGGCGGCCCGGTGGTGGACAAGCACTGCATCGGAGGCATTCCCGGCAACCGCACGTCGATGATCGTCGTGCCCATCGTGGCGGCGCACGGCATGCTGTGCCCGAAGACCTCCTCGCGCGCCATCACCTCGCCGGCCGGCACGGCCGACACGATGGCGGTGCTGGCCGAGGTGGAGCTGCCGCTGGAGCGGCTGCAGCACATCGTGCGCGACATGCACGGCTGCCTGGCCTGGGGCGGCACCGCCGACCTCTCGCCGGCCGACGACATCCTCATCTCGGTGGAGCGGCCCCTGGCCATCGACTCGCCCGGGCAGATGGTGGCCTCGATCCTGTCGAAGAAGGTGGCCGCCGGCTCCACCCACCTCGTGCTCGACATCCCCGTGGGGCCCACCGCCAAGGTGCGCTCGATGCCGGCGGCGCAGCGCCTGAAGCGGCTGTTCGAGTTCGTCGCCGGGCGGCTGGGCCTGCAGCTGGACGCCGTCATCACCGATGGGCGTCAGCCCATCGGCCGCGGCATCGGGCCGGTGCTGGAGGCGCGCGATGTCATGCAGGTGCTGCAGAACCACCCCGCCGCGCCGCAGGACCTGCGCCAGAAGGCGCTGCGCCTGGCCGGCCGCATGATCGAGTTCGATCCCGATGTGCGCGGTGGCGACGGCTACCGCATTGCCCGCGACATCCTGGAAAGCGGCCGCGCCCTGGCGCGCATGAACGCCATCATCGACGCCCAGGGTCGCCGCGCCGAGCCGCCGGCGCCCGGCCCGCTCACGCTGGACATCGTCGCGCCGCGCGCCGGGGTGGTCACCGGCATCGACAACTTGCGCCTGGCGCGCATCGCGCGCCTGAGCGGCGCGCCACAGGTGCCCGGCGCCGGGGTGGACCTGTGCGTGAAGCTCGGCGAGCCGGTGGAGCAGGGCGCGCCGCTGTACCGGCTCAACGCCCGCTTCGAGGCCGACCTGGAGTTCGCCCGGCGCATGGCGCAGGCCGACAGCGGCTACCTCATCGGCGAGCCCGACGAGGTGCCGCGCGACTACCTGGCCGCCGCCGAGCCCGCTGCCCGGCCCTGAGCCTGCACCGCGGCAGCGGCCTGGGCCACGGCCTGCGGGTCACCCAGGTAGTAGTGGCGCAGGGGCCTGAGCTGCGCGTCGAGCTCGTACACCAGCGGGATGCCGTTGGGGATGTTCAGCCCGACGATGTCGGTGTCGGAGATGCCGTCCAGCATCTTCACCAGCGCCCGGATGCTGTTGCCGTGCGCGGCCACCACCAGGCGCCGGCCGGCCGAGATCTGCGGCGCCAGGCGCTCGTTCCAGCACGGCAGCACGCGCGCCACCGTGTCCTTCAGGCACTCCGTCAGCGGCACCTGGCCGGCTGCCAGGGCGGCGTAGCGGGGGTCGCCACGCTCGCAGCGCGGGTCACCCGGCTCCAGGGCCGGTGGCGGGGTGTCGTAGCTGCGGCGCCAGACGAGCACCTGCTCGTCGCCGTACTGCCGCGCCATGTCGGCCTTGTTCAGCCCCTGCAACGCGCCGTAGTGGCGCTCGTTCAGCCGCCAGTCGTGCTGCACCGGCAGCCAGGTGCGCTCCATGGCGTCCAGGCAGTGCCACAGCGTCCAGATCGCGCGCCGCAGCACCGAGGTGCAGGCCAGGTCGAACTCGAAGCCCGCCTGCCGCAGCTGCCGGCCTGCCTCGCGGGCCTGCTCCACCCCGGTGTCGGTCAGCGGCACATCGGTCCAGCCGGTGAACCGGTTTTCCAGGTTCCACTGCGATTCGCCATGGCGGATCAACACGAGCTTGTGCATGGGTATCCCGAGGAGCGTCTGCGCTGAGGGCAAACCCGAATTCTATAATCCGCAGTTCTGTCCAGCCCACGGGTCTGCCTTGAACTTCCTCCTCGAAAACTGGATCCTCATTGCCGTGGCCTTCGTCTCCGGAGCGATGCTCGTGTGGCCGATGGTCAAGGGCGGCGGCGGCGGCACCGCCGTTGGCCCGAACGAGGCCGTGCGCCTGATGAACCGCGAGAAGGCGGTGGTGGTGGACATCCGCGAGACCGCGGAGTACGCCGCCGGGCACATCGCCGCGGCCCGCAGCGTGCCACTGGCGCAGCTCGACGGCGCGCGCGAGCTGCCCACCAACAAGACCCTGCCGCTGATCGTGGTGTGTGCCACCGGCGCGCGATCGGGCGGTGCGGCCGCGCGCCTTCGCAAGCTCGGCCACGCAGGCGCGGTCACGCTGGCCGGCGGCATGGCCGCCTGGCGCGAGGCGGGCCTGCCCACCGAGAAGTCCTGACCCGACCCTGCCCACCCCGGAGCCCCGAGCGATGAACCCCGTGAAGATGTACACGACCCAGGTGTGCCCGTACTGCCTGCGCGCCAAGGCGCTGCTGCGCCAGCGCGGCGTGGCCGAGATCGAGGAGATCCGCATCGACCTGGACCCGGCCGAGCGTGACCGCATGATCGAGCTCACCGGCCGGCGTACCGTTCCCCAGATCTTCATCGGCGCCACCCACGTGGGCGGCTGCGACGACCTCATCGCGCTCGACCAGCGAGGCGGCCTGCTGCCGCTGCTGGGCTCATAATCCGCGCCCCAACACAAAGGCCCACCATGTCCGACGCCGACAACAGCCCCGTCTTCCAGATCCAGCGTATCTACCTGAAGGACCTCTCGCTCGAGCAGCCGAACTCGCCGCAGATCCTGCTGGATCAGGCGCAGCCCCAGGTGGACATCAACCTGGCGATGAGCGGCGAGCCGGTGGCCGAGGGCATCTTCGAGGTCTGCGTGACGGCCACCGTGACCACCAAGGTCCAGGACAAGACGCTCTTCCTGGTGGAGGCCAAGCAGGCCGGCATCTTCGAGATCCGCAACCTGCCCGACGACCAGCTCCAGGGCATCCTGGGCATCGTCTGCCCGCAGATGGTCTACCCGTACCTGCGCGCCATCGTCTCCGATGTGTGCACGCGGGCCGGATTCCCGCCCATCCTGCTGACGGAAGTGAACTTCCAGGCGATGTTCGAGGCCCAGCAGCAGGCGGCGCAGGCCGATGGCGGCTCGCGCATCATCACCAGCGCGAACTGATCGCGGCCTGCGCGCGGCCGGCGCGTGGGGGTGCCGTCCGTGAAGATCGCCGTGCTCGGCGCCGGAGCCTGGGGCACGGCCCTGGCCTGCCGCGCCGCAGCGCGGCACGAGGTGCTGCTGTGGGCACGAGACCCCCAGCAGGCCCAGGCGCTCCAGCGCGACCGCCGCAACACCCGCTACCTGCCGAACGTGGCGCTGCCCCCGTCTCTGGGTGTCAGCAGCGACCTGCAGGCTGCGCATGCGCACGCCGCCTCGGGCCTGTGCGTGGTGGCCACACCCATGAGCGCGCTGCGCGAGCGTCTGCAGGCCCTGCCCGACGACATCTCGGTGCTGTGGCTGTGCAAGGGCTTCGAGGCCGAGACCGGGTTGCTCGGGCATGAGATCGCGCGCCTGGTCAGGCCAGGCTCGGCATCGGGCGTGCTGTCCGGGCCCAGCTTCGCGCTGGAGGTGGCGCGGGGCCAGCCGACGGCCCTGGTGGCGGCCAGCCACGACGAGGCCCTGTGCGAACTGGCCGTACAGGCCTTCCACGGCGAGGCCCTGCGCATCTACACCTCCAGTGATCCCACGGGCGTGGAGGTGGGTGGCGCGGTGAAGAACGTGCTGGCCATCGCCGCGGGCGTGCTCGACGGGCTGGCCGAGCGCGGGGCGCGCTCCGGCCGGCACGCCGGCATCCCCGGGTTGAATGCCCGCGCCGCGCTGCTCACCCGCGGGCTGGCCGAGATGACCCGGCTGGGCGTGGCGTTGGGTGCGCGCCCTGAGACCTTCATGGGCCTGTCGGGCCTGGGCGACCTGGTGCTCACCGCCACCGGGGATCTCTCGCGCAACCGGCGCGTGGGCCTGCTGCTGGCCGAAGGGCTGCCGCTGGCCGATGTGCTGGCGCGCATCGGCCATGTGGCCGAGGGCGTGTACAGCGCCCGCACCGTGTGGCAGCGTTCGCGCAGCCTGGGCGTGGAGATGCCCATCACCGAGGCCGTGGTGTCGCTGTTGGAAGGGCGGCTCACGCCCGAGCAGGCCCTGACGCAGCTCATGGCGCGTGAGGCCCGGCCCGAGTCGCCGCAGCCGCTGGCGCCCCTGTAGCCGTCCTGGCAGCCGTCCCGGCAGCCTCCTAGCTGCCGCCGGCGTAGCCGTTGCGCCGCCAGGCCTCGAAGACCGCCACCGCCACGGCGTTGCTGAGGTTCAGGCTGCGCTGGCCCGCTCGCATGGGCAGCCGCACCCGCTGCTCGGGCGGGAAGCTTTCGCGAAGCGCCGGCTCGAGCCCGGCGGTCTCGCTGCCGAAGACCAGCCAGTCTCCCGGTTGCCAGGCCACCGCCGAGAAGGGCTGCGAGCCGTGCGTGGTGAATGCAAACATCCGTGCAGGTGGCGGGCGCTCGGTGTCCAGCAACGCCTGCCAGCTGGCATGGCGGCGCACGCTGGCGTACTCGTGATAGTCCAGGCCTGCGCGGCGCAGCTGCTTGTCTTCCATGGCGAAGCCCAGCGGCTCCACCAGGTGCAGCGTGCAGCCGGTGTTGGCGCACAGCCGTATGACGTTGCCGGTGTTCGGTGGAATCTCCGGCTGCACGAGCACGACGTGGAACATGGCTGCTCCCGGGCTCAGCCCGCCGGGGCGGGCGTGCGCGCGAGCGCCCACAGCTGCACGCTGGCGGCGCCCGCGCGCAGCAGCGTGTCGCAGGCCTGAGCGGCGGTGGCGCCCGAGGTGAGCACATCGTCCACCAGGGCCAGGTGCCGGCCCGCCACGGCGGCGCGTCGCCGCGGCTCGACCATGAACGCCCCGCGCAGCCCGGCCAGGCGCTCGTCCCGGGCCAGGCCCGGCAGGTGCGGGGTGTCCACCACGCGCACCAGGGTCTGCGCGTCGGCTGGCAGGCCGAGCTCGTGCGCCACCCGCCGCGCCAGCTCCCAGGCCTGGTTGAAGCCCCGCTCCACGAGCCTCTGGCGCGACAGCGGCACCGGCAGAACAAGCTCCACTGGCTGCGAGGCAGCCTCCAGCGGGGCCGCCCGGCAAGCGTCGCGCACCGCCTGTGCGAGCAGGCCGGCCAGGACGCCGGCGAGCTCGGGGCGGCGCCTGAACTTGAAGTCGGCGATGAGGCGGTCCCAGGGGAAGCCGTAGTCCAGCGCGCTGGCCGCCCGGGACCACGGCGGCGGATCGCGCAGGCACGGGCCGCAGCGCGGAGGCGGCGCGCCGGGCACCGCGGCAGCCGTGGCCGGCTGCGCCAGCGGCAGCGCGCAGCCGCTGCAGCGCAGGCGCGGCGAGGCGAAGCGCTGCAGGCACGGCTCGCACAGGCTGCCCGCGGCCCAGCTGCGGCACACCTCGCAGGGGCTGGCGAGCTGGGGCTTGGCGGTGACGGGCCCGGTCATGCGGTCAATATACTGGCCCGATGCCCGACGCCGAAGCCCTGGAGTCCGCTCGCCGGCCCCTCGACGGGGCCGCGCTGGCGCGCATCGTCAGCCGTCTCGCGGCCGCGCGCGCGGTGCCCTGGCTGCACGCGGAGGTGGCCCGGCGCATGGCCGAGCGGCTGCCGGTGATCCGTCGCACGCCCGAGCAGGTGCTCGAGTGGGGCGCCAGCGTGGGCGGGGGGGGCGCGGAGCTGGCGCGGATCTATCCGCGTGCACGGCGCCTGCACGTGGAGCCCGAGGCGCTGGCGCGCACGCGTCCGGGCGGCTCGTGGTGGCGGCGCATGCGGGGTGTGTGGGGCGAATCGGCGCCCGAGGTGTGCGGCGAGGCCGGCGTGGTGCCTGGTGCCGTGCAACTGCTGTGGGCCAACATGGTGCTGCACGGCGCGGCCGACCCGCTGGCCGCGCTGCAGGCCTGGCACCGCGCGCTCGCGGTGGACGGCTTCCTCATGTTCTCCACCCTCGGCCCCGGAACCCTGGCCGGGCTGCGTGCGCTCTACGCTGGCCAGGCCTGGGGCCCGCCGATGGCGCCCCTCGTGGACATGCACGACCTGGGCGACATGCTGGTGGAAGCCGGCTTCGCCGACCCGGTGATGGACCAGGAGACGCTGACGCTGACCTGGCCCGATCCGCAGGCCGCGTTCGCCGAGCTGCGCGGGCTGGGTGGCAATGCGCACGGCGCGCGCTTTGCGGGCTTGCGCACGCCACGCTGGCAGCGGCAACTGAGCAAGGCGCTGGCTGCCACCGCGGGGCCGCAGGGCCGCGTCGCGCTGGAGTTCGAGGTCGTCTACGGCCACGCCTTCAAGCCCGCGCCGCGCCTGCGGGTGGCCAGCCAGGCCGTGATCTCGCCCGAGGATCTGCGACGCATGGCACGTTCGGGCCGACAAGGCTCTCCTGGCGGTGGGGACGCGTCCTGAGCACCCCTCGCGTCGATTAGAATCTGCATTGCCTGAAAGGGGCGATTCACCTATGGAGCCGGGTGGGTCGTCCAACCTTTCATGGCCCTGACGAAAGCCGACCGCCCAGAGCCGACACGGATGTCCTTCACCCTTGCCCCTTCGCCCTGGCCTGCCGCCCCTGCGGCGGCCTGGCCGCGCTTCGGCCGTGCCGGATCGCTCCAGGACGCTGCCGGCCTGCAGTGGGTGCTCAGGCGCAACTGCTCCATCAGCCCGCGCCAGCTCGGTGCCTTCTACCTGTCGCTGTGCGCGCTGTCGCTCGTGATCTCGGCGGGCTTTGCCTGGCAGGGCGCCTTCGTGGTGCTGGCCTTCGCCGGGCTGGAGCTGCTGCTGGTGGGCGTGGCGCTGCTGGCCTACGCGCGCCATGCCTGCGACGGCGACACCCTCACGCTCGCCGGCCAGTGGCTGTCGGTGGAGCAGGCCTGCGGCCCGCGCACGCGGCTGACCCGCTTCCGCGCCCAGTGGGTGCGCGTGGAGCCCAGCGCCGTGGACGGCTCGCTCGTCGAACTCAGCGGCGAAGGCCAGCGCGTGCACATCGGGCGCTTCGTGCGCCCGGAGCTGCGCGGCGATCTCGCCCGTGAAATCCGAATGGCCCTGCGCGACGCCCGTGCGCAGGCGCCCGACCCCGAAGCATCCAACCGTTGACAAGCACGACGATGAAGACGACGACACGCCCCTGGCAGACCCTCATGCAGCTCGGCCTGTGCGCGAGCCTGGCTGCCGGCGCCCTCGCGGCGGGAAGTGCCGCGCTGGCGCAGGTGAAGGACCTGCCCGGCGGCCCGGCCGTGCGCCAGCTCGACCTGCACCCCGCCGTCACGAAGATCGCCGAGTCTCAGCACTTCCTGCACGTCGTGATGATGGTCATCTGCGTGGTCATCTTCCTGGCGGTGTTCGGGGTGATGTTCTATTCCATCCTGAAGCACCGCAAGTCCCTGGGGCACCAGGCTGCGAACTTCCACGAGAGCACGGCGGTGGAGATCGCCTGGACGGTGGTGCCCTTCCTCATCGTCATCGGCATGGGTGCCATGGCCACGCGCACCGTGGTGGCGATGAAGGACACCTCCAACGCCGACCTCACCATCAAGGCCACCGGCTACCAGTGGAAGTGGGGCTACGACTACCTCAAGGGCGAGGGGGAGGGCATTGCGATCCTGTCCACGCTCGATGTCGGCCACCGCTCGATGTCCGATTCGGGCAAGCCCGCGCCGACCGACAACTACCTGCTCAAGGTGGACAACCCACTGGTCGTGCCGGTGGACACCAAGATCCGCATCATCACCACCGCCAACGACGTCATCCACGCCTGGATGGTGCCGGCCTTCGGCGTCAAGCAGGACGCCATCCCCGGCTTCGTGCGCGACACCTGGTTCCGCGCCGAGAAGAC
>JBMOGN010000031.1:0-22406 GCA_049318345.1 Rubrivivax sp. | reverse complement strand
GGCACCGGCGCGCAGGCCGTGCGCGTGGCCCTGGACACGCCACAGCACGCCGGCCTGGACAGCCTGCTGGACTACCTCAGCCCGGTCGAGGTCGCCCCCGGCACGCTCGTGCGGGTGCCCCTGGGGACACGCACCGTCCCGGGCATCGTCTGGGCGGAGGCGCCCGCCCCGGCTCCCTCGGCCTCCCGGGCCGGCCTGGCTGCAGACCTGGCGTCCGAGCCGGCCTACGCGCTGCGGCCGCTGGCCGAGCGGCTGGACGCGCTGCCGCCGCTGCCGCCGGCCTGGCGCGAGCTCGTGAGCTTTGCTGCCGGCTACTACCAGCGCGCACTGGGCGAGCTGGCCCTAGGAGTGCTGCCCCCGGAGCTGCGCCGGCTCGACGGCGTGCAGCTCGCACGGCGCCTGGCGCGGCTGCGCAAGGCGCAGGAAGCCCGGGAGGGCGAGGAGGGCCAGGAGGGCGCGCAGGGCCCTGCCGAGCCGCCCACCCTCACGCCCGAGCAGGCCGCCGCGCTGCAGGCGTGGCAGGCCGACCCGCTGCGCCCGGCGCTGCTGCACGGCGCCACGGGCAGCGGCAAGACGGAGGTCTACCTGCGCGCCGCGCACGAGGCGCTGCAGGCCGGGCGGCAGGTGCTCATGCTCGTGCCCGAGATCAACCTCACGCCGCAGCTGCAGCGGCGGCTGCGCGAGCGCTTTCCCGGCCGCATGCTCGTTTCGCAGCACAGCGCGCTCACGCCGGCGCAGCGCCTGCGCGCGTGGCTGCTCGCGCACCTGGGGCTGGCCGACATCGTGCTGGGCACGCGGCTGGCCGTGTTCACGCCGCTTCCGCGCCCGGGTCTGGTGATCGTCGACGAGGAGCACGACCCGTCGTTCAAGCAGCAGGAGGGCGCGCGCTACTCGGCGCGCGACCTGGCCGTGGTGCGCGCCCGCCTGGAAGGCGTGCCCGTGGTGCTGGGTTCGGCCACGCCTTCGCTGGAGGCCTGGCAGCGCTGCCAGCAGGGGCGCTGGCAGAAGCTGTCGATGCCCGCACGCGTGGGCGGCGGGGCGATGCCGGCCGTGCAGGTGCTGGACATGTCCCGCCTGCCGCGCCCGGCCGCCGGCGCCACGGCGCCCGCATTGGCCCCGGCGCTGCTGCAGGCCATCGAGATCCGCATGGCGCGTGGCGAGCAGAGCCTGCTGCTGCTCAACCGGCGCGGTTACGCCCCGGTGCTGCACTGCGGGGCCTGCGCGTGGAAGAGCCAGTGCCCGCACTGCAGCGCCTGGCGCGTCTTCCACAAGGCCGACCGCACGCTGCGCTGCCACCACTGCGGCCTGAGCGAGCGCGTGCCCCGGGCCTGCCCGGAGTGCGGCAACCTGGACCTGGCCCCGGTGGGCCGCGGCACGGAGAAGCTCGAGGAGCAGCTCGGCGCGCTGCTGCCCGGTGCGCGCGTGGCCCGCATCGATGCGGACTCCACGCGGCTGCAGGGCACGCTGGACGCGCAGCTCGCCGCCGTGCACGCCGGCGAGGTGGATGTGCTCGTGGGCACGCAGATGGTCACCAAGGGCCACGACTTCCGGCGCATCACCCTCGTGGCGGCGGTGAACCCCGACGGCGCGCTCTTCTCCAGCGACTTCCGCGCCCCCGAGCGGCTCTTTGCCCTGCTGCTGCAGGCCGCCGGGCGGGCCGGGCGCGATGCCCGGGCGGCCGCCGGCAGCCAGATGTGGGTGCAGACCTGGCACCCCGCGCACCCGGTGTACGAGGCGCTGCGACGCCACGACTACGAGGCCTTCGCCGCGGCGCAGCTGGCCGAGCGTGCGGCCGCCGGGCTGCCGCCCTTCAGCCACCTGGCGCTGCTGCGCGCGGAGGCCCGCTCGGTGCAGGTGGCCACCGCCTTCCTGCAGGACGCCGCGCGCGCCGCTGCACAGCTGCCCGAGGCGGCCCATGTGAGCGTGTACGAGCCCGTGCCCGCGGCCATCGCCCGCGTGGCCGATGTCGAGCGCGTGCAGATGCTGGTGGAGTCGGCTTCGCGCGTGGCGCTGCAGCGGCTGCTGGCCGGCTGGGTGCCGGCGCTGCACGCCCTGCGCAGCGCCCACCGCGGGCTGCAGCGCTGGGCGGTGGACGTCGACCCGCAGTCGATCTGAGCGGGCGCGCTCAGCCCGGGGGCGTCACCCCGAAGAGCCAGGCCACGAGCGTGAAGGTCACGAAGGCGCCGGCCGTGCTGGCCAGGATGATGCGCGCAATGCGGCCGTTGTCCGCACCGAAGCGCTCGGCCAGCATCGACACGTTACTCGCGCTGGGCAGCGCCGCGGTGAGCGTGAGCACGAGCAGCTGCGAGGTGGACAACGGCGCGCCCAGCGCGCGCGCGGCCCCCGCCACGCAGAACACCAGCAGCGGGTGCACGAGCAGCTTGATCGCCGCCACCGGCGCATACAGGCGCACCGGCGTGCGCGTGTGCGCGTGCTGGCCGGCGCGCCACAGCACGGCGCCGATGGTGAAAAGCGCCACCGGCGTGGCCGATTCCGCCAGCATGCGCACGATCACTTCCGGGGGGCCGGACAGACGGAAGCCCGACACCGAGGCCGCCGCGCCCAGCGCGATCGACCACGGCAGCGGGTTGCTCAGCGCCCCGCGCAGCGCCCGCAGCGCCGCGCGCCGCGCGCCCAGGCCCGAGGCGTCGTGCGCCTGGGCCAGGGCGATGCACAGCGAGCTCGTGACGAACATGTCGGCCAGCACCGTGCAGATGACCGTGCCCGCCGCCGAGGGCCCGAGCAGCGCCACGAGCAGCGGCACGCCCATGAAGCCGGAGTTCGGGAAGGCCGCCACCAGCGCGCCGAAGGACGCGTCCTTCAGGTGCACCCGATCGTCCAGCGTGACGGCCACCGTGAAGAAGACGATCACGAGTGCGCACACCACGTACACGAGCAGCACCGCCGGGTTGAGCAGCTGCAGCAGCGGCGTGTTCATGCCGAAGCGAAACAGCATGCACGGCAGCGCGAAGTACAGCACGAAGGCGTTGAGCCCCGGGATGGCGCTGTCGGGCATCACGCGCTGGCGCGCGGCGAGCCAGCCGCACAGCACGAGCGCGAAGAAGGGGACGGTGACGGAGAGGATGGCCTGCATCGAGCCGCGATTGTCTCAAGTGCGGCGGCCCGGGCCCGGGTGCGCAGCTCCCCGTCAGGCCTTCAGGACCGCGCCAGGCAAGCCCGGCGCCGCGCTGCCACACTCACGGCCCATGACATCGGAACTGAACTTCATCGACCTGCTGCTGCAGGCCGGGATCAGCATCGTGGCCATTGGCGCGCTGTCGGTGCTTGCGGTGGCGGTCGCCCTGGAGCGCTTCTGGACCTTCATGCCGCAGAACATCGCGCCCCCGGATCTGGTGCCCCGCTTCCTGGAGCATTGGCGCGCGTCGGATCTGAGTGGCGCGCGTGCGCTCGTGGCCGACCACCCGAGCGTGCTGGGCCAGGTGCTGGCCTACTTGCTGCAGCACCGCGACCGCCCGGTCGCCACGCTGTCGGTGAGGGCGGGCGAGATGGCTTCCCTTGCGCTGCGGCGCCACCAGCGCAAGGCCTACCCCCTGGTCGTCGTGTCCACGGTGGCGCCGCTGGTGGGGCTGCTGGGTACCGTCATCGGGATGATCGAGGCCTTCCACGTCATCGCAACCGCGGGCGGCCTGGGGGACCCGACGCAACTGGCCGGTGGCATCAGCAAGGCGCTGGTCAACACCGCCGCCGGGCTGGCCGTCGCCTTGCCCGCCCTGGCGCTGCACCACTGGTTCAAGCACCGGCTCACGGGCGTGGGCCTGCGCCTGGAGGCCGACGTCAACCAGGTGCTCGACGCCCTGGTCACGCCGGTGGAGGCCGCCCGTGCGGGTTGACCTGGGCGAGGACGAGGATCCCGAGATCGGCCTCATCGCGCTGATCGACTGCATCTTTTTTCTGCTGATGTTCTTCATGGTGGCCACCACCTTCAAGCAGCAGGAGGCCCAGCGCCAGTCGACTCAGCTTCCCATCGAGCTGCCGCAGGCCGAGGCGGCACTGCGCGGCTCCGTGGCCGAGCCAGCCGAACTGTCCATCGGCCTGGACGCACGCGGGCGGCTGTTTCTCGACGGGGAGCCGATCGGACTGCAGGCCCTGCACACCCGCCTGGCCCAGGCCGCAGCTGCGCAGCCCCGTCCACGCGTGAGTCTGGAAGCCGACCGGCGCACGTCCTACCAGCATGTGGTGCACATCGTGGACCTGTGCGCGGCGGAAGGGCTGACGCAGGTCAGGCTGCGCACGAGATCCTGAGCAGCCCGCCGCCGCCATGGCCCCGCTCATCCATCCGCCCTGGTCGCCAAGGCCCGTGCACGGACCCGGGACATTCGTGGCGGCCTCGTTGCTGATCCATGCGCTCGCTGCCCTCGCCCTGCGGTCGTTCGACCCGTGGCCGGTTGGCGCCACGACCCGGACCGAGTCGGCCACCGTGACCACGCTGGCCGATGCGCAGCGCCAGCGCGAGGCGGCTTTCGAGCGCCGCGCGCGCCAGCTCGAGGCGCTGGCTCGCAAGGAGGGCGGCCAGGCCGGCGACGGGTCGGACACCGGGCGCAGCACGGGCGAGTCTGCGCCTGGCACGGCGCTGGAGCGGGCACGTCGCGCGACCGAGGCCCTGGAGGCGCGTGAACGCGCCGAGCGCGCCGAGGAACTCTCGCGGCTGCTGCGCATCCCGGCCGATGAGGCAAGGGCCCGGGTAGAGGCCGAGGCCCGCCGGCAGCCTCCGGCACCCGGGGAGGAGGCTGCCGACCTGGCGCGTTGGGAGGAGCGCGCGCGCGAGGCTGCGCAGCGCATGCAGCAGCGCGCCGAGCGCCAGCGCAGCGGCGCACCTGCCGAGGGCGGTGCGCCAGGCGAGCCCTCCGCCGGCTCCGGGTCGGGCCCTGGCGCACGGGCGGGCGCCGGCCAGGTGGAACCGGGCGTAAACGTGCCCGCGCTGGACGGCAGGGCGACTTCGACGGACCGCAGGGCCTACTCGTCCCAGGCACCTGTCTCCGCGGAGGCCGTCGCTGCGGGCGCAGTCGCCCGTGCTCGCCGCGTCGGCCCCGAAGGCGTGGCCACGAACCGGTTCGTGCTGGACCGTTGGTACGTGGTGGGGCCCTTCCACGCCGGCTCGCCGCAGGATCTGCATCGGCGGGTCCTGCCGCCAGAGGTGGACGTGAACCTGGATGCCGTCTACGAGGGCAAGGAAGGCCGCCTGCTGCGCTGGCGATGGTCGGACCAGCCCGCCTACCCGTTCGTTCCCCAGCCGCGGATGGAGGACGCGATCTATTACGCCTACACCGAGCTGGTGGTCGACCAGGCGCAGGATGTCTGGCTCGACCTGGGCGTGGACGACGATGCCAAGCTGTGGCTCAACGATGCGCTGGTGTGGGTGAGCGGGCCTGGCACCAAGCCCTGGTACTCGAGGCCCTACTTCAACCTGCGCGACTCGATCGCCAACCGCGCGCTCGTGGAGGACTCGCGCCGCGTGCGGCTGCAGCCCGGGCGCAACCGGCTGCTGCTCAAGCTCTACAACGGCATCGACCTCATGTTCTTCTCGGTCGTGGTCAGGCGGTGAACGTGACGCATGCTCGCAGGGCCCGGCTGCGCGCAACCGGACACGCGCCCGAGCGCCGGAACAAAGCTTGACGCCACAATCACGCATCCACCCCCGGAGCCCACCATGACCCAGCCTGAACGCGGCCGCGTCCGCACCGTCCTGCATCGCCTGTGGGGGGTCATCGACGGCACGCGTCGCCTCGTGCTCAACCTGCTGTTCCTCGCGGTGGTGATCGCCCTGGTGGCCGCGTCCTTCGGCGGCGGCACGCCGCGGCTGAAGGAGCGCACGGTGCTGGTGCTGGACATCCACGGCCCGATCGTCGAGCAGCGCTCGGGCAGCCCGCGCGACACCGCGCTGCAGCAGCTGTCGGGCGAGGACGAGGGCCAGACGAGGCTGCGTGACGTCATCGGTGCGCTGGACTGGGCGGCGCAGGATGCGTCGGTGGAGCGCGTGCTGCTGATGCTGGACGACTTCTCTGGTGCGGGCCTGTCCACGCTGCGCGAGGTGGCCGCTGCGCTGGATCGTTTCAAGGCCGCGGGCAAGCAGGTCGTCGCCTGGGGCTCTTCGTACGACCAGCGCCAGTACTACCTGGCCGCGCACGCCAGCGAGGTGTTCCTGCACCCCATGGGCGCCGTCTCGCTGGAGGGCTTCGGGCGGCTGCGCAACTACTACCGCGACACGCTGGACCGCGTGGGCATCAGCGCCAACGTGGTGCGCGTGGGCAAGTACAAGAACGCGGCCGAACCCTTCTTTGCCAACGCGCCGTCCAAGGAGACGCTGGAGTCCGAGGCCTATCTCTACGACGCGATGTGGGGCCTGTACACGCAGGGGGTGGAGCGCGCGCGCAAGCTGCCGGCGGGCAGCCTGATGCGGCACATCGACGCCCTGCCGGGCAGCCTGAAGGCCGCTGCCGGCGACTTCGCCCGTCTGGCCCAGCAGGACAAGCTCGTGGACGGGCTGAAGACGCGCGACGAGCTGCGCCAGCTGCTCGTGGAGCGTGGCGTGGCCGACGACGCCGGGCGCACCTTCCGCCAGGTGCGCCTGGGCGAGTACCTCGCCCACGTCAAGCCCCAGGAGCGCGGCGACCTCGTCGGTGTGGTCGTGGCCGAGGGCGAGATCTCCGACGGCAGCGCGCCGCCCGGGCGCATCGGCGGGCGCTCCACCGCCGAGCTCATCCGCAAGGCGCGCGACGACGACCGCGTCAAGGCGCTGGTGCTGCGGGTGGACTCCCCCGGGGGCAGCGCCTTCGGCAGCGAGCTCGTGCGCCGCGAGCTCGAGCTCACCCGCGCGGCGGGCAAGCCCGTGGTGGTGTCCATGGGCGACCTCGCCGCTTCGGGCGGCTACTGGATCGCGCTGGCCGCCGACCAGGTCATCGCCGACGAGGCCACCATCACCGGCTCCATCGGTGTGTTCGGCATGCTGCCCACGGGCACCGGGCTGATGGACAAGGTCTCCCTGCGCACCGGGGGCTACGCCACCACCTGGCTGGCCACGGCCTACGACCCGCGGCGCGACCTGGACCCGCGCTTCGTCGAGCTCGTGGAGGCCTCCATCGGCCGCATTTACACCGACTTCATCGCCCGCGCCGCCACCGCACGCAAGACCACCCCGGAGAAGATCGACGAGGTGGCGCAGGGGCGCGTGTGGACCGGCAAGCAGGCCCTGGAGCGCGGCCTGGTGGACAAGGTGGGCAGCTTCCGTGACGCGCTGAAGCAGGCCGCAGCGCTGGCCAAGCTCGACGAGCAGGCGCCGGTGCGCTGGATCGAGCGCGAGCCCGGCAAGCTGCAGCGCCTGGCCGGGCTGCTCAACGCCCGCCTGGCGCAGGCCTTCGGCTGGGACCTGGGCCCGCTGCTCGCCCTGGGCGCGAGCCCGGGCTGGGCGGGCGCGGCCCTGCCCGGTTCGCTGTCGGCCCAGGCCCGTGAGGACCTGTCCTGGCTCGCCGAGGCCGTGGATCGGCGCACGCCGCAGGCCGCCTTCGTGCACTGCCTGTGCCGGGTGGAGCCCTGAGGAAGCCGCCCGGCCCGTGCACTAATGCGCGCGCGCGCCGCCCGGTGGGGCCGGTGCAGGGTCCAGCGCGGGTGGCCGCAGGCCGAAATCCGGTAGCGTGACCGGGGAGGACCGGGGCACGTGCCCCATGTCCGACACACCTGCACCCCAGGCCGCTCACGCGGCCGAACCCTCACGCGACCCCGCTGCGCCGGAGCGCGAAGCGCGGGTGCGGCTGCTGCTCAGCCGCCTGGCAGCCAGCCCGGACCTGCCGTCGCTCAGCGAGTCGGTGCGCACGATCCAGAAGATCCTGCGCACCGATCGGGCCCACCTGCGCTCGCTGTCCGACGAGATCCTGCAGGACGTGGCGCTGTCGAGCAAGCTGCTGCGCCTGGTCAGCGCCGCCTTCTACCGCAGCGCGGGGGGCGACTCGGTGGACTCCATCTCGCGCGCCGTCTCGCTCCTGGGTTTCGACGCCCTGTCGCGGCTGGCCGGCTCGATGAAGCTCTTCGACCGCCTGCCCGCCTCGATGGTGGGCACGCGCGTGCAGGCGGAATTCGCCCGCGCGCTGCTGGCGGCGATCGCCGCCCACGAGCTGCACCCCTCGCTCAAGGAGGGCGAGCTCGTGTACCTGTCCGGGCTGTTCCAGAACCTGGGCCGCATGCTCGTGTGGATGCATTTCCCGCAGGAAGCCGAACGCATCATGCTGCAGGCCGAGAGCGATCTGGCCGAGGCTTCTCCCGAAGGCGAGGACACCGCCGCACGCCAGTGCCGGCGCAACCGTCTGGAAGACCGCCACGCCGAGGACGTCCTCGGGCTTGGCCTGGAGGACCTGGGCGCGGAGATCGCCCGGATGTGGGGCTGGCCGGAGTCGATGCAGCGCGCGCTGCGGCCGATGATGCCCGAGGACTACGCGGGGTCGCACCCTGGCGAGGACCGCATCCGGCTGGTGGCCTCGCTGGGCAACCAGCTCGCCAGCGTGATCGTCGAGACGCCCCAGGAGGCACTGGACGAGGCCCTCGCAGCCTTCCAGGTGCGCTGGCGCATGTTTCTGGGCGACGACCCCAAGCCCTTCCAGGCCCTGCTGGGCCGGGTCGAGCGGCAGTGGAGCGTGCTCGCGCCGGTGACCCGCGTGGCCGAGGCCGCCGCCTTCAAGCCGCGGCGCGCCGATCCGCCGGCCCGGCCCGGCGCGCCGGCCCCCGCGCAGCCGCAGGCGGGCTGGCCGGTCTTCTCCATGGCCGGGGCGCTGCTGCGGCAGCGCGAGGTGCCCCGCGCCGCCTCTCCGAGCGAGGAGCCCGAGGACGCCTCCCCGCGGCCGGGGCGTCGCCAGCGGCTCGATCCGGCCGAGGTCGACGTACGTCTGACCCAGGGCCTGGAGAAGCTGCGCGAGGCCGCCGGCGAGGGCGGCAACGGCGTGGCGCTGCTGGAGATGGCGATGCAGACCCTGCTGCACGCGCTGCAGGCGCAGCGCGTGGCCGTGTGCCTGCGCGATGCGGCCAGCGGCCAGCTCCTGGGCCGAATGGGTGCCGGCGCGGGCATGCCCCGCATGCTCGTGAACTTCACGGTCCAGCCCGCGGGCGGGGCCGATCTCTACGCCCTGGCCTGCAGCAAGGGCCTGGACACCCTCATCGACGACTCCAAGCGCCCGACCACCTGGCGCAACCTGCCGGTGTGGTACCGCCGCCGTGTGGCCGCGCCGTGCTTCCTGCTGCTGCCGCTGCGCAACGAGGACGCCTGCATCGGCCTGATCTACGTGGACCACGACGAACCCGGTGGCCTGACCATCGACGCCGGCCAGATGCAGCTCATCCAGGCGCTGCGCGCCGAGGTCGTGCAGGGGCTGTTGCGCCGCACGCTGCGCGCCCAGCCTGCCTGAGGAGCGGGCCCGACACGCCAGGCCTCCCGAGCGGCCCGGGCGCCTCGCTATGATCAGCCGCTTTGCGTGAGCGTGATCGAGCGTGCATGAGCGCCCCCCCTTCCGGACTCAACCCCGCCCAGGCCCGAGCCGTGCTGCACCTCGGTGGCCCCTGCCTCGTGCTGGCCGGTGCCGGCTCGGGCAAGACGCGCGTGATCGTGCACAAGATCGCCCGACTGCTGCAGGAGGGCCTGGAGCCGCGGCAGATCGCGGCCATCACCTTCACCAACAAGGCGGCTGCGGAGATGCGTGAGCGCGCCCGCGCGCTGGTGGGCGCGCGTGCCGCGCGGGACCTGGCGGTGAGCACCTTCCACTCGCTGGGCGTGCGCATGCTGCGCGCCGACGGCACGCGCATCGGGCTGAAGGAGAACTTCTCCATCCTGGACGCCGACGACGTGCTGGGCGTGTTGCGCGAGGCCGGCGGCACCACCGACGCGAAGGTCGCACGCGCCTGGCAGTGGCAGATCAGCCTGTGGAAGAACCAGGGGCTGCACGCCGCGCAGGCGCTGGCCGCCGCGCGCGACGACCACGAGACGGTGGCCGCGCGCGTGATGGAGCGCTACCAGGAGCGGCTGCAGGCCTTCCAGGCGGTGGACTTCGACGACCTCATCAGCCTGCCGCTGCAGCTGCTGCAGCGCGACGAGCAGGCGCGCGCAAAGTGGCAGGAGACCTTCGCCCACATCCTGGTGGACGAGTACCAGGATACGAACGCGGTGCAGTACGAGTTGCTCAAGGCCCTGGTCGGGCGCCACGGCGTCTTCACCGCCGTGGGCGACGACGACCAGAGCATCTACGGCTGGCGTGGCGCAACCATCGAGAACCTGCGCCGCCTGCCCCAGGACTTCCCGAAGCTGGAGGTCATCCCGCTGGAGCAGAACTACCGCTCCACCGCGGCCATCCTGCGCGCGGCCAACCACGTGATCGCGCGCAACCCCAAGCTCTTCGAGAAGAAGCTGTGGAGCGAGTTCGGCGAGGGCGAGCCGGTGGCGCTGGTGGAGTGCGACGGCGAGGAGCACGAGGCCGAGCGCGCCGTGGCCCGCATCAAGGCGCTGCGCGCGCGCGGCGAGGCCGTGAAGCTGTCGGACTTTGCGGTGCTGTACCGCGCCAACCACCAGGCGCGGGTCTTCGAGCAGAAGCTGCGCGCCGCACAGATCCCCTACAAGGTCTCTGGCGGCCAGAGCTTCTTCGACCGCGCCGAGATCCGCGACCTGTGTGCCTGGCTGCGGCTGCTGGTCAACAACGACGACGACCCGGCCTTCCTGCGCGCCGTCACCACGCCGCGGCGCGGCATCGGCCACCAGACCCTGGCCAGCCTGGGCGAGTTCGCCGGGCGCTGGAAGACGAGCCTGTTCGAGGCGCTGCACTCGCCCGTGCTGCACACCGTGCTGCGCGACAAGGCGCTGCACGCGCTGCAGGACTTCGGGCGCGAGGTCAACGACCTGGAGCACCGCGCGCGCCACACCGAGGGCGAGGAGGCCGCGCGCGCCTTCCTGCTGGAGTGGCTCAAGGCCATCGGCTACGAGCAGCACCTCTTCGACGCCGAGGACAGCGAGAAGCTCGCCGCGGCGCGCTGGAGCAACGTGCTGGACTTCGTGGACTGGATCGCGCGGCGCTGCGGCGGCCAGCTCACCCAGGAAGGCGGCACCTTCGAGACCGAGCGGCAGTCCGTGCTGCAGGTGGCGCAGACCATCAGCGTCATCATCAGCCTGGCCGAGCGCGGCAACGACCAGGACGTGGTGACGCTGTCCACGCTGCACGCGGCCAAGGGCCTGGAGTGGCCCCACGTGGTGCTGGCTGGCGTCAACGAGGGCTTGCTGCCCTTTCGAGCCGGCGAGGAGGAGATGACGCCCGAGCGGCTGCAGGAGGAGCGGCGTCTCATGTACGTGGGCATCACGCGGGCGCGCACGACCCTGGCGGTGTCCACGCTGCGCCGGCGCAAGCGCGGGCGCGACACGGTGGCGGGCGTGCCCAGCCGCTTCATCGCCGAGATGAAGCTCGGCGAGGGTGTGGTGAAGGAAGACCCGCGCGAGCGCCTGCGCCGGCTGCGTGCGGAGCTGGCGGCGGTCGCGCCGTCGGCGAGCGTCCCGGAGTGAGCGGCCCGTGACCGCCAGCCCCGGTACGCTGTCCGATGCCGCCGCCTCGCGGCTGCTGGCACAGGCCTCCACCGGGGCCACGCCCGAGCAGCTCGAGCGCGTGAAGGCGCTGGGTGCGGCCGGCTGGCTCGACGAGCAGTTCGACTTGCCCCCCAGCGGCTCGCGCTGGGACTGGCTCAAGGCGCGCGGCTACGACGCCCCGGCCTTTCGCAACGGTCAGAACGGATTCGATGCCGCAGCCTGGCGCAAGCTCATCGCCGCCCCGGACACGCTGCGCCAGCGCGTGACGCTGGCGCTGTCGGAGATCGTGGTGGTGAGCATGGAGGGGCTGAACACCGCCTGGCGCGGCTTTGCCGGGGCGGCCTGGCTGGACCTGCTGGAGGCCCACGCCTTCGGCAACGTGCGCAGCCTGCTCGGCGCGGTGAGCACGAGCCTGCAGATGGGCGTGTACCTCACCTACCGGGGCAACGCCCGGGCCAACCCCGCCACCGGCACCCTGCCCGACGAGAACTACGCGCGCGAGCTCCTGCAGCTGTTCACCATCGGCCTGGTCGAGCTTGCCCCGGACGGCACCCCGCGCCAGGCCGGTGGCCGGCTGCTGGAGACCTACACGCAGGACGACATCACGGGCCTGGCGCGGGTGTTCACCGGCTGGGACCAGGACCTCTCCGGCAGCGGCGCGCAGACGCCGGACTACCAGCGCCGCCCGATGATCCAGGTCGCCAGCCGCTACGAGTCGGGGGCGAAGTCCTTCCTCGGCCTGACCATTCCGGCCGGTGTGTCCGCGGCCAGCGCGCTTGCGCGCACGCTGGACCACCTGTGCGCCCACCCCAATGTGGGGCCGTTCTGGTCGCGCCAGCTCATCCAGCGCCTGGTCAAGAGCAACCCGAGCGCGCCCTACGTGGGCCGGGTTGCGCAGGTCTTCGCCGACGACGGCACGGGTCAGCGCGGCAACCTGCGCGCGGTGGTGCGCGCGATCCTGCTGGACGACGAGGCCCGGGCCGACCCCGCCCCGCAGCAGCCCACCGCGGGCAAGCTGCGCGAGCCCATCCTGCGCCTGACGGCCTGGGCGCGTGCCTTCGGCGCGACCTCCCCGAGCGACGCCTGGGCCATCGGGGTCACGAGCAACCCCGGCAACTCGCTCGGCCAGAGCCCGCTGCGCGCCCCTTCGGTGTTCAACTTCTTCCGCCCGGGCTACGCCCCGCCCGGCGCGGCCTTTGCCCCCTTCGCCGCCGCCGGCCTGGTGGCCCCGGAGTTTCAGCTCGCCAACGAATCCTCGGTCGTGGGCTACCTCAACACGATGCAGTCGGTGATCGCCAACGGGCGGGGCGACGTGCGTGCCGACTACTCGGCCTGGCGGCCGCTGGCCGACGACCCCCCGGCGCTCGTGGCGCGGCTGGACATGCTGCTGGCCGCCGGGCAGCTGCAGCCGGCCACCCGCGCGACCATCGCCACGGCCGTGGGCGCGATGCCCGCGGGCAGCGAGGCTGCGCGCGGTAGCCGGGTGCACGCGGCCGTGCTGCTCGTCATGGCGAGCCCCGAGTTCCTGGTGGTGAAGTGAGCAGCCGCGCATGGGACGCCTGAGCCTGAACGCCTCCCGCCGCGCCTTCCTGCAGCGCGCTTCGCAGCTGTCGATGGCCGGCGCCGCGGCGCCCTGGGCGCTGAACTTCGCGGCGCTGGCCGAGGCCGCGGCGGCCGGGGCGAGCGACTACAAGGCGCTCGTGTGCGTGTTCCTGTACGGCGGCAACGACTGCGCCAACACCCTGGTGCCCTTCGACCCGGTGCACCACGAGCAGTACCGGCGGCTGCGCCCGAACCTGGCGTACAGCCGCATCGCCCTGGGCGGCACCGTGCTGGAGACCACCACTCCGTCGCAGAACCGCCACGGCGTGCCGGTGCAGTACGCGCTCGCGCCCGACCTCGCCCCGCTCATGCCCTTCTGGCAGGCCGGCCAGCTGGCCACGCTGCTGAACGTGGGCACCCTCGTGCAGCCCACCACCAAGGAGCAGTTCCGCGCCCGCTCCGTCCCGCTGCCCCCGAAGCTCTTCTCCCACAACGACCAGCAGTCGGTGTGGCAGGCCTGCGCGGCCGAGGGCGCCGTCTCGGGCTGGGGCGGCCGGATGGGGGACCTCTTCGAGTCGGGCAACGGCCGCGCCACCTTCACCTGCGTGAACGTCTCGGGCAACGCCGTGTTCATGTCCGGGCGCAGCGTCGCGCAGTACCAGGTCACCAGCAACGGGCCGGTGGCGCTGAACGCGCTGCGCGCGCCGCTGTACGGCTCGGCGGCGGCCTCGGCGGCGCTGCGCGCACTCGTCACCTCCGCGCGCGAGCATCCGATGGAGGCCGAGCACAACCGCCTGACGGCGCGCGCGCTGCAGGCGCGCGACACGCTGGACGCCGCGCTGGCGGCCACGCCGCCCCTGGCCACCGCCTTTGCCGCGGGCAACCCGCTGGCCGAGCAGCTGCGCATGGTCGCGCGCATGATCGCCTGCGCAGGCGCGCTGGGCGCGCGGCGGCAGGTCTTCCTCGTCTCGCTCGGGGGCTTCGACAACCACGACGGGCTGCTGACCACCCACCCGGTGCTTCTGGGCCGGGTGGCCACCGCGCTGGCCGCCTTCCAGGAGGCGCTGGCCGAACTGCGGGTGGCCGACAGCGTGACCACCTTCACCGCCTCGGACTTCGGCCGCACGCTCACCGGCAACAACGACGGTTCGGACCACGGCTGGGGCAGCATGCACTTCGTGCTGGGCGGCGCCGTGCAGGGCCAGCGCCACTACGGCATTGCGCCGGTCATCGCCCACGACGGCCCTGACGATGTCGGCCAGGGCCGGCTGCTGCCCACCACCTCGGTGGACCAGTACGCCGCCACGCTGGGCAGCTGGTTTGGCCTGGGCGCCTCGCAGCTGCTGGAGGTGCTGCCCAGCCTGCGCAATTTCGATCCCTCGGCGCGGCAGCTGGCCTTCGTTTGAGCGCCCGCGGGCGCCCGGCGCGGGTGCGCTGGCGCCTCACATTCCCTTGAACAGCCCGCAGTAGCTGCGACTGACCTCGAGCTTCTGCGGGTGGCCCCGCACGCTGACGATCTGGCGCCCGCGCAGGTCGCGGCCGACGCTGGCGATGGCGCGCACGTTCACGAGCGTGGAGCGGTGGATTTGCCAGAACTGCTCGGGGTCGAGCTCGTCCACGAGCTCCTTGATGGGCTTCCTGATGAGCGCCTCCACGGCTGCCGTCTGCACGCGCGTGTACTTCTCGTCGCTGATGAAGAAGAGCACCTCCTGCACCGGGATCATGCGCAGCTCCTGGCCCACGCCGGCCTGGATCCACTGCAGGTGGCGAGGCGCGGAGCCGGGGTTCATTCGTGCGGTGAGCTGGTGCAGCAACTGCTGCAGCGGCGCGCCCGGGTTCTCGTCGACGGAGCCGCGGGTGGTCAGACGCTGGCGGATGCGTGCGGCCGTGCGCGCCAGACGCTCGGGCTCGGCGGGCTTGAGCACGTAGTCGGCTGCGCCCTGCTCGAAGGCCTCTACCGCGTACTGGTCGTAGGCGGTGATGAAGACGACCTCGGGCAGGAGTTCGTCGTCGCCGATTTCCATCTGCGCGATGCGCCGGGCCGCTTCCACGCCCGTGAGGCCGGGCATGCGGATGTCCAGGAAGACGACGTCGGGGCGGTGCTGCGCGACGAGCTCGACCGCCTCCAAGCCGTTGCGCGCCTCGGCCACGATCTGCAGGTCCGGCCAGGCCTCGGCCAGGCGGGCGCGCAATTGTTCGCGCATGAGGCGCTCGTCGTCGGCGAGCACGGCGCGGAAGGGGGATGGGGTCACGGCGGGCTCCTTCAGTTCACCAGCTTCATGATCAGCCAGCCCAGCAGGATCAGTGGAGACAGGAGCAAGGCTCCCAGCCCCACCAGGATGACAACCGGCAGACCCAACCCGAGCACGAGGGCGAGCACGACGGCCAGCGCCGCCGCCGCCAGGCTGAAGGCCACGGCCAGTGGCACCACGATGAGCGTGACCACCAGGGCGAACACCAGCGCCAGGGCCAGCGCGAGCGCCTGCCCGAAGGACAGCGAGCCGCCACGCGGCCCGCCGAAGACCTGCTCGCCGTCGACGTAGATCCGCACCGGCTCGTCCCAGCCGACCCAGCCGACTCCGCCGACCCAGCCGGAGACCGTCGCGACGGCGGCCAGCAGCAGCGCCAGTGCGAGTGCGGCTCCCAGCAGGCCGCGCAGGACAGTCCGGGACAGGCTCATTCGGCCGCTCCTTCCAGGCTTCGGTAGGGCACGCTCACCGTGACGACCGTGCCGCAGGGTTGGTTGGCCGCCACCGTCAGCGAGGCCGAGCCGCCGTACAGCAGCTGCAGCCGCTCGCGGATGTTGGCCAGGCCCACGCCGGTGCCGGCGGTGGGGGCGGCGGCGAAGCCCAGCCCGGTGTCGGCCACGCTCACGGCGAGCTTGCCGTGCACGATCTCGGCCCTCACGCTGAGCGTGCCGCCTTCGGGCTTGGGCTCCAGGCCGTGCTTGATGGCGTTCTCCACGAGAGTCTGGATCATCATGGGCGGGAACTCGGCCGACAGCAGGCCCTCGGGAATCTCGATGGCGGTGCTCAGCCGCTCCTCCATCCGCACCTTGAGGATTTCCAGGTAGGGCCGGATGACCTCCAGTTCGCGCCCGAGGTGCCGCGGGCTACCGTGGTTGGCCTCGCGCATCGTGGGCATGCTCGCGCGCAGCAGCGCGATCAGGTTCCTCTGCATCTGCGCGGCGCGCTTCGGGTCGGTCTCGATCAGGTGCTCGATGCTGGCCAGCGTGTTGAAGAGGAAGTGCGGCTCGACCTGCGCCTGCATCGCGGCCATGCGCGCTTCCACCACCTGGCGCTTGAGCGACTCGGCCTCGGCCGTCTCGGCGGCCCGCGCGGCCTTCACCTCGGCCTGGATGCGGCCCTTGTAGGTGATCTTGATGACGATGGAGGCCAGGATCCACAGCAGCGCCAGGTCGGTCAGGAACTCACCGAACTTGACGACGCGGATGCGGGTGTGGAAGGTATCCGACGCGGCTTGCTCGGCCTCCAGCTGGGCGAGCTGCGCCTCCTCCCGGGCCTCGCGCGCCTCCTGCATCGCCTCGCGGATGGCCTGCTCGGCCTCGCGCACGGCCTGGCGCACGCCATCGCTGTCGCTGCCCGGCGGCACGGTGATCACGATCTGGGGGGGCTCGCCCTCCTTCCAGCCGTCCTGCGCCCCGCGCTTGATCTCCTGCCAGACCGAGGTGGACGCGCTCGAGGAGGCGGCCGAGGACGCCGCGCGCGCCCCCTGCGTGGCGGCAGGGGCGGAAGCACCCGGCGCCGGGGCCGATGCGGCACGCGGCCGGATGCGGATGCCGCGCTCGTCGATGGAAATGTCCACGCCCTCGGGGCGCGTGCCGGGCTGCGGCTTCTCGATCTTGATGACCGGCTCGCGCGGGGGCTTGGGCGTGGCCGGGGGCGCCGGCTTCTTCGGGGCCGGCGGCGGGGATTCCACCACCTCGCTGATGCGCCAGCTGAAGGGCGGGATCGACTTCAGGATCGACGCGGCGATCATCAGCAGCACGGCCAGCACGAAGAAGCGCAGCCAGCTGATCGTCACGAGCCACGAGGCATAGCGGTGGAAGGCCACGACGCAGGCGTCCGCGAAGCGCCGCCAGCGGCTGCCCGGGCCGCCTGCGCCGGGGGAGCCGTAGGGGGAGGGTGCAGAGGGCATGGAGGGGGGAGGCGTCATGCGGGTCACTCTAGCGGCCGGCCGCCCCGCTCGCAGCCGCCCTGCGACGCAAGCCGGTGGGCGTGCGACGGAGTGCGGCAGGCTGCGACAGGCTGCCGCACGACCCCGTCGAGGGCCCCTAGGAAAGACGCCGCCCACACCGGGTGAACGGCGTGGGCGGCGTGCGATTCTTCCCAGGTCCCGCCGGGGTCTCTGCGTGGAGACACCCCCCTAGTGGCCGGACCGGTCGTGATGACAACCTGCGGAGGTTATAACATTCCCACTCCGAGACCCCCCTATTTTTCAGCCTGCCGAAAAACAGGGGGACCTGCCGCGGCTCTCGAGAGGGCCGGCGGCATCCAGGCTATCTGTAGAGCACCTGCGGCAGCCACATCCCGATGCCCGGGAAGTTGTACAGCAGCACGATGGCCACGATCTGGATGCCCATGAAGGGAATCATGCCGGCGAAGATCTGGTTCAGCGTGACATGGGGCGGACTCACCCCCTTCAGGTAGAAGGCCGCCATCGCCACCGGCGGCGAGAGGAAGGCTGTTTGCAGGTTCAGCGCCACCAGCAGCCCGAAGAAGAGCGGGTCCACGCCAAAGTTGTCCAGCAGCGGTATGAAGATGGGCATGAAGATCACGATGATCTCCGTCCACTCCAGCGGCCAGCCCAGGATGAAGATGATGACCTGGCTCAGGATCAGGAACTCGGTCTTCGTGAGGTTGAGCGACATCACCCACTTCTCGACGAGCTCCTGCCCGCCCAGCAACGCGAAGGCCGCCGAGAAGATGGCCGAGCCGACGAACAGCCAGCACACCATCGCGCTCGTCTTGGCCGTGAGGAACACGGACTCCTTGAGCACGGTCATGTTGAACTGCTTGTAGGCCACGGCCAGCAGGAAGCCGCCGAAGGCCCCGACCGCTGCTGCCTCCGTTGGGGTGGCCAGGCCGAAGACGATCGAGCCCAGCACCGCCAGGATCAGGACGAGCAGCGGGAAGAAGCTCCCGAGCAGCATCTTGAACACCTCCAGGCGCTGGAAGCTCAACACGGCGTAGAACAGGACGAGCGCGGCCACGCCCACCCCGAAGCCGATCCACCAGCCCGTGGTTGCCGGTGTGCGCGGTGGCTCGGCGACGTTTGCCGGAGCGGGCGAACCCGTGGGAGCCGGGGCGACTGCTGCAGGCGCCGCGCCACGAGGCTCCTTGAGATCGCCTGCCGCACCCGGGGGCGCACTGACGCCGCCGCTCGCACCGGGCGGCTCTGTCAGGCCGCCGCTTGCGCCTGGGGGTTCCTTGAGCCCGCTGCCCGCATCGGGGGGGGCCTTGAGGCCTCCAGCCGCACCCGGCGGCTCGCTCATGCCGCCACTGGCGCCTGGGGGTTCCTTCAGGCCGCCTCCTGCCCCGGGAGGCTCCTTGACGCCGCCTGCCTCGGCGCCAGGCGGCGACTGCAGGCCCGTGGTGGCCGCAGGTGCGGCCTGGCGTGCCGCGCGATCGGCCGCACTCAGGGCGGCCGCCTCGGCGGCAGCCACCGCCGCCTCACTCGGGCGCGTGTTGAGGTGCCAGCTCCAGGCGGCCACGAGCGCGAAGAAGGCCAGCGGCAACAGCGCCACGCCCAGCTGCTTGAGCAGGTAGGGCGCAGGCACGTCCAGGTTGCGCCGGCCCTTGAGCGCGCGCAGCAGCGCCGGCAGCGCCGTGTTGGACACCGCCTGCGACACGCGCTCGGTCAGCGGGGGCAGCGGCACGAAGCGCTCCTGTGCCGACAGCGGTGGCATCAGGTTCGGCTTGATCTTGGCCAGCACGATCACGTAGACGATGTACAGGCCCGCGAGCATCAGCCCGGGGAAGAACGCGCCCGCGTAGAGCTGCACCACCGACACGCCGGCCGTGGCGCCGTAGACGATCAGCATGACGCTGGGCGGAATCAGGATGCCCAGGCACCCGCCGGCCGTGATGGCGCCTGCCGAGACGCGCACGTCGTAGCCCCCGCGCAGCATCTGCGGCAGCGCAAGCAGCCCCATGAGCGTGACCACCGCGCCGACGATGCCGGTGGCGGTGGCAAAGACCGCGCACGTGAAGAGCGTGGCTACCGCGAGCGACCCCGGCACACGGGCCAGTGCCAGGTGCAGGCTCCGGAAGAGCTTTTCGATCAGGTTGGCCCGCTCCACGAGGTAGCCCATGAAGACGAACAGCGGGATCGAGATGAGCACGTCGTTGCTCATCACCTTGAAGGCCGACTGCACCATCAGGTCCAGCGTCTTCGTGGCATCGCGCTCGTAGGCAAGCCAGGTGAAGATCATCCCCATGCCCATGAGCGTGAAGGCAGTGGGAAAGCCCAACATGATGGCCACCACCACCAGAGCCAGCATCATCAGCCCGAGGTGGCCGCTGGAGAGCTTGTCGGCCGACAGCAGCATCACCGCGGTGCCCGCGATGATGAGCCCCATCAGGACGAAGCCGAACCACAGTTCCTTGCGTATCTTCACTTCGTGCCTCCCGCAGCGGGGCCAGGGGCGACGAACTTGTCCAGCGCCGCGATGTCCTCGTCCTTGACCTGAACCATCTGCTTGAGCTTGTCCACGTCCACCTCTTCCACGTCCTGCTCGCGCGAAGGCCACTGCCCGTCACGGATGCAGGCAATGCAGCGCACGATCTCCACGAAGCCCTGCAGCAGCAGCATGCCCGCGGCGATCGGGATCACGAACTTGAAGGGGTACAGCGGCAGCGGCGTGGCCGAGAAGGTCTTCTCGCGGATGGCCAGCGACTCGGTGGCGTACTCCCAGCCGGCCCACGTCATCGCCACCACGCCGGGCAGGAAGAACAGGCCGTAGAGCACGAGGTCGATCCAGGCCTGCGTGCGCGGGCGGAAGAAGCCGTAGAGCACGTCGCCGCGCACGTGGCCGTTCTTGCTCAGCGTGTAGGCCCCGGCCATCATGAAGAGGGTGCCGTACATCATGATCTGCAGGTTCAGCGCCCAGTCGTGCGGCCGGTTGAGCACGTAGCGCGAGAACACCTCCCACGTGATCATCAGCGTGAGCGTGACGATGAGCCAGGCGAAGGCCTGGCCCAGCCAGGTCGACATGCGGTCGACGGCGAGCAAGAGTTTCTGCATGAGAGGCGGTCCTCGGGGCTCCAACGAAAAGGCCACCGGGCCTGACGGGCACCGGTGGCCTGTGCTCGGCCGGTGGCTGCGATCAGCGGCGGCCGAAGTAGTGGTTGTACGCCATCTTGAAGTCGACGAGGTAGTCGTTCTGCCAGGCGCCTGCACGCTGGGCAAAGGCGCGCTGGCTGTCGAGCACCTTCTTGAACAGCGGGTTCTCGGCCGACTTCTTCTCCATGATCTTGTCCCACGAGGCGAGCTGCGCGCGCAGGATCGCATCGGGCGTCTTGTAGAAGTTCACGCCTGCACGCTTGAGCTCGGCGTAGTCCTTGGAGTTGCGGTCAACCGCCTTCCAGCTCATGTCGGCGCTGGAGGCCTCCACCGCGTGGTCGATGACCTTCTTGAGCTCGCCCGGCAGCGCGTTGTACTTGGCGCGGTTGAAGAGGATCTCGAACTGCTCCGTGCTCTGGTGGAAGGACTGCAGCATGCAGTTCTTCACCACGTCGGGGAAGCCCAGGATGCGGTCGGAGGAGGCGTTGTTGAACTCCGCGCCGTCGATCAGGCCGCGGTCCAGCGCCGGCACGATCTCGCCGCCAGGCAGCGGGTTCACGGCCGCGCCCATGTCGGTGTACATGTCCACCGCCAGGCCCACCGTGCGGAACTTCATGCCGCGCACGTCTTCCACGCGCGCGATGGGCTTCTTGAACCAGCCGAAGGGCTGCGTGGGCATCGGGCCGTACAGGAAGGACACGACGTCGATGTTCGTGGCCTTGTAGATCTCCTGCAGCAGCGCCTCGCCGCCGCCGTAGTAGTGCCACGACAGCAGCATGTTGGGGTCCATGCCAAAACCCGGGCCGGAACCCCACAGGGCCAGGGCCGAGTTCTTGCCGTAGTGATAGGCCACCACGCCATGGCCGCCGTCGAGCGTGCCCTTGGCCACGCCCTCGAGCAGCTGGAACGCCGGCACCACGGCGCCAGCGGGCAGCACCTCGATCTTCAGGCGGTTACCCGCCATGTCGTTGATCTTCTTGGCGAAGTCGTTGGCGTACTCGTGGAAGATGTCCCGGGCGGGCCAGGTGCTCTGGAAGCGGAACGAAACGGTCTGCGCGCTGCTGACCATCGGCGCAGCGGCCGCGACGGCACCCACGGCACCAGCCGAGGCGTTCTTGAGGAAGCGGCGACGCGCAGCGGGCTGCTGGGACTTCAGGGTCATGGTGGCTCCTTGATGGAATCCTGGGGAGAAAAAGCGAACGGATTGTGTCGCCGGATCGTAACCCCTTACTGTCGTGGGGCGCCCATCGCGGCGCCGTCGGTACAAACCCTAGATGCGACGCCCGCTGCCGTCAGGGTGGCGGCCGCAGCGGTCGCCGGCTGCTACAGGCCCAGCGCATGCCACCAGGGCCCCGAGCCGGGGGGCGAGGGCGCGCCGCTGCGTCTCGGGCAGCGCGCCGCGGCGCAGCAGGAAGTCCAACGTGACGAGCGCGGCGTCCACCGTCATCTGCCCGGACAACGCCACCTGTGCGGCTTCTTCCACCTCGATGCGCATGATCTGCGCGACCTCGCCGTCCTGGTTGGCGGGCACCACGCCCGCGTCGAGTTCGAGGTCGTAGACGTGCAGCCGCTCGAACTGCCGGCCCTCGGGCACGTCGCGGTCGAGCTCGATCACGCGTCCGGTGGCCAGGCGCTTCATCTGCGCGGGCTGCAGGCCCGCTTCCTCCCAGCCCTCGCGCACCACCGTCTCCAGGGGCGTCTGCCCGTGGGGCACGCCCCCGCCGATGAGGTTGTCCAGGCAACCGGGGTCGGTGGCCTTGTTCCAGGCGCGCCGCGCGATCCACAGGTGGGTCGGCCGGCCCGTGGCGTCGGCAACAAAGCCGTTGGCATGCGCCCCGAGCGTGAGCGTGCCCCAAAAGCGTGTCGAGGCGCGCTCCATGGTGGCGAGCACGCGGCCGTCGGCAGGGTGAAAGAGCGAGAAGGGCTCGTCGCGCCAGGCGCGGATGAGGCCTTCTTCGCGCAGCGCCGCGTTCATCGCGGCAAGGGCCGCATCGCGCGT